>JALHHH010000118.1 GCA_022837485.1 Bacteroidales bacterium
GTAGGATTCAAAAATATCAGATTCAAGCGCAACGGAATCGCCCTTACAGATGAATGCTGTATCACCAATATTGGGAAAAGGAGCCGGTAAAACAGAAATGGTCTTAGCAGAGGTATCAGACCTGCCGCCCGGCCAGTAAGAAATAAGGGTAACCTGAAAATCTCCGGGAGTGTGGTATATATGCGAAGTGTTAAGCAAAGTGGAGGTATCATTGGCACCTGACATGGCATCCCCAAAGTTCCAGTATACACTGTCAGGCACCGGATATATATTGGGAGTGAAAAGGGTAGGTTGATTTATGCATGCCGCTGAATAATTGATATAGGAGAAATATTTTTGAAGCATTTGGGGTAAACCCCACAAGTATTTTCTATTGCCTTCACCTAAAGATACAGAAGCGAACTCAAAATTGCAAAATAAACCTTTCTTATTGGGATTGTGAATAACACTTAAATACTGTTCATCAAATAAGCCCCCATATATCTTTCCATCCGGACCATTTTGAAGCGAACCTGCAATTCCTGCACCTATGGTAATTTGCGATTGTTTAACAGAAGCAGAATCTAGAATAGAAACATCGTATTGCTGAACCCAGGCACATTCAAAATTATTAATAGTAGCAACCCGAATAGATGTATATAAAAATTTTGAATCAGGAGAAAATTCCAAGCCAAAGACGGATACATAGTTCGATCCACAAGGTGTAATGTTTGGAAATACTTTAAACCCTGGGGTATACAGACCAGTTGCGGTATTAAAATTTCCAATTTCAAAAAACTCATTATTATCATATGCAGTGGCCATCGTTGCACCATCGGGACTAATTGCTATTTCCCCGATATTCTGTTGCCCTTGTCCAGTAATCCAGTTATGTAGGCTAAGACTTATTTTTCCGACAGGGTTAATGCCGGAAGGAGTTAATAAAAATGAAAAAAACTTATTTCCGGGATAATTACGCGTAATTATCCAAATATCCCGATTATTTTTATGTCTTACAGAAGTGAGTTTATCAACTGCATAACAGCCAGATAAAGGTAAATAGATGGGGATATTTTTCCCGTCCACAACTATATCCCCTAATCCATCTCTCAAATTAATATCAAAAATAGAATAAAACAATCCGGTCTCGGGAATATCACTAAAATCATTTGACCAGTGGCAAACATTTATAATATAAAAAAGATTCTTACTATTTGGTAAAGGAACAATTAAGGAGCCTTGCGTAGATGACCGTCCATAAAATCCATAACCATTAGGAGTGGAATTATGATTTCGGTCATAAATATAGCTTCCATCTGTATAAAATAATAAGTTTCCCAACGAGTCACTAATTGAAGCTCCTGACCATCCATAATTACTACCATTTGTGAGCGCAATTGGATCGCCATTGCTAAAAGTCAATCCACAATATTGACCAAAGTACCAGTTATGATATTCTTTTTGAGCAACACAGGAAACGCTAAAGATAATAAGAAAGAAAAACAAGATCCCACGGAACATCTGAACCAATATATATTAATTCATTTGTACAGGAGGAATTGTAATAACATTCCACATTTCTCCTGTATCAAGTAATTGTGTCAAGTTCTGACCACTGCCTATAGCTTCCTGCCTGGTTACCACAGCAATATATCTATAACGATCTTTCTGATCATTTACCAGGTTTACACATGAAAGATTGATTTCATTTGGGATGAACGTATAAGAGAGAGTTACATCTTGTTCTTGTGCTACCTGACAATAGTTTTGCGTCACAACATCTAAGACAAAAAGCTTAACATCGTATAAGCCTGAATAACTGGTATTTTCAATAATACTTACAGTTATATATTGTGCACTGACATTGAATCCGAGAGCACAAATCCCAACTAGTAAGATAAACTTAAGGTTTTTCATGAGTTGGTTTTTTGGTTAATAATAAGACAAAGATACCAAAATATTGTTATTTTTTAAGTTTTAACTACATTACTTCACCAACGTCACACTCCCCCTCAACGTACTCACCTTCCCCATATAATCCGCATAAGTAATCACCCATACATACACCCCCGCAGCAGCATCTTTGCCATCCCAGCCTTCAGCGGGCCTTGTGGTTTCAAAAATGCGCTGTCCCCAACTGTTGTAGATGACCATGCTAAACCTGCTAAAGCGGTCGTAGTCGGTTACGGGGCGGAAGCTATCGTTGAGGCCGTCGCCATTGGGGGTGAAGGCGTTGGGGATGTTAAAGGGGAACCAGGTGTCAATGAGCGTGACTTTTTCAAGGTTGGTGCAGCCTTCGGCGGTTTGCAGGATTACGCTGTATTCGCCATCTTCAGTTACGTTGATGTAGTAAGTGGTGTCGCCGGTGCTCCACTGGTAGCTGGCATAGCCGGGAGTGGCCTGGAGTTGGTATTCCTGTTCGTAGTAGATGGTGTCGTTGGTGGTGGGGAAGTTGGCCTGCGGCAAAGGCACAACCGATAACATAATTTGCGTTGTGTCGGCACAATTGAAATAGTCGCTTACGGTGAAGTGATACAGGCCGTCGTCACCGCTACCGGCTTGGGCAATGGTGAGCTGTTGCGTGCTGCTGCTGCCCTGCGGCCCTGTCCAGGTGTATTGCATGGGGGCAGTGCCGCCGTTTACCCCGGCACTCAGCGTAATGCTGTCGCCTTCGCACAACGGCGGGGGCTGTTGCAGGCCTATTTCAGGAATTTCGTGCACCTGTATGTTGCCCGGTATAAGGGCGGGTTGCTGAATGGTGTCGCCTGCCTCGTTCAAAAACCAGGTCATGGGGCTGCCATGCTCCCAGTTGATGTCGGCAAGGCCGGGCTGGGTGGTTTCAAAAATCAGGCTGCCAACTAACAGGGTGTCGGTGTTTGTAACGGCGGTGCTGCCATTCCAGGCAATTTCAACCCTGGCCGGGGCAGTAAACATTTGAGCAGTTATGCCGGGGAAATCCACCTCGTTGCTGTTGAAATTGGTGCAGTTCAGGATACCGGCATTGTAGTAAAGCGTGGCCTTGAACTGCTTTAGTCCACTAACACGTGTAAGCCTTATGTCGGAACTGGCGGGTTTGTTCAGGCATTGGCGGTTGATGCCGGCCAGCGCCACCAGTGTGGAACCTTGAAGGCTTTCAACCTCTACCGTGTCGCGGGCGGTGCAGCCAAAGCCATCGGTAACCAGCACATAATATATTTGGGCGGTAAGCCCGGTGAAGATATTTCCGGTTTGGGGCAAACCGCCCTCAAGCTGATAGGTGAGGCCGGAGTTCGGTGAAATCACCGTAATGCGGCCATCACTACTGCTGCCGGTTGCCGGACTGGGGAAGCAATGAATTTCGGGACCGGGAATATTTTCAATGACCTGGGTGTAAACGTTGCTTATGCAGCCTGCGGCATCTTTTAGGCTAATATGGTACCCGCCCTCGCCCAA
>JALHHH010000119.1 GCA_022837485.1 Bacteroidales bacterium
AATGGCGTATGCCGCCAGCGATGGCGAGGACCGGCATTGTAAAAAAGGCGTTAAAAAACCCGGCAGCGAACAAATAAAGAGAAGAATCGTACGCGATAGAGGTTGGCAGAGTTCGGGTAATCTTTGTACATCGGTCCTCAGCAGAGGAGTAACGTAACAACCTCGATTCTTCCCTCCAAAATGCTCGCCGGGTTTTAGCCTTTTTTACGCAGCCGTGATTTTTTGGTACTTTTTTATCAGGAAAAAAGTACGGAAAGAAAACACAAAAACGGAATAATTCAGATTAAATCCTGTGTTAACGGGAATTTGATAATGGCGAATCGCTCCAGCGAAGACAAAGGACCGGCATTGTAAAAAAGGCGTTAAAAAACCCGGCAGCGAACAAATAAAGAGAAGAATCGTACGCGATAGCGGCGGGCAGAGCCCGGATGATTTTTGTACATCGGTTTTCAGAAGAGGAGTGCCGTAACAACCTCGATTCTTCCCGCCAAAATGCTCGCCGGGTTTTAGCCTTTTTTACGCAGCCGTGATTTTTTGGTACTTTTTTATCAGGAAAAAAGTACAAAAAGAAACCTATGAAAAGGAGTGCAGAATTTGAAATTCGGATTGCGGATTTAATTTCTAATTTCTAAAACATCCGTATATAATTTGTGATCAGGGCATTGAGTAAACATTTCCACATTTTCACCTGGCAAAGCCAGTGCAAACCCCATTCTACATTATCCCCAACTTCCTTCCCATATTCCAGCGAAGACCGATGCCGGTGTAGTACCAGTCGCTGTTGCGGCTGTGGATGGCACTGCGAAGCGTGCGCGTCTGGAGGTCGGCATCGAGGAAGATGTTGTGCTTTATCTGCCAGCTGGCACTAAAGGTATTGAGCCATACCCTCGTGCGTACGCCCTGTCCCGGACGGTTTCCCAGCTTCTGCTCATAGGTGCGGTAGTCGAGCAAAATGTTCTGTCCCCAGTTGCTGCCCAGACTGTCGGCACCGTAAATTGCATGCATAAAGGTAAATTCAAAACTTAATGCCGGAGAAGGCTGAAGGGTGGCTTTGGCAAGTACCTCGCTGAAGTTGGCTCCCAGGGGATGCGCCAGATGCTGGTTGTAATGCATGTAGTTGTTTACCGGATGCGTGGCGCCATCCATGGTATAATGCATATAGCTGTAAGGACGTACCCTGTTGTATTCGGCCTGAAGGTCGAGACCGGCATAACCTATCGCCCTCACCCATACCACGCCGAGCTGGTAGCCGTATTTGTTGGCTGCATGTCCGTTGCCCGCCCTCAGATCGTTGATGCGGAATTCGTTTATCATCAGCTGACCGTAAGCCCTTACCCCTTTCACGGGAAGCCAGGCCGCATTCAATCCCACAAGTACTTTGTCGGCATCGCCCAGAAGATGTTCTACGCTGCGGTAAAAGATAACGGGATTCAGATAGTACGGATCGAAGCCGCGTCCTGCCCCTCTGTTGTCGTGAAATACCACGTTCTCGAAAAAGCCTATGTTCAATCGGGGGGTGACGTCGATGCCCAGATAATGTGCCGCCATGTATTTCACCGGCAGAGGCTGTGTTCGCACCCCTCCCCTGTCGATCATACGGGCATAGATGTTCCGGTATGCCAGCTTCCACACACGGGTGTCGAAAGATAAATAGAGGTAAGGGGTAGCATGGTCGCTGAGCAGCAACGAACGCATGCCGTGACCAATAAAATGGTTGCCCTGACCAAACTGCACCTTTACCGACGGCAGTACCCGGAAGTCGATGTACCCGCCGGCCTGCATAAAGTCGATGCCGTTGTCGCCGAAGCCTTTTACCAGGTGAGTGCCGGGATATACCCCGTAAGCCGCACGGTAAGCCCTCTCTCCTGCCGTTGCCGTCATCTGGGTTTCGGTAAACCATGCACGGAAGCCCAGGCGGTTGTCGAGAACGCCCGTGACTTCCGCACCCCGGGTGTTGCGATAAGCGAAGCCGTCGGTATCCATCCCCGCTTTCAGGTAAAGCATGGGATTTACGTAAAGCTTAAGTCCCGGCGCATCCACATCCAGGAGGTTGGCACGGGTGGTATAGAAATGCCGGAATACCGGCTTGCGGCTGTAAGCCCGGGGGTCGCCGGAAGTATAGGGCAGCAATGCCGCCGCCATAAAGGAAGCCGCAGCGCTGTCGGTGCGTGAACCGTGAATATAGCCTTCCGACCATTCCGCCATGCCGGAGATGCGGGATAGACTCTGCGGCCAGGTGCCGCTGCCACCGTTGAAGATAAATCGTCCGTAAAGGGTCTCGTAGCGATCGGCAAGGGCAGCAAGGGGATGCTCACGTCCCGGAGAGGCATCCTGCGCACGTAAAGAGGTAAAGGTAAGAAGACAGATAACAGGCAAACACGCGATTTTCTTCAGCATAGTCTTTCAGTTTTTTAACCGTTGCGGGGTAGGGCGTGCAAACACCTCAACCCAGACAACCCATTCGGCAAAGATCGCCACATAGTAGAACGGACGCATCACCCAAAGGTGCACAAAATCCCAGTGCTGTGGTACGATCAGCAGGGCGACGGACAGAAGCACCACCCGCAGCACGTTCACCGGGTACATAAAAGCCACGGCAGCAGGGATAAACCACAGCTTGTGCTTCAGGGGTCCGCGGAAGAGCAGAAACAGAAACAGCACCTGATACATCTGCTTGAAGCCCGAACAGCCACCGTTCACGTGTATGTAACCGTCAACCGAAGGAAACAGCATGGTATTCGCGGCATCGCGTGCAACGATCTCCATCCCCAAAACCCGGGTATTCACCCATAGGGAGGAGCGGTAAACGCTCTGCGCCAGCCATCCCGAAATCCGTTCGTATACTTCGGTAGCGCGGAACACATCCAGCAACTCCCACCAAAGGTAATGAAACACAACCAAAATAAAAGCCGCCATTGCCACGTCCACCAGCGGACGGACAAGGGGATGCGAAAGAAAACGATGAAACCGGGAAACAAGAGCAGCAAGGCTTGAGTTCATGAGCGGGACGAGTTTGATGAGACAAGCAAAGATAAAGGATTTGGAATTACCTTCGGTAAACTCCGCTTCGCTCCGGTGCGGATTGCGGATTTAATTTCTAATTTCTAAAACATCTGTATACAATTTGTAATCAGGACTTTGAATAAACTATCCCACAATTCCACCTGACGAAGCCCACTCCAACTTCGTGAACGGAATTTTGCCAATGTCGTATCGCTCCAGCGAAAGCGAGGACCGGCATTGTAAAAAAAGGCGTTAAAAAACCCGGCAGCGAACAAATAAAGAGAAGAATCGTACCCGATAGCGGCAGGCAGAGCCCGGATGCTGCCGGGATTATCGATTTTCACTGCAACAGACAAGGCGACGGGGAGACGGGGGGACAAGGGGAGTATGGAATTACCTTCGGTG
>JALHHH010000001.1 GCA_022837485.1 Bacteroidales bacterium
CCTGCCGCGAATCTGCCGTTGCCCTCTTGCGCGCCGGCGCCGGTGCACTCCTCGCCAACGGGCAACCCGCAGTGCCCGTTCAGGATCAGGCGAAGCTCTCCCTCAAGAAACTCGGTGATGCGAGCTCGGGCGCGCCGTACGAAATCCCGATGAGCACCTTCAAGAAGAATAAGCCCGTCGACAGCCTGCCGGAGGTCCCCCCGGTGGCGCCTCCGGAAGTCGAAGAAGAGGATGAGGATGAGCGTGACGGTGCTGAATAGCTGCTGCCGCCGGAGGAAGACCCTGATGGTGCTGAATAGCCGCTTCCCGATGAAGAGGAGCGTGCCGGTGCCGAATAGTTGCCTCCCGATGAACGCGAAGGAGCCTGGTAGTTCTGGTCGTTAGAGCGCGAGGGAGTTGTTCGCGGATTGGAATATCGCTGAGGTGTGGTTACTCTGGGCGTTCCCTGCTGTCCCGAAGGCGCACTTTGCTGACCTGGGTTTACGTTGGTTTCGCGCATATTGCGATACCTCGGACTGGTATATTCGTTGCTCGATTTTGGTTTGTTGTATCCCGGGGCGGTGTACGACTGAGGGGTACGTCCGCTTTCTGCAGGCTGTTGCATGGTTGCGGGTCTCTGATAAGACGGGTTCTGCGATTCCCTGGTGTTGCCCTGCGTCCCGCTTCTGTCCTGAGGTGTGGTTGCCCTTACGCCTTGATTTGCAGGGGCAGAATACCGCGATGGCTGGGTGGCAGGCTGCTGCATCCTGGCTCCATTGTTAATTCCCGAAGGTTCGGATGAAGGCTGATCGGTAGGTCCGGATGTCGGAGTATTGCTGCGCCCGGGTTGAACAACCACACCGGGATTTGGGGTAACGGTAGTGCGGCCGGGAGTTTCGGTTCCGGTATTTCTTCCGGGATCAGTGGTACGGCCGGGGCTGACGGTTCCGGTATTTCTTCCGGGATCGGTGGTACGACCGGGGCTGACGGTTCCGGTATTTCTGCCGGGATCTTCTGTTCTTCCGGGGCTAACGGTTCCGGTGGATCTTCCGGGATCAGCAGTACGACCGGTAGTTGGTGTACCGGTGTTCCGGCCTGAGCCTGAAACGCCAATGGGAGAGGTACGCTGGCCTTCTATACGGCCACTGTTTATAGCGGCTTCATAGCGTTCGCCAAAGGTTGCAGCATTGCGTCCGCTTCCGGAGCTTCCGCTGATGCCGCCGCCGCGTGGTCCGTAGTAGTAGGAGTTGTAGTCGTGACTGTTAAAATAGTTTGATCCGGCATAGTAACCATCCCAGTAGCCGTGACGGTATCCGCTCCAATAGCTGCCGTAACCATAATATGGATAACCCCATCCGTAACCGTAGGGATAATCCCAGTATGAATACCTCCAGAAACTTCCGTAGCCGTAATTGGGATAACCCCATCCGTAATAGAAGCTGGGATACCACCAGTTGTATCCGAGATAAATGCTTGTTCCCCAGCTCCAGGGGTTGTAATCGTACCAGTAAAGGTTGGTATAGTAAGGAGAATAGTAGTTGTTAAAGTAATAATTTGAGTGGAACCGGCGAAGCCTGGCGGAATAGGCATAGTCGTAGTAGTCGTCAGTATTGTAATAATTGTTGGTGACGTAAGTATTGCCGGTATAAGGATCGGTATATTGTTCGGAAGTCTGGTAATTATAGCTTTCGGTCTGGTAGTTGTTATCGTATGCTTCTGCTGCCTGTTGTTCCTGCTGGCTGTCGTAGTACTGTACCTGAGTTTCCGCATCGGCATAGCGGGTTTCCGGAACGGCAGGACTGACGGTGGTTACCTGTTGCGTTGCAACTGCATCGCCGGGCGAGTAATAAAGGTCGTCGTAGGTGTTGCGGGCCTGATATTGTGTTGTACATGCCGAAACAAATAGAGCGCTTGCAGCAACGAATAACAGTAAAGTTCTCATATTAAGGTCCTCCCTTTGATTTGCAGTGTTTGCTTCCCGGGCCTTTCCCGGATGTTTGTACTGCGTTAATTTTATTAATTTTGTGCGACTTAATCGGGGTGTGTTGCACCCCTGAAAATTAACAAATTCCATACCATAAAACATAAAATGGCTAAAGATTTTCCTTCAAGGGCAGAAAATTACGCTCAATGGTACAACGACCTGGTTATTAAAGCTGATCTCGCTGAAAATTCAGCGGTTAGAGGCTGTATGGTTATCAAACCATACGGATATGCAATCTGGGAGAAGATGCAGGCGGCTCTCGATAAAATGTTCAAGGATACCGGGCATGTCAACGCTTATTTCCCGATTTTTATTCCCAAATCATTCTTCAGCAAGGAAGCCAGCCATGTTGAAGGTTTTGCCAAAGAATGCGCTGTAGTTACCCACTACCGCCTGAAAAACGATCCGGACGGCAAAGGCGTGGTTGTTGATGAAACCGCAAAACTGGAAGAGGAGCTTATCGTCCGTCCCACTTCTGAAACAATTATCTGGGATACCTACCGCAACTGGATACAGTCGTACCGTGACCTGCCACTGCTCATCAATCAGTGGGCGAATGTTGTGCGCTGGGAAATGCGGACGCGCCTGTTTCTGCGTACCGCGGAGTTTCTTTGGCAGGAAGGACATACCGCTCATGCTACTGCAGAAGAGGCTATTGCCGAAACGGAGCAGATGCTGAACGTATATGCCCATTTTGCCGAAAACTTTATGGCCGTCCCTGTTCTTAAAGGCGTTAAATCGCCGAACGAGCGTTTTGCCGGAGCCGTTGAAACCTACTGTATCGAGGCACTGATGCAGGATGGGAAGGCTCTTCAGGCCGGTACATCCCATTTTCTGGGACAGAATTTTGCAAAGGCGTTTGAAGTTCAATTTCTTAGCCGTGAAAATAAGCTGGAATACGTTTGGGCTACATCCTGGGGCGTTTCAACCCGCCTGATGGGTGCCCTTATTATGGCACATTCGGATGATCATGGATTGGTACTTCCGCCGAAACTTGCTCCTACACAGGTTGTTATTATTCCAATCTACAAAACGGACGAACAACTGCAAGCCATATCCGCCAAGGTGGATGGGATTGTTGCCAAGTTAAAGGCAAAGGGCATTACAGTGAAATACGATGACCGCGATACCTATAAACCAGGCTGGAAATTCAACGAATATGAGTTTAAAGGTGTACCCGTCAGACTTGTTATCGGTCCCCGCGATCTGGAAAATGGTACCGTGGAGGTTTCTCGCCGGGATACCCTGGAAAAAGCGTCATATCAGCTCGCAGATATCGACGTAAAAGTTGAACACCTGCTTCAGAGTATTCAGGAAAATCTGTACCAGAAAGCCCTCGATTTCCGTGAGAATATGACAGCCAAAGCCGATACCTGGGATGAGTTTGTTGACCTGCTCGATAATAAGGGCGGTTTTATTCTTGCACACTGGGACGGTACTCCCGAAACCGAACAGGAAATTAAAGAGAAGACCAAAGCAACCATACGCCTGATTCCTCTGGATGCAAAACCGGAAGAAGGGAAATGCATCCTTACCGGAAAGCCTTCAGCACGACGGGTTGTATTTGCAAGAGCTTACTAAAACAGTCTTTATTCCATGCGGATGAGCTTTCCGCTGCCGGAGATGTAGCTTTTCAACTGAAAAGGATCCCCGGCGTAATAAATGCTGCCAACCGAAGTAATTTCTACTTCCAGTATGTGCCTGGCGTAAACATAGCAGTTGTTGGTACCGCTGTTTCGGATATACACTATATTCGAAATCAGTTCATTACAATAAAATGGGCCATAACTGTTTGCGAATATCGTGGTAATGATACTTTTGCCTTTTACGTGCAGATCGGTTGTACCGTAGTGCAGGGCAAGCTTCAGATTTTCAGTATTTAAGTCCAGTTCTATGGTTCCGGAGCCTCCCCAGATGTTGAACTCGAGTGAGTCGACGGCAAGCTGACCGGTCGTGCTTACATCTCCCGAACTCTCATATCTGATCTCTTTCAGAGCCGGAGCGGTTGCATAAACAGTTATTTCTTTTTTGTAATTGCGCACCCAGTTGCATTTCATGGTATTACGAATTTCAAGGGTGCTGTCGGAAACGATGGTTTTGATGGCTTTCAGCAGGTTTTTTCCGGCTTCGACTTTAAGCTTGGGTTGATTGCCGGCAACAAGCACCAGATTCACATTGTCGTTTAATGAAATGCGGTTGTAAAATCCGGGGCTGCGTTCTTCAGTTGTCAGTGAACCGGTGCTTGTGAAACAGTCGTCGAGCTGCTCCGGTTTGCAGGAAGCAAGAAGTACAACGAGCAGTGTTAATACAAGTATTCCGGTGATTTTCTGTTTTTTCATTCGGGCATTGCAGCATAGGCTGCCGGGGATCAAATGTACAAAATCCCGCTTGTCGGGCTATAGCGAAGCCGTGATTGTATGATTCCGATGTTAAACGTACACGAAGGCTGATTATTTCAGATAGTAACCCCATTTAAACCTGTAGCCGAGTCCGATGCCCACATAATCGGCTCGTGCAAAGTGGGTTTTAAGCGTCAGGTTTGCGAATATGTTATTGGAGATCAGGTAGTGAATTCCCATTTTATAGTACGTCATTCCCTCGCTTTTGTCCTTCCCGCCAAGGTAAAATCCGAGATTAAAAGCGAATGAGGTACGGGCTAATACAAGCTCATAAGCAGCGCTGAGACCGGGTTTTGTCAGTTCGCGCGGATTATATGGCTTGTAATTGCTGCGGGCGACCAGCAGAGAGTCGGAACCGTCCCATGAAAGATCAAAACAGAGTCCGGCCTTATGCTTGTAATCAAGGTTTTTCATTGCCATCAGAAATCCGGAATAAATGAAAAAACGTCTTCCGTCGGTGTCGCCCGACTCTTTGGTGGCGAAAGTGGTTCCAAGTTTTACTTCAATAAACTCCTTTCCGTCGAATTCGTACATTTTGAGGCTTGGGCGTATGCGACGGCGGATATACGGATTTTCAGCATTAATTCTGAATGCTGCTCCACCGGTTACGGATGGAATGTTTAACCCGAAATTGGGCGTACGGGTGGAGCCATTCGAAAAGTGCATAAGCTGAATCCCTCCCGAAAGCTGCAGGTGTTTAACCGGTTTCCACCGGTATTCCATAGTCAGGTTAATTGCAGCATTCAGATGCGATCCGATGGCGTTGTACTTGTAATTCGAGAGCCGGTCAAATTTCTTTGTCAGATAGGCTAGCCCGGCACCCAGTCGAAAATTCACTTCCTGTTTGTCTTTCTTGATAAGCGGAAAGCTTATAAACGGATAAAGTGCGTGGGCGAAGCCAAGGTCCGGTGAATTTCCCAGTCTGGCATTCCAGTAAGAAACTCCGGTAACCGGATAGTTGTAGAGCGCTTCCCACTGCCTTTTTCCATAGGTGGCCTGCGATACCGAGAACTCAAGCGTGGGGAAATGGCTGTTGTAAATTTCCATTTCCAGGTGATGAGCAATCAGGAAACCATAGTTGACCCGGGCTTCGAACAGCAGGTTTGAAGCCTGAAACCGGTGTGGCTGTGCAGCAGAAGGTATTGCCAGGGTTATCAGAAGAACCGAGGCCAGAACCTTTACAAGGCTGGCTTTCCCAGGATTCCGGTATTTAACATGAAACTGCACCAGGGTAAAGGATTTGAGGCTAAGAGGCAAAAATACAAAATCCAACCCCTAAAAAAATGATTACTTTTGCAGCCTGCCGTTATGCGGTACGATTGCGTTTCAGTCACGGCTGATTCTGAGCTGTAAGCAGGCAGTATTCAGCCAATGCCCAATCCTATTCCGCTGGTTGCTTGTATATCTGCATTTCCGGTTCATCCCTTCTGACTGTTGTTATGCGTTTAATTGAATTCTGGAACTACAAAAAGAAACCACCGTATGGATCCCCGACTTGCTGCCTTTGAAAGGTTATTGAATATTATGGATGAACTCAGGGCAGGATGTCCCTGGGACCGGAAGCAAACGCTTGAAAGCCTGCGTTATCTTACCATTGAGGAGACCTATGAGCTAAGCGATGCAATTCTTGAGGGAGATATGAGTGAAATCAGCAAGGAGCTGGGCGATCTTATGCTTCATCTGGTTTTTTATTCAAAAATTGCTTCGGAACAAGGAGCGTTTGATATTACCGATGTACTGAACGGTATTTGCGAAAAGCTGATCCGCAGACATCCGCACATATACGGTGATGTTACCGCTAACGATGCGGAGACAGTGAAGAATAACTGGGAGAAAATCAAACTTAACGAAGGGCGGAAAACGGTGCTCGGTGGGGTTCCGCAATCGCTGCCGGCAATGGTTAAGGCATTTCGTATTCAGGAAAAGGCGAGGGGTGTGGGATTCGACTGGGATCATGCCGGACAGGTCTGGAATAAGGTTCAGGAGGAGCTGGGTGAGCTGCAATATGAAAAACTTAACGGATCACACGAAAAAATAGAGGATGAATTCGGTGATCTGCTGTTTGCCCTAATCAACTATGCGCGCTTTATTGAAGTAAATCCCGAGGATGCACTGGAAAGAACCAATAAAAAGTTTATTTCACGGTTCAATTACATCGAGCAGCGTGTAAACGAAACGGGCAAATCGATGCATGAAATGAACCTTGCTGAGCTGGATGTATTCTGGAACGAAGCGAAAGAGGCTGAAAAGAAGATTTACCCTAACGGGCGGAACGACTGATGCGTCCCGCTTCTGCTGAACATTCCTTTTTCAGAGTATAATATTTTAAGGAATTCTGCCTATTTTTGTGATTCAATCGGCCATATATGTGGAAAAAAATTCCATCCTTTCTTAAAAACAAGTACCTGCTGGTATTTGTGATTTTCATCGTATGGCTTACATTTTTCGACCGCAATAACTTTATCTCGCAGCTAAAGCTTGGTCGTATTCTTAACAATCAGCGGCAGCAGAAGGAATTTTACAAGGCCGAAATCCATCGCGACAGCACCGGACTTCAGGAGCTTATGTCCGACTCGGTTTCCCTGGAAAAGTTTGCCAGGGAGAAATACCTGATGAAAAAGGAGAATGAGGAGATTTTCCTTATAGTTAAGGATAAGAGGGAAAAATAAACACCTTTAATACCGGGAGTCTCAGGCCTGTTTTCTTGCCACCCACTGCATTACCTTGAGCGAAAGATCAAAGAAGATGATGTTGCCGGCTCCGTTGCGTTCGATGTGGTAATGGGCAGTGTTGAACGCTTCGTTTAACAGACCGATGTTTGTTTGGTTGATAAATGGGGAGAAGTCCCTGATAAATTTTAGCTCTTCCCCTTCGGCTTTGATCTCTGATTCGTGTCCGTATTGATACATAAGGCAATACCGGGTTGCCTTAAGGGCATAGATTATAAATTTCTTCTGAGGCGGAAGCATCTTTCCGGTAGCAGGCTCTCATCCAGGTTCTGAATAACTCAAAGTCCGACAGATCCGATTCCCCCGTTTCAAGCATTCGGCGGGCAGCTATCAGGTTGCCGTTCGACATATACATGATCCGGTTTGCCTCTTCACGGGTGCACTCGCCGCCTGCGGTAAGGGTGTCGGTTATTACCCTGTCGGGAAGGGGCAGAAACTTCACGAGCTGGGTTCTGGAAAGAATGGTAGGAAGGATAAGGTCGCTTTGCTCCGATATCAGAAGAAACAAGGTTTTGTCGGGCGGTTCCTCCAGGATTTTGAGCAGTTTGGGGGCGGCAGCATGGTAAAGTTTTTCTATCATCCAGATAATCATAACCTTATATTCCGATTCGTACGATTTGTAGCTGAGGGTTCGCACAATCTCGTTGCAATCGTCGGTATTAATGATTCCCTGCTTGTTTTCAAGCCCGATTTTCTGATACCAGTCTTTAAGACTGAAATAGCCACCGCTCTTCAACGCCAGTGAACGCCAGTGCTGAATGAAGAGTTTGCTTACGGGATCTTTGGTTATTTCCTTTGTAGTTGCAACCGGATAAATGAAATGAAGGTCGGGGTGCGCCAGTTTTGCATATTTAACACAAGAGTGGCAGATGCCGCATGAGTCGTCGTGTGTTCGGTCGGTGCAGTTGATATACTGGGCATAAGCCAGCGCCATGGGCAGTTTGCCGCAGCCCTCCGGACCCAGAAACAGCTGGGCATGACTTACCCGGTTGTCGAGTACAGTTTTTCTGAGCCGCTCTTTTAACTCATTCTGTCCTGGGATGTCGCTGAATTTCATTCGGGATATGCTGGTTTTGGCTTGCTAAATTAAGTGATTTGCCTTTTACAGCATCAGTAAACAGCCAGTTTTAGTGTAATTTGTTTGTTATCTGTTACAAGCATCAGAAGGTAAAAACCGGGATCCGGATTGCCAAGTGCAGCGACTGTCTTTCCGGTACCCGAAAGAAGCCGGACTGTCCTGCCGCGCATATCGGTAAGCCGAGCTGTCCAGGGTCTGTCGTTACCCGGAGGAACTATGGTCACAAATTCCCTGGCGGGATTGGGATATAAAAGAAATGTCGGCTGGTTTGTACCGGGAATCCCGAGACAGTTAAAGATGTGAATGTATTCATTGACGCTGAATGTATTGCTTTCGCCTGCCTGGTTTTGAACCGTTAGAGTGACGGTATAAGAGCCAGGTACGGAGTAGCTCACCTCCGGGCTGGACTCGGTGGAGTATTCGGGATCGCCTCCGGGGAAATGCCATTGCATCGCTTCCGGTGATCCACTGGTAAATGCCCGGAATGTAACCGGTTCTCCGGGGCAGACAGAAAGTGTGTCAGCAACGAATGTGGCGCAAAGCGGATGGGTTTCATATCCCAGGAAGTTGAGGTATTCTTTTGCCAGTTCAGGCCTGCCAGGGCTTGTCCCGTACATGAATGTGCCGCCGAATTCTATAGTTGAGGCTACGGTGCTATACGTTTCGTTGCGGTTGGCGATTATGAAATGCAGGCCGGAGTTCTTATCGGTAAACCAGGGGACTGCCGTTCCGTCGGGCTGTAAATTTTCTCCTCTCAGATTATCTCCCCGATAGTGGATCCGGAAGGGCTCTGCCGGTGTTCCCGGATTGCCCTCAAGACTGTCGGCCTTGTAAACCCAGGCCTGATTGAGACCGGTAACAGACAATTTCTGCCTGAGCACGGTTTCCGGGTCCTGTCTGAAAAACGCTCCACCCTCAAGGTAAAGATTCCCCCCGTTGTCAAGGAATCCGACCAGCAGACTGTCTTCGGCATGACTAAGCTTATGGTTGAGATGAAAGAATCCCAGCGAAAGAAATGCGGTATTGTGGTGCGGTTTCAAATGAGCGATTTCATCGAATTGTTCGCTTTCAAATCCGGCTTGTCTGATGGCTGCTGCTATATGCCTTGCTGAGTTTAGGTTGTTGTCGCAATCAATGACGGCAATCGACGGATGCCCCAGTGTAAGGTAAAATGTTTGAGTGAATGATTTATCGTCGTCGTAATTCAATATTAATTCCAGGGCTATAATTTTGCCCGGAGGAGTTGCGTTGTTCACGCTTAGCGGGAAGCTAATCCTTCGTGCCGAACGGGCTCCGATGATTCCGGTGTCACGGCCGGAACTGCCGGTTATTGCAGCAAAAGGGCTGTTGACGGTTAGTGTAACGCTCGTCTTTCCTAAATCTGCTTCCCCGTAATTGTATATCGTAAATGAAAGCTGAACGTTCTCGCCCGGCTCCGGGATGCCGTTGTTGTCGGAAGAAACGGAAGGAGGTGTAATGGCAATTTCACGGTGGGCTGTACGAAAAGTCTCGTATTCAACGAATTTCATGCTATCTGCTGTGAGTCTGCACTTCAGGCTCAGGGTAGACGGGCGGCTTACTGTATCGTGCACAATAAGTTTGAAATGACCGGGAGGTACGCTTGTTGTACCCGGTTTCAGCTGCAGGCCTTCGATGGGCTTTCCAGTTATCAGGCAGTTGGATGTCGCTGCTTCAAGCAAAAGCGATGCGCTTTCGGTCGTGGACGAGCCGGGGTTGAAAATTTCCACCTTCAGATTATGGATGGAACCGGGAGAGAGGATATTGCCGGGGTTTGCAAGAGATATCCGCATTATTGGTCCGTTTGCAAGAACGAACTGTTTTGAAGCACTCAAACGGTTTTTATCCCTCACCTGAAAAACGAATTTTCCGGCAGCCGGACCGGTAATATCTTCGACTTTGACGGTTCCTGCTTCGGTGCATGAAATCCTGCCCGGTATTCGTGAAGGAATCCAGTTACGTATCGTACCTGCCGGAACCCTCGTTCCGCTGTATTCAGCAAGCAGGAATGTTTCCGGAGAGCCGTTGCTTAAACCGGCAAAGGGGATTATCGTGTTTGATTCACCGTAGTGAAAACGGATATTACCCGAACGGCAGAGGGTGGCTGAAAATTCAGCAAATGCACCTCCCGAGCTGTTCGAGGCTTTCCAGCTGAAACGCACACTATCGGAAGTTGTCAGCACCTTCATGTAATCGGAAGAAGTGTATACGTTTAGCGTTTTATCGAAATTCGGGATGATGGCACTGATTTGCTTCAGGTAAGGTTCGTCGTATATCTGATAAAAATACGGCAGGTCGCTTTTGGTGAAAAGGATGTATCCGTTCCTGTGCATGTAAACGGTATCGTAAGTTTGTCCGTGCCATGGGAAGGAAAAGGGAAGGGCAACAGCAACCGCAGTCGCTGTCAGCGGGTTAATATTGTTTCCCTGTAGCGGGAGGAAAGGTGCGAGACTGTCGCTGAAATCAAATCGGTGCAGTAAGGTAAACTCCAGGGGTGGTGTGCCGCCTTCGGTAAGGGGGGTAAATTCGAAGTACCCCGAAGGGGGCACAATTATATTACTGTCGCCCTTTATTGCGGGAGGATTTGCTGCTGCTGTTATATTTACGCAGGCCGTGGTTGTGCCGTTATTAACCAGTGACAGGGATGAGTCGGCCGAAACAAAGCTAACCACGGATTCTCCGGTATGCTTGTATACTTCAAGCCAGTGCAGCATACCTTCGCCACCCGACTCCGGATCCTCTTCGTCGATCATAAGGAATATGCGATACGGTTTTTCGTTCCTGACAAAACTTAAAAGAGGGGTGATGTCGAGGCCCATTTCCAGAGTTTTGTCTTCGGGTAATTTTCCTCCGGACATAAAGTAATTGCCGCCCTGATAATTGAAGATGGAGAATTGCATTTGGTAATCCGGTGTCCAGTGGGAGGTATCGCTGCTTATCCCTGCTCTTATTCTGAGCTGCACCCTTCGGTTGTGGCTTACGATGGCTTTTGCGGTCAGCAGGGGTTTGTATGCCGTATCGGGAAGAATAACGTGCGCAGAATTGTTCCATATACCCCCTTTTCCATATTCCGTTGCCAGAGTGGAATAGAGTACGTAGCAGTAACCGTTGTTTTCCCAGTCTGGCCCGTATGAGTTGACAATTTTCACTCCACCGATTTCCCAGTCCCGCATGTCAGTAATTCCGTCGTTATTTATGTCGAGGTGATTGGTAAACTGGTTGTCGCCATTGCGGTCGATGCGTATGGAATCGTGGTAACCCACTATAGTCATGGCATGCGATGCCTGTGAGGCCCATTGGGTTATAACGGATTTGCCTGCTTCCGGCGACTGGGCGGGCAGGCGGGTAACAACATTAATACCTCCATAAAAGCTGGCGAGTCCGCCAATGGGCGATCCTTCAAGATGATTGTGCAGCCATTGCTTCAGAACTTCAAGTCCCTGGGGTGTTCCTGCATGTATTGATTTTATCCCTGCGATACGGTTAAGCATTGCAGAATAGTAATTTTCATAACCACTCATCCAGCGGTAGTCGTCGTCGGTTTCAATATTTCCGTATACAGCTTCTGTGGGTGTACCGGCATCGTACATCACATCAAAGGTGTGGAAATAGCTGACTCCTATACCGCCGTAGGGGGTAGAGGTATTCATAAAATTATAGGCAAAGTGGTCAGTATAGGTATTCGCGATGGTATCGGATGGCAGATTGCGCAGCCGGTTAATTTCATAGCAGTAGTTATACCCTATGGATGCCGACTGCCCGCATGAAGCCCCCTGCTGACGGAATACTGACCGCATAAAAGGATTATCCGAGTTGTCCACAACGACGGGCAAACTCCGTGCAAGAGCTTCCGGTGAAGCGATAAGTGTCGGGTAGTCGGGCAGTTTGCGCCCTGGTTGGGTCGAACGTTTCAGCTTCTGCATTCCCGGGAAGGACCCGGGTGTGCTTGAGAAAATTTGGCCCGGACTTATAGTTGAGCACAGCAATGCGAGCAGGATCAGGTACATACGTCTCATAAAAAACACTATAAGGGTTACCGGAACCTTAAGGAGTTTAATCCTGAGTCACATCCTATGTTTACATCCCGTGGTGGTTCCTACGGACAAACTTAATCAAAATACCGGCATACATGGAGCTACGGAATGAATATTCGTGCTTTCCTGCTGGGTGTTTCAGAAAATCGCTTTTATAAAAATAGCAATGCCCGGCAGCAGATCCGGGCATTGTATTAAAATTCATCCGGTTCGGGTGACCTCAGGGTCTGAAATTGGCGACATCAGGCATCGCTGCCTGTGCGTCCTGAGGGTTTTTGGGCTCCCAGTTTGGCGGAGAGGAATTCTCTGTTCATACGGGCAATATTGCTGATGGAGATTTCCTTTGGACATTCGGCCTCACAGGCTCCGGTGTTGGTGCAGTTTCCAAATCCGAGATTATCCATTTCGGCTACCATAGCCTGAACGCGTTCAGAGGCTTCAACCCGTCCCTGAGGGAGGAGGGCGAATTGCGACACTTTAGCAGCCACAAAGAGCATAGCAGATGCATTCTTACAGGCAGCAACGCAGGCTCCGCAGCCGATGCAGGCTGCAGCGTCCATGGAAAGGTCGGCTTTAACCTTGGGAATCGGGATGGAATTCGCATCGGGAATTCCGCCGGTATTTACGGAAACATAACCTCCGGCCTGAATAATTTTATCGAAAGCCGTACGGTCGACGATAAGGTCTTTCAGAACCGGGAATGGTCTGGCTCTCCAGGGTTCAATAACAATGGTTTCTCCGTCTTTGAAGCGGCGCATGTGGAGCTGGCAGGTTGTTATAGCCTTATCGGGGCCATGCGGGTGGCCGTTGATGTACATACTGCAGGCTCCGCAGATTCCTTCGCGGCAGTCGTGGTCGAATGCAACGGGATCTTCTCCGCAGAGTACCAGAGACTCGTTAAGGATGTCCATCATTTCAAGGAAGGAGCTGTTGGGCGAGATGTCGCTGATTTTGTAGGTGACAAACTTACCCTTGCTGGCAGCGTTTTTCTGACGCCATATTTTGAGTGTAAGATCCATAGGTTCGGGTTTTTACTTGTAATTCCTCTGTTTTACTTCCACAAATTCATAATCCAGGACTTCCTTATTAAGTTTGGGTTCCTGGGTATCGCCGGTAAATTCCCATGCAGCGGCATACATGAATTCCTGGTCATTGCGCAGGGCCTCTCCTTCGGTTGTCTGGAACTCTTCTCTGAAGTGACCTCCGCAGGATTCGTCCCGATGCAGGGCGTCGCGTGCCATCAGCTCACCGAGTTCCAGGAAATCGGCAACTCTCGAGGCTTTTTCCAGTTCCGGGTTGATTTCGTTCATTTCTCCCGGAATTTTAACGTCTTTCCAGAATTCTTCACGCAGGGCACGGATTTCGGTAATTGCTTTTTTAAGACCTTCTGCATTTCGACCCATGCCGACGTATTCCCACATAATGTGGCCAAGCTTTTTATGGAAGCTGTCGACGGTATTTTTCCCTCTGACGTTCATCAGCTTTTTCAGTCTGTTTACAGCTTCTTCCTCGGTCAGTTTAAACTCGGGGAGGTCGTTGGAGAATTTTGGAACGCTGATCTGATCGGCCAGGTAGTTCTGGATGGTGTATGGAAGTACGAAATAGCCGTCGGCAAGGCCCTGCATAAGTGCTGAAGCTCCGAGCCTGTTGGCGCCGTGATCGCTGAAATTGGCTTCTCCGATAGCGAAAAGTCCGGGTATGGTAGTCATCAGTTCGTAATCAACCCAAAGTCCGCCCATGGTATAATGCACGGCGGGGTATATCATCATTGGAGTTTTGTAAGGGTTCTCATCCACGATTTTTTCATACATCTGGAAGAGGTTTCCATAACGGGCTTCGATGGTGCTTTTGCCGAGGCGATTGATGGCATCGCTGAAATCGAGGTAAACGGCGAGTCCGGTTTCACCAACACCGAAACCGGCGTCGCAGCGCTCTTTGGCAGCCCGGCTTGCGACGTCGCGCGGTACCAGGTTACCGAAAGCCGGATACCTGCGTTCGAGGTAGTAATCGCGGTCTTCTTCTTTGATTTGCGTTGGCAGAAGCGTGCCTTTACGGATTTTTTCGGCATCTTCTTTCTGTTTCGGCACCCAGATGCGACCATCGTTGCGAAGGCTCTCACTCATAAGGGTGAGCTTCGACTGGAAGTCGCCATGCACGGGAATACAGGTGGGATGGATCTGTGTAAAGCAAGGGTTTCCGAAAACTGCGCCCCGGCGGAAGGCTTTCCAGATGGCTGTTGTGTTGGATCCCATTGCATTGGTTGAGAGGAAGAAAACATTACCGTAGCCTCCGGTGGCAAGAACAACGGCGTGGGCTGCATGGCGTTCAATTTCGCCTGTAACCATGTTACGCACGATAATACCCCGTGCCCGGCCTTCCACAAGCACAACGTCGAGCATTTCATGCCGGGTAAACAGTTCCACATTTCCTTTTTTAACCTGCCGGCTCAGGGCACTATAGGCTCCAAGCAGCAGTTGCTGACCGGTTTGTCCGCGTGCATAAAATGTTCGGGAGACCTGTGCGCCGCCGAAAGAGCGGTTGTCGAGCAATCCGCCGTATTCGCGGGCAAAGGGAACTCCCTGGGCAACACACTGGTCAATGATGGCGTTGCTGACTTCGGCAAGCCTGTATACGTTGGCCTCTCGGGCACGATAATCGCCGCCCTTTATGGTATCGTAAAACAAGCGGTATACGCTGTCGCCGTCGTTCTGATAATTTTTTGCAGCGTTGATGCCTCCCTGGGCTGCGATGCTGTGCGCACGGCGGGGACTATCCTGATAGCAATAATTTTTAACCTTGAAGCCCATCTCGGCAAGGCTGGCGGCAGCCGATGCTCCTGCCAGTCCGGTACCAACCACAATAACTTCGAGTCTGCGTTTGTTGGCGGGGTTCACCAGTGCAATGTTATCTTTGTAATTGGTCCACTTTTCAGCCAGTTGCCCCTTTGGTATCTTTGAATTTAATTCGGCCATATCGAAAACTATGTTTTAATCGGTGAATAATCAGCTAAAGTAAATAACCAGCGGAATGATCATGAAGCCACCGGCAATAAGGATGGCCAGTGCACGGCTTATACCGAAGAACACGGGGGTGTATTTGCTGTGGTTCAATCCGAGCGACTGCATGGCTGAGTGGAAGGCATGGTCGAGGTGGAACCCCAGAAACAGCAGCCAGAAAATGTAAAGAATAACATAGCTCAGATTGCTGAATTTCTCAATAACAAGAAGGCCCATGTCCTCATACATATGATCGCCGATCATAACTTCCGGCATCGCGCCGAACTTTGCTTTGAAGAAAAAATTGACCAGATGCAGAATCAGGAAGGCAAATATGATCAGTCCGGTGTGGATCATAAACTTCGAAAAATAGGAGGTGTGCGAAAAGCCTTCCACTTTGTAACGCTGTGGTCTGGCCATCCAGTTTTGGATCTGCAGCACGGCGCCCAGCAGAATGTGCAAAATGAAACCTCCGAAAAGGACCCATTGCATGGATTGAACCACCGGATTGGTTACCATAAAATGCGCTGCAATGTTAAAAGCCTCCCTGCCATCGTTCTTCAATATTAAAAGATTGATGCCCAGATGAACACCTAAAAAGCTGATCAGGAAAAGACCAGCCAGCGCCATAATAATCTTTTTGGTGATTGATGAGTACTTCAAAGCCATGTGGTTAATGTATTAATGTTAACAGAAATTTAAAAACATTTTTAAACCAGCGGCAACGTTAATGTTGTTACATTTGCCATAAACCATATATGCAGAGCCCTCGATATATGGAATAACAAATTTAGCCATTTACGTTTTTAATCCAAGTTGTGTCGTTAAATTAGAACGTTTCTAAATAAAAAGCGTATGCGTTACCGCCCCATTACCCCCCGTTTGTTTGGCAAAAACCGCGAAAAGCTGGAGAAGATGCTGAAGCCTAATGCGCTTGCCATCATACATTCAAACGATGAGATGCCCCGTAACGGGGATCAGTGCTTCGTGTTCAGGCAAAATTCCGACATGTTCTACCTTACCGGGCTGGATCAGGAAAAATGTGTTCTTACCTTGTTTCCCAATCATCCTGTGGCCGATATGCGTGAGATTATTTTTACCGTAAAAACCAACGATCGGATGGTGACCTGGTACGGGCACAAGTACACCCTGGAACAGGCTTCCGCCATTTCGGGGGTAAAGACGGTAAAATGGCTTGACGATTTCGACGACACCTTGCGCGACCTGATGTCGAGAGCCGGTGTGGTTTATCTGAATCAGAATGAAAATCCGCGCTTTTCTACCGAAGTGCCTTCGCGCGACCTCAGGTTTGCGCATCAGTTGAAAAAGGATTATCCTTTGCATGCTTTTGAGCGTCTTGCGCCACTGCTTACCGAGCTCAGGCTGGTAAAGGAGCCGGAAGAAATTGAAATAATCAGCAGAGCCTGTGAAATTACCGGCGATGCCTTCGGAAGGGTACTCGGGTTTTTGAAGCCGGGTGTGATGGAGTACGAAGTGGAAGCGGAAATTACCCATGAATTTGTCCGTCAGGGAGCTTCAGGACATGCTTATCCGCCCATTGTTGCATCGGGTGTGAATAACTGTATACTTCACTATAACCAGAACGACCAGGAGTGCAGAGACGGGGAATTGCTTCTGCTCGATTTCGGTGCCGAATACGGGAATTATGCCGGTGACTGTTCGCGAACCGTTCCCGTAAACGGGAAATTTACTCCCCGGCAACGTCAGGTTTACGAGGCGGTGCTTCGCGTACTTCGCGCAGCCTCGCGCATGCTGGTGCCCGGTACTACCATCGAAAAATACCATGCCGAAGTGTGCCGTCTTATCGAAAACGAATTAATTGACCTCGGACTGTTTACGCGAAAAGATGTTGAACTTCAGGACCCCTCAAGTCCTTTATTCTTCAGGTATTATATGCACGGAACCTCTCATTTTATGGGACTGGATGTTCACGACGTGGGAACCAAACAGCACCCTCTTCTTAAAGGAATGGTTCTGAGCTGCGAACCGGGAATATACATTCCGGAGGAAGGTTTCGGAATTCGACTCGAAAACGATATTCTTGTCGATGACGAGCCGGTTGACCTGATGGCCCACATCCCGGTTGAACCCGACGAAATTGAAGCATTGATGGCACGCTGAAAGTAACGTTTCAGATTAAACCATCCCAAGACCACTTATTTCTATATCCCGGTTAGGTAGAAATCTGTTTAACTGTATAATAAGCAATTAGTTACATTCGTTTTATTGGGGCGATTGCTGAAATTCATTCCTTTTAGCTGAAATAAATTGATTAAATTTGCCTTTGGCTGAGCCGGGAAACAGTAGTTTTTACAGCTGCCGGACCGGACAAATTTCAATCAATGCAGGAGTACGAAAGTCGGCCATTCCCTTAAATTAAACCAACGTAATCATATGTTCAAACCAGAAACGTATATCCTTCGCCGCAAGGCTTTAAAGGATGAAATCCGCACCGGGCTAGCCATATTCCCCGGTAACACCGAAGCTTCGTTCAATTATCCTGCCAATACCTATCATTACAGGCAGGACAGTACTTTCAGCTATTTTTTCGGTATCAATCAGCCAGATCTGGCAGGCATCATCGACTTTGAAACGGGAGCAGAAATACTGTTCGGAAATGATGTGGATATGGACGACATTATCTGGATGGGTCCGCAACCCTCTATTGCCGACCGTGGTGCACAGGCTGGTATTAAGCATACCGCTCCTCTGGCGGATTTTGCCCGGTATATTGAAGAAGCGAGAACTGCCGGCCGGAAGGTGCATTTTCTGCCGCCCTACAGAGGAGAAACAAAGATTCAGCTATCGGAAATACTCGGGATTATGCCCAAAGAGATAAAAGAATCGGCTTCCGTTGATCTTATCAGGGCTGTTGTGAAACTTCGTGCCGTAAAATCGGCAGAAGAAATTACCGAGATCGAAAAGATGGTGGATGTGGCTTACCTGATGCATACTACGGCAATGAAGATGGCTCATCCGGGTATAATTGAGCAGGAAATCGCCGGAACCATTGAAGGAATAGCCCTCGCTAATGCAGGTCCGGTTTCGTTTCCTGTAATCTTGAGCATCAACGGACAGACCCTGCACAACCACTACCACGGCAATGTGCTTGCCGAAGGTCGCATGATGGTAGTGGATGCAGGATGTGAGTCGGAAGAAACGCTGTATTCCAGCGATATAACCCGAACGGTGCCTGTCGGTGGTAAGTTCAGCTCCAGGCAGCGTGAGATCTATGAGATTGTTCTCAATGCCAATCTGAAAGCCATTGAAGCCATTAAACCGGGAATTCCTTACCGGGAAATTCATCTGTTGGCTGCGCGGGTAATCACAGATGGTTTGAAAGCTGCCGGACTGATGAAAGGAGATACGGATGAGGCTGTAGCTGCCGGAGCTCACGCACTGTTTTTCCCTCACGGACTTGGTCACATGCTCGGTATGGATGTACACGACCTGGAAGGGGTAGGAGAGAACTTTGTGGGTTACGACGACGAAATCACCCGCTCCAAACAGTTTGGAACTGCTTTTCTTCGTCTCGGACGCCGGCTGCAGCCCGGTTTTGTGCTGACGGTAGAGCCGGGAATTTACTTTATTCCTGCCCTTATCGACCAGTGGAAAACTGAAGGTAAATTCACACAGTTTATCAACTACGACAAGGTTGAAGCATACAAAGACTTCGGAGGCATCCGCATCGAAGACGATGTGCTGGTTACGGATAACGGATACAGGGTGCTTGGAAAGCCGATCCCCAAAACAGTTGAAGAGATAGAGAACCTGATGCGCAGGTAAGCAGAGTATAGCGGATGAACCGGTTTTCTTTTTGACCGGTTATCCGCAATTTTAAAGTCTTAACTTTTTTGTTATGCCGGAAAGTGTTGTTTTCAAAGGCACCCCCATTCATTACCGGACATCCGGTTCGGGGCCCTGGGTGGTATTGCTTCACGGTTTCCTGGAGTCGATGGAAATCTGGGATTCGTTTGCCCGCGATCTGGAGCGCCGGTTCAGCGTTTTGCAGGTCGACCTTCCCGGACACGGAAGGAGCGGTGTGATCTCTGATGTGCATGAAATGAGGCTGATGGCAGAGGCTGTGATGGCTGTTGCAGACCAGAAAGAGATTGCCCGGTTTTCGTTATGCGGACACAGTATGGGAGGTTATGCGGCTCTTGAACTTGCTTCGATGCATCCGGACCGGGTAAATTCCGTAGCTCTGCTTCATTCGCATGCAGCGCCCGATGATGAAGACGCAAAAGAAGCCCGGCGACGGACCATCAACATCGTTAAACTGAATCACAGCGGGTTTATTAATCAGTTTATCCCCGAGCTGTTTGCTCCTGAAAACAGGAAGCGTCTGGCCGATGAAATTGCAATTCTCAGGAACAGGGCCGGATCTACTTCTGCAAAATCGGTAATTGCAGCGCTGGAGGGGATGAAACAACGCGCCGGATCACTGGTCTTCCTGTCTGAATCGCCAATGCCGGTATGTTTCGTAATCGGCAGAAACGATTCCCGAATGCCCTACAACAAGATTATGGCTCAGTCGATGATGTGTCCGCATGCTGAGATATTACTCCTGGATAAAGTAGGGCACATGGGTTTTCTGGAGGCACCGGAAAAGGTTTTTCCGTTCCTTCTGGATTTTTTTGTGCGTAACATTAAGCAATGATTTGCTTTATCTGAGGTAAAAGCCCATTTTCCCGATATAGGAAAGAACATTGTGAGGCAGAAAGTATTGCACTTTTCTGCCTTCTTTTATGGCCTGCCTGATAAAGCTGGCCGATATTTCGATGCGCGGGGCGTCAACTGCGGTTACGGACGGGTGCCTGAGTAAGGGATGATTTTCGCTGCCATGCCTGGGATAGATCATAAGGCGGTATTGAAGTAGCAACTGCTCGTAGTTCTTCCATTTGTGAAAAGATGGCAGCACATCGGTGCCGGCGATAAGGAAAAAGTCTCTGCCCGGGTGGAGTTCTGAAAGCCGGGTAAGGGTGTCGATAGTATACGATGGTCTGGGCATGTGAAACTCTATGTCGGAAACCCGGAATCTGTCATCCCCCGCAATGGCCGTTTCCACCATATCGAGCCGGTACTGATCCGAGAGCAGTGTAGCTTTATCTTTTAACGGATTGTGCGGAGAAACGATGAACCAAACCTCCTTCAGGCCGGCAAATTCTATCATGTATTCGGCAATGCAAAGGTGTCCGTTGTGGATTGGGTTGAATGAACCAAAAAACAGTCCGGTTGGGCGTGTTGATTTACTTGCGCCTTTTTTTTCCATAACACAGGATTTTCGGTATTCAGGGGTTACTTGCAATTTTGCCTGCTGCCAAGAAATGCTGTAACGTGTTCAACAATCGTTCGTTTGGCATCTTCCAGCACGTCGTTAACAACGATTAGATCAAACCGCGGTGCAAATTCGAGTTCCCAGCGGGCTTTCTCAAGCCTTCTGGATATGGTTTCACGGGAGTCGGTATTGCGTGACGACAACCGTTTACCGAGCTCTTCCACCGAGGGCGGACTTACAAAAACCGACAGAGCCCGATTCCCGTAGAACTTTTTGATGTTAAGTCCTCCAACCACATCCACATCAAAAATAACGTTGCGACCCTGGTTCAGCAGAAGCTCTACCTGAGCGATGAGGGTTCCGTAAAAACTACCCGGGTACACCTCCTGCCATTCAAGAAGCTCGTCGTTGTCTATTTTCTTACGGAATTGCTCTTCCGAGATAAAAAAGTAGTCTTTGCCATCGGTTTCTCCGGGTCGTTTCGGCCGGCTGGTTGCCGAAACGGAAAATCCAAGGTTAAGGTCTGCATCCAGCAGATGACGGACCAGGGTTGTTTTCCCTGCACCGGAAGGGGCAGATACAATAACCAGTTTGCCTTTTACCGGATGTTGGTTGAGCATATTTACAGGATATTTGCCAGTTGTTCTTTTATTTTTTCCAGTTCATCTTTCATTTCCACCACCAATTTCTGAATGCTGGCATCGCTGGCTTTTGCGCCCAGCGTGTTTATTTCGCGCCCGATTTCCTGCGATACGAAAGCGAGTTTCCGGCCAACGGCAACCTCTTCGGTAAGAGTGTCAAGAAAGTAATCGCAATGCTTGGCAAGTCTTACTTTTTCTTCAGTAATATCAAGTTTTTCGAGGTAGTAGATCATTTCCTGCTCAAACCGGTTGGTATCGAAGGAGTTATTATTGATGAATTCGCTGAAGTTATTCCGCAGTTTATCCTTTAGCTGTTGGTTTCTGGCGGCTTCAAAGGGCTCTACCCTGGAGAGCAGGGAACGAATGATGCCGATACGGGCAATAAAATCCTGCTCCAGAATACTGCCCTCGTGGGTCCTGAAGGTGGTTAGCTGATCAAGCGCTTGTTCCAGACTGGATTGTACGGCAAACCATTCCGGTTCATTCAGGTCTTCCCGGCCTTGTTTTGTAACTTCCGGCATTTTCATAACCGTTGATAGCAGGTCGTTTGTTCCGGCATTCAGTTCCTGGTCGAGGGCTTTAAGTTCGCGGTAGTATGCAATGGCGAGAGGCTTGTTGATAGAAGCCGGAACATCGCTCCCGGTATAATCGATGGAAATTACAAGTTCTGTTTTGCCTCGTTCCACTTTCCGGCTTACAAGACTGCGGATCTCGGATTCGTGATCGCGAAGAAGCGGAGGGATTCGCAGGTTAAGGTCGAGCTGTTTGCTGTTGAGCGACCTGATCTCAATGGTAGCTGATTTACCTTCCAGCAAGGCCGTCGCCTTGCCGAAACCTGTCATTGACCGTATCATTTTTTATTATTTAGGGCAAATTTACTCAAATTCCCCCCGGTTACCGGTTATGGAGTGTATTTTTTAGTTTAAATGCACTGTGTTGAATCACCTGTTTGATTAGGTATCCATTACAGCACTCGTGAAAAAAAATCCGTATCGTTTTTTTTGGATTATTTCTGAGTAATTTTACGCAATCGGGTTCTGTGAAAATTCAACGATTAACTGCTTATGATACGGGTTGTAATAATTGATGATGAAACCAGGTCGCGCGAAACGATCAGGGAAATGCTAGATATTTACTGTGCAGATATTGAGGTGGTGGCAGAGGGTCGCGATGTGAAATCGGGATTACAGGTTATTAAACAACACAATCCCGATCTGGTACTGCTTGATATAAAAATGCCCGATGGCTCAGGTTTTGATCTTATACGTCAGCTTATGCCGGTAAAGTTCAAACTGATTTTTATCACGGCATTTGAGGAATATGCTATTCGTGCATTTAAGTTTAATGCAATCGATTACATTACCAAACCCATTGATCCCACAGAACTGCAGGCCGCTGTTGAAAAAGCCGTTAATGCCGTTGAAGAATCTGACCTGAACAAAAATATAAAGACACTGATGGAGCAATACATGCGACCGGTTCAGACAGAAGATGCACGAATTGTACTGAAAACAGCGGATGTGCTTCACCTTGTTGAACTTAAAAACATCATCAGGGTTACCTCGGAGCGTAATTATACCGTTTTTATTCTTAACGAGGGTGAGAATATCATGGTTTCAAAGTCCATTAAGGAGTTCACTGAATACCTTGAAAAAAATAATTTCTTCAGAATACATCAGTCGCACCTTATAAATCTTGTGTATTTGCGGAAATTTGTAAAAGATGAGCTTATCTGTGTTATGAAGGACAATTCAGAAGTGCCAGTATCGTACCGGAAAAAGGAGGAATTGCTGAGACGCCTTAATTCCATTACTTAGGTGGGTGGTTTTCTTAGTAGCATTTGAAAATATAATTGTGTATTAATTTGTAGCAGATTCTAATTCTGTTTATTAACGCTTTCGGGTGAAATAAGTACGTTTGATAAAAAAATGCATACGAATATACATTCATACGAATTTTTGATGTTCAAATTGCTAATATTGCTTCAGGATTGAGTTCCTCGTTGTATCGATTTACCTCTGTTCAGTTGCTGTCATTTGGAAGACTACTGAGAAAGGCATAAGTTATTTCTGTAGTTCAGGTTTACCTGCTTACCGGCTCAATATAAAGTACGATTACGGTTTGCCCGGAATTGTTATTAAGTTGAAAGTTTGAACAAGTGCTTCTATAGCATATAGTGTATACTGGAAATGGACCGTGAAATGTTTATGCCGTATCTTGCCGGGCTGGTATGCGAATGTCCGGCCGGGGAGCGTAATGCCGGTTGTCCGTTTTCATATGGGTCCGGCAATGAAGCGCTGATTAAAGCTATAAGGGAGTTTCGCGCAATGAATGATGATGAGATCAGCAGTTTGCTTGCCCGTCATCATGACTGCTTTCAAAGGAGACTATATATCAGTAATAATTATAAGGATCTTAAGACCATACCGTCAGACGATTCGCAAAAGGAGTTTTAGTATTATGTTGGAACCAAATCGTACATTTAAATTCAAATCCAATTTTTTGTGGGGAGGGAGTGTTCTGCATCCCGATATTCTGGAAATAGATGAGACATTTGTTATTCACCGCAGAAAGCGGGGAGTCTTTTCAGGTGACCAAACGGTTTCAATTCCGCGCAGCAATGTTGTTTCGGTTAAAATAAATAATTTCAGGGCTGGCAATGATATTTGCATAGAATCATTCACCCGGAGCCGTATTGAATGCAAGGGTTTTTCTACATCCGTTGCGGAAAAGGTCAAAAAGCTATTGCTGGTCACGCGCAAAGCCGGACAGGACTGACCGGGATTCAGGGTTGAGCGGAATGTTTATTTGGAGAGATGACGGCAGAATGATAACTTTGCTGAGCGGCGGTTAATTATCGCGAACAAATGAAAGAAATTGCGCTCAGGTCTGCTGTTTTGTATGATGACCCAATGGGGTTTCAGGCAGCCATGTTTGACGATATAGCCCGTGCCGAACATTACATTTATCTTGAGATCTACCGGATAGCGAACGATGAAAGCGGTCGCAGGTTCCGGGATCTTTTGACGGAGAAATGCCGGCAGGGCGTTGAAGTCAGGCTTCTGCTCGACTCCTGGGGTACCGTGCTCCCGGAAGCTTTTTTTTCTGAACTGATCCGGAATGGCGGGGAAGTGGTTTATTTCAAGAAAATTAAATTTTTCATCGATTTCGTTACCAAAAACCATCGCCGGAATCACCGCAAGCTGCTTGTCATCGATGATCGCATTCTGTATCTGGGATCGGCCAATATAACTGCATATTCACTGAAGTGGCGGGAGCTGATGCTGCGGATCGACGGCTCCCTGGCAAAGGTGTTTGTTAAAATTTTTAATGAAAGCTATAAAATCCGCAATAAGTATATTTTTAACCGGTTTTCGTATAAACGGACAATACATTACCACGGTTTTGAAATTGTTCAGGAATTGCCGTCCATATACCGGCAGATGATCAAAAAGCGTTATGAAATGCTTATCAGCAAGGCCAGCCGGGAGGTAATCATTGAAACTCCTTATTTTTTACCCGGATACAGGCTGAGGCGGTATATGATGCTGGCTGCCCGGAGGGGAGTCGATGTAACCGTTCTGGTACCTCTGCATTCCGATGTGTGGTCGGTTGACCTGCTCAGGGGAAAGTACATGGGTTTTTATTATCACAACAATATTAATATTAAGTTCTATACACCCGGAAATCTGCACGCCAAGGCGGTTCTGGTGGATGGAGAAACCTATGCCATCGGATCGGCTAATTTTGATTACCGGAGCTTCAGGTATCAGCACGAGATTATGCTTTTCGGAAAGCATACTTCCATTGCTGAACAGCTTCGGAGACATCTGGATCAAACAATGCGGGATTGTATCCCATTTGACTACGAAGCCTGGAAGAGGCGTTCGATTCTTGAAAAAGTACTGGGATGGATGCTGATCCCCTTCAGGCATCTGTTTTAGATACCGGCCGCCGGTTAACCAGATAGATTCCGGTAAAAACTGCAGCTCCGGCAAGGATTTTCACCGGCCCGACCGTTTCCCCGAAAAACAGGATACCTATTACACCGGCAACCACTGGCTGCATGTAGATATAATAACCGGCTACAGTAGCGCTGACGGCTTTTAACGAAAAGGTGGTGAGAAGATAGGCAAGGAAAGTTGTTCCGACTACAACGTAAGTGATTGCCATCCAGGCCTGGGTTGTAAAGTGAACAAACGAAATACGGGTCATTGAAGGCAGGCTGAAAGGTATTACCAGCAGGAATCCGTAAAGGAAAATCCATTTCATAACGGTTATTGCCGAATACCGCATCATCATGGGTTTGATCTTAACAAGATACAGACTATAGGCTGTGATGTTGGCCAGGATCAGGGCATTCCCTGCAAGGGAGCTTTGGCTGTTCTGTGCGCTTCCTGCCTGCAGTATCAGCAATACCGCACCGGTTCCCCCGGTGAGTATACCGGCCAGCCGGATGGAGGTAATCTTTTCGTGCATCAGCATAGCCGAGAAAAGGAGCACAAGCAAAGGGCTGGCAGCATGTATCAGTGAAGTGTCCACCGGACTTGTATAGCTCAGGCCGGTGAAGAAAAAGATCTGGTTGATAGCTACTCCAAGAGCTGCGGCAACGATAAAGTTCCGGTGATCGGATTTGCGAACGTGTTCCGGCTTCACAAACAGGGCTGCCAGCCAGAACAACAGCAATGAAGCCAGTCCGCGAATGAAAATAATCTGCATGGGGGTGAGAAAGCCCGGCATAAGTCCCTTGGCAATCCAGTAATTGGCTCCAAAAAGGAGTCCCGCAACGGCAAGAGCGGCATGGGATTTAACCCGGGGTGACAGCATCGCATAGTGATTAAGGCATGCAAAGATCGGAATTTAGGATTCATGGATGCGATAAAACTAAAAGCGGGGCCGACCGGTAAGGAACAGCCCCGCTTTCAGAAGACAGTTTTTTTAGTTAATCCGGATTTCCCGGGTGATTTTTGCTTCCTTTTTCAAGGGCATCTCAACCCTGAGTATCCCGTTTTTGTAGTCTGCTGAGATGCTTTCGGCATCAACGGTCTTAGGTATAATAAAACTCTTGCTTACGTCGCTGCGAAAGAATTCGCGTTTCAGGTAGCGATCTTCGTTCTGCTCCTGTTCGCCGCCTTTGGCTGTGATTTTTAATTCCTGATGCTCAAGCGAAATATTGAAATCTTCTTTGTTAAATCCCGGAACTGAAAGCTCTGCAATTATTGCTTCGCCGGTACGGATGATGTTTGACGGAACAGTGCAGCCGCAGCCCGACTGCTCTTTGCTGTTGTAAGAACGATTGGCCGGATAACCGGTTAATGGCTGGTTATGGAAACGGATGAGTGTCATAATATAGTCCTCCTTTTTATTTTGATTTTGGTTTTTCAGTCCGTTTCAATATGCATACCATCCGGTAATTTCCCGGATAAAGTTCAAAAAAACAAGACAAAATGACATATATTACTTTTAATAAAGCGACAAAATGGCGTAAATCATTGCTGGGTTTCCTTCCGATACTTCATTTAACGGTCACTCAACGATGGCTCCGGATGTTTCCGAAATTGTCCGGTGATGGTTCGTGGGTTTCTGCATGGTAAACAGGACGGTTGAACAGAGGTCATTACACGTGATGTAAATCCGCTTTCGGAAATCTTCTTTGAGCGAATGGCGACGTTCATGTTTTTGTGCTGTTGCTGAGTGAAAGGCCTTATATTTGTTTTTTATTTGAGTTGATATTAATGCCCAGTCAGCAGCGCCGGATATTGAATATGTTTGCCTTCCGACGGATTATTATTCCGGTGGTTATCGGACTGTTTGTTATTATATACATGATTGCAGGCGATTTAAGCCACAGCGATCTGGCTTCGCTGCGCTGGAAGTGGCATTCATATATATTTTTATTTTTTGCCCTGCTGATGATGGTGCTGAGGGATCTCGCCTACATGTACCGAATTCGCCTGCTTACCGGAAAAGAGTTAAGCTGGAGGCGATCGTTTGAAGTTATTATGTTGTGGGAATTTGCATCAAGCGTAACGCCTTCTGTGGTTGGAGGTTCAGCGATAGCTGTTTTTATCCTCAGTAAAGAAAAGCTTGGTACGGGGAGGTCTACGGCCATTGTTGTGGTAACGGCAATGCTGGATGAGCTCTTTTACATCGTTATGGTGCCGGTAGCTTTTCTGATCGCCGGATACAGCCGTGTTGCGGTCACCGGCTCGGATTTGCTGGTGTTTGGCCATTCCATAAGCTCGATGAATGTATTTTTTATCGGGTACGGTTTCATTGTTGCTTTAACGCTGTTTCTTGCTTTCGGAATATTCTTCAACCCGGGAGGTTTTAAGTGGTTGCTTCTGAAGCTGACCTCGTTGAAAATATTAACTAAATTCAGGGATGGTGCTGTTAAGACGGGTGACCAGGTTATTCTGACTGCAGAGACCCTGAAGGGGAACAACCTTTGGTTTTGGGCGAAAGCCTTTGGTGCAACGGTGTTATCGTGGACAGCCCGTTTCTGGGTGGTCAATTTTCTGATTATGGCTTTTACCGGGCCAATCTTACTGGGCGACAACTTCCTGATTTATGCCCGTCAGCTTTTGATGTGGGTTATTATGCTTATCAGTCCAACTCCGGGCGGGAGCGGGATAGCAGAGTACTTCTTCCCGGTTTTCCTCCGTGAGTTCATTGCAGGGCCTTCGGGCGATCTTACTACGCTTGTTGCTTTTTCGTGGAGGCTAATTTCATACTATCCTTACCTCGTTATCGGAGCCATTGTGCTTCCTCTATGGCTCAGACGTGTTTATCTCGGACGAAAGCTGATCCGTTTCAGGAAAACGGAAAAGCCCGCCGGAAAATAATCCGAAGGGCTTCCTGAAATGAATTCCTGAAGGATTTATCCGCAGTGGAAGAACTTCTCTACAAGCTCCATCACTTTATTCTGATCGTTCTTAATTTCCTCGCGCAAATGTTCATCGTTGAAACTGCGCAGCCTGCGTGCAAGTCCGTCGATCACACCCTGTGGGAAAACATCGTACCTGAGGTAAATTTCCGCTTGCTTCTCAAGCATGGCAGCCGACTCCCAACATGAAACGGGAAGTTGGTTCAGCTGTTCCATCCTGGATTTATGCTTTTCTTCGAAAATATTGACATCCACGTACGTTTTTTCGGCAATTTCCAGGGAATTTTCAAGCTCCAGGCCATGTCGGGCGGCTACGGTTAGTCCGGCCAGCAGCAGATAGATATCGGCAGATCCATCGGGACACCTGAATTCAACGGTTTGCAATTGTGAAAGATCGTCGGTGGCAGGAGCTTCGAGAGGATTGGCGTGGTAGATCATGGAGTTTCCTCCGGTCCACCCCAGCGGAACCCTTACCAGCACGCTGCGGTTGCGATCTCCCCAGCAGATATTGGTAGGTGCTTCCTGGTGAGGAACCAGGCGGAAATAGGAAGCGGGGTTGGTGTTGCCGAAAGCAGTAAGCGACGGTGCCAGCTCAAGATATCCGGCAATGGCCCGGCGAGCGGTGTTGCTGAGTTTCCCGTTTTCAATCATCTGGTTTTTGCCGTTTTTCACCAGTTTGGTGTGAACGTGCAATCCGCTGCCTGCTTTTCCTACGGTAATTTTTGGGGCAAACGTTACGGTAACTCCGTATTTGTAAGCCAGAGAGCGAAGAATCCATTTGGCAATCACCAGCTGATCGGCGGCATCTTCAAGATTGGTGGGCATAAACTCTATTTCATTTTGCTCATAAAGTTTGCCGTCCTGAATAAAATTGCCTACTTCCGAATGTCCGTATTTTATCAGACACCCGGCTTTGGCCATTGCGGTCATTGCTTCGGTGCGGAGCTGTTCCCATTTTGCGAAGGGATAGGATTCATGATATCCTTTCTGGTCAACGGCGCGGAAGAGATCCTCCTCCTCGCTGATTACGTAGTATTCAAGCTCCCCCATCACATCAAAAGAGTATCCGGTTTTTTCCTTCAGCGCAAGATGGGCTTTGTGAAGAATATATTCCGGCGAACTCTCGAGCGGTTCCCCGTCTTTGTTGTAATAAGAACAAAGAATATCCAGGGCTGGGACATCCGAAAACGGATTGACAAATGCAGTGCGGTAGCGTGGAACAACGTAAAGGTCGCTCGATCCTGCCTGAATAAATGGGAAAAGGCTGGATCCGTCGACCCGCTCACCCGTTGTAAGAATGGAATTGAGATGTTCGCGGGAACTGATTACAAAGTTCAGGGTTTTCAGGCGGCCGTCGCCTCCGGTGTACCTGAAGTTTACCATTTCAATGTTGTGATCCTCGATAAATTTGATGATATCGGCACGGGTAAATTCGGCCGACGGCTTGTTGAGGTACTGTACAAGCGGGTTGGGATTGAGTTCTGTGAAAACGGTCATATCAACGTAGTTTTATATAAGTTCGGAATGAAAACCAAAATGGGCCTCACCTCCTAACGGGTTAATTTGCGCGGAAAACGAGTTCAAAATTAGAAAGTTTTTAACACAAGCAACTAAAACAGCGGGCTTTTGAATAATTATTATTATTTGCAAAAACCGGTTTTGCTAATCCCGATTCGCTGTAAATTTGCGAGCTGCAACGCCATCTGAAATGAACCACAGCGAACTTATTTTCTTTTCAGTTTTTTTAACGGTTATCACGGGCATTCTTTTGCTCGATCTCGGGGTTTTTGACCGGAGAAATCATGTGATTCCTTTCCGGGAAGCTCTGTTCTGGACTTTGCTCTGGATTGCATTTTCGCTTGGTTTCTATGTGCTGCTGATTACCCACGGCGAATGGATTCACCTTGGAAAGGAGGGCACTCTCACAGATCTTGAACACCTGATAGGCAAGTACGGACATCCTGTAAAAATCGACGGGCTGGCTTATCCGGAGGCGTTAAAAATCTATAAGAATAATCTTGCTCTCGAGTTTCTTACCGGCTATCTGATTGAGAAGGCCCTTTCCGTCGATAATATTTTTGTGATGGTTATGGTTTTCTTCGCTTTTGGCGTGGAGCCGCGCTACTACCGCAGAGTGCTTTTTTGGGGAATCCTGGCTGCCATTGTTTTGAGGTTTGTCTTTATTTTTTCGGCATCAGCCATTATTCAGCAGTTTGCCTGGGTTCTGTATTTCTTTGGGGCTCTGCTGATATTCACCGGGGCTAAGATGTTCATTACGCGAAACCAAAAGGAAAAAATCGATGCTGCAACGCATCCGGTTGTGCGGTTTGCAGCAAAGTATCTTCCGGTATATCCTGTTTTTGTTCGCCACCATTTCTTCATTCATAAGGATAAAAAACGCTACATAACCCCGCTGTTCATCGTACTGATGGTGATTGAATTTACCGACTTGATTTTTGCAGTGGATTCCATTCCGGCGATCTTTGCGGTGACAAAAGATCCATATATCGTTTTCTTTTCCAATGTGTTTGCTATTCTTGGACTTAGAGCCTTGTTTTTTATGGTTGTCAACATCATCGATATTTTCCGTTACCTTAAAACAGGTCTTTCGGTTTTGCTGATATTTATAGGGATCAAGATGCTGACGCATCACTGGCTCAAGGAGATCGGGTTTACCACCGCACACTCGCTTTATATCATACTGATTATTCTGGGTGTAAGTATAGGTGCCTCCCTGATCTTTCCCGAAAAGAAAGCAGTTTAGTCAGGCGAACGTTGAAACAGATTCAATTCCGGAACTAAGTCAAATGCCATCCGGTTTGTAAGAAGTTTGTAAGATGAGAGAGCGGGAATCTTCGCGTTTTTGTTTTGATGGTAAGCCACGACAGATATTCAAGTCCCTGTACCTTAGCGGCTTTTCACTGCTGTTGGGTGTGACAAAAAAAGCCGGATCTGTATCCGGCCTGCGAGCCACTCAGGGGACTCGAACCCCCGACCCGCTCATTACGAATGAGCTGCTCTACCGACTGAGCTAAAGTGGCGAAAAGCCTGCATGGAATAAACAAGCAGGCTTATATGTTGGTCGGGATGACAGGATTCGAACCTGCGGCCTCTTCGTCCCGAACGAAGCGCGCTACCGGGCTGCGCTACATCCCGAGGGAACTTTGGTTATTCAGGGCTGCAAAAGTAATAATTTCCCTGATTTGCAAGTCAATATTTAATGAATATTTTTTGGAGTCGCACTTGTCATCGGGTGTCGGGAATTGGGCATCGATGGGATCATTATCGGGATACTAAGATGCGAAATGATGTTAAGGTGTTGTGATACAGATTAGTATTAAATTAATTGCTTTTTTTTTCGTGCCGGACAGCATTAACGGAAATGCTTGGTGCAAAAACCGCAAACGCACATGAATCCTTTTTCTGTACCAGATTCAAAACCCGGCGCCAAAATTTACACGGACAGAAGGACTTCGCTTCTCTGCCCGATTTTTCAGGGTAACAGGCAGCGCTGCATAGCAGTTTGTGCAGTGAACCGGAGCCGGTAATATCCAAGAGGTGGCTCTATCGGGAAGAAAATGCTTCTCTGTTCAGCGTACCGATGATTTAAAACGGTAAAGCGTATGTAACTGCACATCAAACCGGCAAAAAAAAACAGCTAGCATTTGCTAACTGTTTGTTTATCAGTCTCCCCGGAAGGACTCGAACCTTCGACCCAATGATTAAGAGTCATTTGCTCTACCAACTGAGCTACGGAGAGGTTTTTTGTTCAGGGCTGCAAATTTACGATGTTTTTGAATAAATCGATAAAAATTACCTGATTTTTGTTGTACGTATGCCAATCTTATCGAGGATCAAATGGCAACCGCTTGAGGCCTCCCGATACAATTGGCTGTGATTCAATTTAGTTGTGAACGACTATTATGTCAGGCAGAATTGTTAATTATCAGATGATAACTCCGGCGATTCGTTTAGTCTTCCGGAAGGTGAATTGCCTAACTTTGTCATGTCTGGAAGCCTTCATTTTGCAGACGGACATCATTTTTCAATTGTATGATCGCTTTAGCACTAGCGAACATTGTATTCCTGCTAGCAAAATACTATGTTGTCGAGATGAAAAAAAAGAAAGAAGAAGCACCCTTTGATTCTGCGCTTAAAGTTCAGGAAGGGATACCTCAGCCGCCTGTTATTAATGAATCTGCCGTTAAGAAGTTTAAGCGCACCCGCCGGCAGTTACCAACGCCGGATGCGTTTATGGAGGGTATTCTTAATTTTAACCGTACTCTTTTCAGTCAGGCAATTACGCTCATTGAGAGTTCCCTGCCTGAACATCAGGTATTGGCTCAGGAAATTATTGCGCGTTGTCTGCCTCATGCCGGAAATTCTGTTCGGCTGGGGGTTACCGGGGTTCCGGGGGCTGGAAAGAGTACATTTATCGAAGCACTGGGAACTTACCTTACCGGGAACGGACACAGGCTGGCGGTGCTTGCAATTGACCCCAGTAGTTCCCGCTCCAAAGGCAGTATTTTGGGCGATAAAACGCGTATGGAAGGGTTGTCGACGCACCCGAATGCATTTATACGCCCCTCTCCTTCTGCAGGTTCTCTGGGTGGCGTTGCCCGTAAAACCAGAGAAACCATAATTATATGTGAAGCTGCGGGTTTTGATACTATTATAGTGGAGACCGTTGGGGTTGGACAGTCGGAAATCGCCGTACATTCAATGGTCGATTTCTTTCTCCTGCTTATGATTTCCGGAGCCGGCGACGAGCTTCAGGGCATAAAGCGCGGTATTATGGAGATGGCCGATGCCATAGCCGTAAACAAAGCCGATGGGGATAATAAACACCGGGCGCAGATTGCCTGCACGCAGATCAAGAATGCACTTCACCTTTTCCCGCTGCCCGATTCGGGATGGTCGCCTCCGGCAATTACCTGCTCTTCCCTTACCGGGGATGGTATTCCGGGAGTATGGGATACCATCTCGGAATACATCCGGTTCACCAGGTCGAACGGTTTCTTCAAGCTTAAACGACAGCAGCAGTCCAGACAAATCATGATCGACAGCATTGACAACAGGCTGCACGATCATTTTTACCTTAATCCGGAAATAAAAACTGCCCTGAAAGAGATTGAACAAAAAATGCTTACCGATCGTCTGACACCCTATCAGGCTGCAGCAAATCTGCTTGAGCTGTATTTTTCTGCGATGATCAGGTAATGGCAGGATTATAAAAGCAAAAAGCCTGCAACCCGATTCAATGGCTGCAGGCTTAATACTGTGATTGTAAATCAAAGGTTTTCGTTATAATAGGTAGCCAGCTTCCTGAAAAGATGGGCGCGGTCGATGCCCCTTACGTTGTGTTCGTGGGTTGGATAAATAAAGTAGTCCAGCTGCTTTTGTTGTTCGATGGCTGTTTTTACGAATTGCAGGCTGTGCTGCCAAACTACGGTATTGTCGAGTGCACCATGAATGATCATGAGTTTGCCTTCCAGATTGCCGATGTGGTTCATGAGACATGCTTCGCTGTAACCGTCCGGGTTTTGCTCCGGAGTGTCCATATAACGTTCTCCGTACATTATCTCATAGTATTTCCAGTCGGTGACGGGTCCGCCGGCGGTGGCAACCCTGAATACATCCGGATTTTTAAGTTTGAGAGTAATTGCCATAAAACCACCGTAGCTCCATCCGTCCACGCCTATGCGGGTGGAATCAACGAACGGCAATGATTTCAGGTATTCAACTCCTTTCATCTGATCGGCCATTTCAACAACTCCCAACCTTCGGTGAATGGTACTTTCGAATTCAAAGCCCCTGTTGGCCGAGCCGCGGTTGTCGAGAGTAAACACCACATAACCCTGTTGCGCCATAAAGTTGAGGAAGTGTCCGGCTCCGCCCAGCCAGCTTTCGGTAATCAGCTGCGCATGCGGGCCTCCGTATACATAAATAAATACAGGGTATTTCTTTAAAGGATCAAATGCTGCTGGTTTAATCATCCTGCACCAGAGATCGGTGCCGTCGCCTGCCTTAATCGTAAAAATACTGGTTTCGCCAAGAAGATAATCTTTCAGCGGATCGGGTGAAGTAAACAGGCTCTTGACCTCCCTGCCTTTCAGATCGCCTGCATAAATCCGTGCTGGAGTTTCGAGGTTGCTGTAACGGCTGATGAAAAATTTTCCGTCGGCACGGATGCTGACGCTGTGCGTTCCCTTTTCATCTGTAAGAAGGGTGGATTTCCCGGAAGAAAGCTCGAGGTAATACAGCCGGTTTTCAAGAGGACTCGCTGCTGTTGAGGTGTAAAATAGGCCTTTTCCGGATGCGTCGAATCCGTGTAAACCGGTCACAACCCATGGTCCTTTCGTCAATTGCCTTATCAATTTACCCTTTGTATCGTACAAATAAAAATGGTTAAATCCATCGCGCTGACTTTGCCAGATGAACAGGGCGGGGTTGCCGGGGAGGAAGGTCATAGGATTTAGCGGCTCAACGTAGCGATCGTTTTTCTCTTCAAAAAGCGTTCGGATAAAATCTCCTGTTTTTGCATCGTACTGGTTCAGCCACATATGATTCTGGTCGCGGTTAAGAACGGCTATGTAGATATGCTTTTCATCCGGACTCCATGCAATATTGGTAAGATACTGCTCTTCCGGAGCACCTGTTTTGACAAAAATTGTGTTTCCGGTCTCCGGGCTGAAAATACCCAGGGTAACGTGATGGCTTTTCATCCCGGCCATGGGATAACGGATATCGCTGGTAACGGCTATTCTTTCGGTAACATCCACCAGGGGATAATTGGTAACCATGGTTTCGTCCATCCGGTAGAATGCCAGCAGCCTGCCCCGGGGAGACCAGAAGGTGCCCTTGTTAATTCCGAATTCGTTGCGGTGAACCGATTGCCCGTTCACAATTCCCTTGTCTGCATCCCTGGTAACGGCAATCCGGCTTGTGCCTGTAGCTATATAGAGGTTGTTTTCCACAGTATATGCAATGTAGCGGGTTTCGGGTGCCGGATCTGCATTTTCCGACAGTGAATCAATGGAATTCCATTCCATCAGTTGGTTGCCGGTCGTATTGAAGTCGAAGTACTTATTGACTATAGAGAATGACAGTGTGGTTTCATCTTTCCAGGAAAAAAAAGGCAGGCGTTTTGCCGGTTTTAAGCCTGCTTTTTCGAGGATTTCGCTAAGATCAGCGGCTTTCAGCAGGGTGTCGGTCGTTTCGTTTTTCAGGTTACCCTGAAGCAGGTTGTTCCCGTCCTGCCAGGTATAGAATCCTGAATTCCCTTTCCACTGAAGGTTGGAGAGATTGCCCGGATAAAGACTGCGGTTCGACATGATTTCTTCGGGAACCAGCATGCGGTCCTGGGCAAGGAGCGGAGATGTGAGCAGAAGTGCGCTTAGTGCTAAGGTAAAGAGTCGCATTGAGATGAGTGATTTGTTTTAACTATGATTTTTGTTTACAGATTTTTTAAAGCCCGGCTGATGCTTTGAATCAGATAAGGATCTTTTTCCACGGCGTTGCCAATGACAAGCAGGTCGGCACCGGCTGCGGCTGCGGCTGCGGCACTTTCGGGAGTACGTATACCTCCGCCAAGAACCAGGGGAACGCCTATGCTTTGTTTCACCTGTGAGATCATCTGTTGCGATACCGGGTTAAGCGCTCCGCTTCCAGCGTCCATAAAAATCAGCTGCAGCCCGAGCATTTCGCCGGCCATTGCGGTACACATGGCTATGTCGTCTTTGTCGGAAGGGATGGGATCGGAATTGCTCATGTACGAAACCGCTGTGGGGCGGCCGCTTTCAATCAGCATATATCCGGTAGGGATGACTTCCAGTGGGCTTAGTTTAAGATATGGTGCAGCAACTACGTGCCTGCCGATGAGCATCTCGGCATTACGTCCCGAGATCAGCGACAGGAAAAGTATGGCATCGGCTTTCCAGCTCATTTGCAGGGTGTTGCCGGGGAAAAGAATCACGGGGATATTTCCGGTTTGCTTCAGAATCCTGATGCATTCATCCATGCGGTTGTTGATCAGCAGGCTTCCGCCTACAAAAAAGTAGTCGACCCCACTTGCGGCTGCCATTTCGGCAATCTGCTCCAGCCTGCGGTCGTCGGTCTTGTCCGGGTCGATAAGGATGGCCAGTTGCTTCAGCCCTTCCGAGGTTTTTTTCCTGATGGTCTCAAGTACAGTCATATGTGCCATATTTTTCTCTGCAAACCTAAGATTTTTAATGTCATCCCATGCATGGGCAGCAAATTAATGAAAATGGGAGCCGGCAGATTCATCGGTAGCCAGATCTTATGCAAATTTTTGATGCATTGATTTATAGCGGCTTGAAACATGCAGGGTGGTTTGCATTGAAACTATATGTATCTTTGCACCCCGAATTTAAAGCGAGAAATCCGATAAAATGAAAGAGATACTGATGGAAACTCTGCCTTATAAAGTTAAAGATATTGCCCTGGCTGACTTTGGTCGCAAGGAGATTGAGATTGCCGAAATGGAGATGCCCGGTCTGATGTCGATCCGCCGGAAGTTTTTAGCTTCAAAACCCCTTCAGGGTTCGCGGATAACCGGTTCGCTCCATATGACCATACAAACGGCCGTACTTATAGAAACGCTTGTTGAGCTGGGTGCCGATGTCCGATGGGCAAGCTGCAATATTTTTTCAACCCAGGATCATGCTGCTGCTGCCATTGCCAGCCGAGGAATACCTGTATTTGCCTGGAAGGGCGAGACTCTGGAAGAATACTGGTGGTGTACATTACAGGCATTATCGTTTCCCGGCGGTGAAGGTCCGAACCTTATCGTTGACGACGGTGGCGACGCCACTCTTATGGTTCACAAAGGATACGATGCTGAGAAAAATCCCGCATTGCTCGGGCAGCCCGCTTCCAATGCAGAAGAAGCTGCAATTCTGAAAACGCTGAAGATGGCCTATGAAGAAGATAACCAGCGCTGGCACAGAATGGTTCCCGGCATGCGCGGGGTTTCCGAAGAAACGACTACCGGTGTTCACAGGCTGTATCAGATGATGGAAGCCGGCACCCTGCTCTTTCCGGCAATTAATGTAAACGATTCCGTAACAAAATCGAAATTCGACAACCTTTACGGATGTCACGAATCGCTGGCCGACGGTATAAAGCGTGCCACCGATGTGATGATAGCGGGTAAAGTAGTGGTTGTTCTTGGTTTCGGGGATGTTGGAAAGGGTTGTGCCCGTTCCATGCGTTCGTATGGTGCACGCGTTATTGTAACCGAGATAGATCCAATTTGTGCCCTGCAGGCTGCCATGGAAGGTTTTGAAGTTTCAACCGTGGAAGAGGCGCTGAAAGAGGGAAATATTTATGTAACTGCCACCGGTAACCGCGATGTGATCACCTTTGAACACATGCAGAAGATGAAGGATCAGAGTATTGTCTGCAACATTGGTCATTTCGACAATGAAATTCAGGTTGAAAAACTAAGCACAACTCCGGGCGTTGCGCACACAAATATAAAGCCTCAGGTTGATAAGTATACCTTTACGGCAGGCAACTCCATCTTTCTGCTGGCCGAAGGCCGCCTGGTGAATCTCGGTTGTGCTACCGGTCATCCTTCGTTTGTAATGAGCAACTCATTCTCGAATCAGACACTGGCTCAGCTCGATCTTTGGAGTAATAACTATGAAACCGGAGTATACCGGCTTCCGAAGAAACTGGATGAGGAAGTTGCACGTCTGCATCTTGAGCAGATCGGGGTGAAACTTACTACACTTACCGACGAACAGGCGGCCTACATAGGCGTTGCCAAAGACGGTCCCTTTAAACCCGAACATTACCGTTACTAAGCCACAGGTATTATCCGATATTTTTAATCCGGACAGGAGGAAAACGATTTCATTTTTCTCTTGTCCGGTTTTTAACAATGAGGTTTTTGGAAAGCCGGATGTTAATTTGAGATTTGCAAGGTATATCCGTCGTAGCGGGTACGGTATTGTTTCAGACCAATAGTTGCCGGGCCTTCGATGGGCGAACCGTCGGTGAGCAAAAAGCGCGATCCGCATACCGAGTCGATGGCAATGATGCCGGAAGGTTCCACCACAACGCGTGCATCCTCTTCGAGTGGGTCGAACGGACAGGCCCGTTCGTAAGCTCTGAATTCGCTGCTGAAAAGTCTGTAGATGATGATGCCTTTATATCCGCCACTTGAATATACATAGCCCCCGTCCGGAATAAAGTCGAGCGTATTCGGATAGATTACAAAGTTCACATAAACGTAGGGGATATTATCCCGTGAATTTTCTTCGCCGCAGGATACTGCAGAAAAGATGAGTGCAAGGGAAAAGAAGATTCTAAGGGCTTTCATCGGGCGGATTGTTATTGAAGTAACTAACGGCACGGTAAAATTAATATTTTAATTGCAGCGATAAAAACCGGGGATGAAGCAAGCGGTATTTTCCTGAGATTATAGTATAATATAAAGATATACAGACAGATAGGGCTTAAGAACAACAGCTGCGGCACTTATTTAAACAGAAAAAACGACCGAAATGGGTAAATCATCGGGCTGAAACTTGAAAGGCTTTGCTTCTTTTTATATTTTTACGGTTTATTTCATTAATTCACGGGCTGATGGATGATTTCCTATATATAATAATAGGTATACTGTGGGTAGTTTACTCGCTTTATACGAGTAAGCAGAAGAAAGAGAGGCAGCGGGCTCTGGAAGAGCAGCGGAAGGCCGGTGGTCCCGTTGTTCAACCAAAGCGTTCGATAATCGAGGAGTTTTTAGACCCTGAGGGGAGTAAACCTGAGACCACGGCAGATGAATACAGCGGGGATTATTACCCAAGCGGTTCTTTGGAACAAAGTGAAGCAGAAGTTTTGGAATCATTTGTTGAGAATCAATCGCTTGAGAAGATAGAGGAGGAGGTATCTGCCGCATATTTTGAACAGCAGTACCTTGCCAGGGCACGAGTCGAAACGGTTATGCCTGACAGGGTGCTACCTATGATTGCGGAGGAAGAATTTGCGGATAATCCGGAGGAGGAATTTGATCTCCGAAAAGCAGTGATATACGCTGAGATTCTGAATCCGCGGTACGTTTAGCTCACTTCGGAAATTGTTCAATGGCACTTCAAAAAGTTTTGGAGCTTAAATTATTTTATTGTTACCTTTACCCGCTTTTTACGGCACACGCAACACAACGAACATTTAACATAAAATTTGAATGGTATGATCAGAAATCTACTGCTAACTATTGGGTTAGTGCTGGCGTCAACAATGCTGGTATTTTCCCAGTCGGGAACCCTCCGGGGAAAAGTGATCGATAAAACCACAAAAGAACCCATCCCTTTTGTCAACATTATCGTGGAACTTGGGGGGACACAGGCTGGCGGCACTACATCGGACTTCGATGGGAACTATACGATCAAACCAATCACACCCGGAAGGTATGATCTGAAAGCCACGTTTGTTGGATTTAAACCCGTGATGATTCAGGGTCTCATTATCAAATCCGACCAGATTACGTTCCAGAATGTGGAGATGGAATCGACGATGATCGAGATCCAGACCTTCGAGGTGGTAGATTACAAAGTTCCCCTGATCGACAAGGATAAAACATCTGTTGGTGCAACCGTAACATCCGAAGAAATCGCCAAGATGCCCAACCGTTCTGCCAACGCCATTGCAACTACGGTAGGGGGTGTGTTCTCAGCCGACGGTGAGCGGGGAAGCGTTCGTGGACAGCGTTCCGAAGGTACCGTTATGTATATCGACGGTATCAGGGTTCGCGGTTCCTCATCACTTCCCGAATCTGCCATTGAACAGGTATCCGTTATCCTTTCCGGAGTTCCTGCTCAGTACGGAGATGCTACCGGGGGTATTATCAATGTGACGACCAAAGGCCCCAGCCGTGAATTCGGTGCAGGTATCGAACTTCAGACTTCGCAATACCTGGATGCATACGGTTACAACAGGGGCGGACTGAATATGCAGGGTCCACTGCTTTGGAACAAAGACAAAACCAGTTCACTGCTCGGCTACTTTATAGCTGGAGAAGTTGTTTATAACCAAGACAGCCGTCCAACAGCTACCGGAGTCTATAAGGTAAAAGACGATGTTCTCCGCGCCATAGAAGCCAATCCCCTCCGTCTCTCGGGAACCGGTTTCGGGACCTATTACAATTCGAACTTCATCCGGATGAGCGACCTTGAACATTCAAAGTCAACACCCAATACCGAAAATATTGATGTCAACGCCTCCGGGAAAATCGACATCAAAACCGGTCCGAACATCAACCTCTCTCTTGGTGCTTCCATTAACTACAGCGACAGAAAGGCATTCAGTTTTACCCAGACGATGTTCAATTACGATAAAAATGCTCAGGTTACCGATAATACCTGGAGGGTGTTTGGCCGCTTTACACAACGCTTTCCTACCGATCGTGAGAGCAAGTCGCTGATAAAGAACGTTTACTATACCATTCAGGCCGACTATACCAAGTACGACCAAACCGTTCAGGATTCCGAACACAGAGATAACCTTTTCAACTATGGTTATCTTGGTAAATACGAAACCCATAAGATCCGCTCGTATGAGTATGGGTTTGACACCATCACAAAAAAATACGGTTACATCCATAACGGATTTATGGATACCCTGGTAGCTTTTACACCGGGACTGGCAAACCCGATTACATCAAATTATACCCGCCAGTATTACGAATTGTATCCTGAGAGCTTTTATCACAACAACCTGAATAACATCATTTCGGGTGGTGGTCTAATCAACGGAATGGGTGCTACTTCCGTATACGGACTCTGGGGCAGCCCGGGTGCAAACCAGGCAGGCTACCAGCGGGTGGATAATGAGCAGTACTCAATAAACGCCAATGCTTCCGCCGATATCGGAAACCATGCCCTTCAGTTCGGATTTATCTATGAGCAGCGTGTTGACCGCTATTATTCCTATGGTCCTACCGGCCTATGGAGCCTGATGCGCGGTCTTACCAACGCCCATATCGAACAGCTTGACGTGATGAATCCCAAAATGGTTTACCTCGACGGCGTCTTCATGGATACCATATATTATGACCGCCGCTACGATGCACTCTCACAGCGCTTTTTCGACAAGAGTCTGCGCCAGCGTATAGGACTGCCTACGGATGGAACCGATTGGGTTGATGTTGATTCGTACGATGTTAATGCTATGACCATCAATTATTACGATGCAAATGGCAAGATGCATACGGCAAACCTCAGCCAGGGTCTCAGCATCGATATGTTCTCAGCCGACGAGCTTTTTAACAATGGTGAGAACCTCGCTGCCTACAGCGGATACACTTACACCGGACAGCGCATCAGCATGAAAGACAGCCCCAGTTTCGACGACTTCTTTACCAAACGTGATGCCAACGGAAATTACACCCGTGAAATAGCACCTTTCTCGCCAATTTATATGGCAGGGTATATTCAGGATAAATTCGCCTTCGACGATCTTATTTTCAACGTTGGAGTCAGGGTAGACCGCTTCGATGCCAATCAGCAGGTTCTTACCGATCCTTACACCATTTATCCCGCTCTAAGCGTACGTGATGTAAGAGACCTTGGTGCACATCCTCAGAATATGGGTGAAGACTTCGTGGTATACGTTGATAATATGAAGAACCCAACCACCATTATGGGATACCGCGACGGCGATACCTGGTACAATGCCGAAGGTTTGATCGTTACCGATCCCTCCATCGCACTGGATGCCGGAAATGGTGTAATTCCCTATCTGGCCGATCGCAACAACGTTACGGTTACTTCAAAGGCTTTCAGCGATTACGAACCCCAGATATCGGTAATGCCGCGTATATCTTTCTCATTCCCAATCTCGGATGAAGCCCTGTTCTTTGCTCACTACGATGTACTTACCCAGCGTCCCACCTATGCATTGCGTATGAACCCGCTGGATTACTTCTTCCTGCCAGTTCTTGGAAGTCCGACAATCAACAATCCTAACCTGAGACCCGAAAAGACCATTGACTATGAACTTGGATTCCAGCAGAGGCTGACCAATTCATCTTCACTTACTCTGTCGGCCTATTATCGTGAGATCAGGGATCAGATCCAGGCTTTCCGTTATACGGCAGCATATCCCAAAACTTATTACTCCTATAATAACATCGACTTTTCAACCGTCAAGGGTCTTACCGTTACCTACGACCTTCGCCGTACGGCGAATGCCAGGGTAAGGGCAAGTTATACACTTCAGTTTGCTAACGGAACCGGTTCGGATCCCGAATTTGCAAAAGGACTCATTCAGACAGGACAGCCCAACCTTCGTACGCTGTTCCCCCTAAGCTTCGACCGTCGTCATGCTCTTAACCTGATGCTTGACTACCGCTTTGCTGACGGAAAAGAATACAGTGGTCCTGTAATCCGCCGCACAAAAACCGACGCTACGGGAGCAGAAGTTACCAAGTCGGTCCAGGTTCTCAAAAATACCGGTGTTAACTTCACCATCTTCGGAGGATCGGGAACGCCTTACACCAAGTCGAGCAGGATCTTCCCACTTGGACAGACCGGAATTATCGATGGTTCGGTTAACGGATCAAGGCTTCCCTGGCAGTTCAGGATCGATGGTCGTGTCGATAAGGATATCAACCTGAGCTGGGGAGAGGGCAAACGTGAATCGTACCTGAACGTATATCTGCAGGTACTCAACATCCTTGACTCGAAGAATATCATGAGTGTTTATTCTGCTACCGGTAATCCTGATGACGACGGATACCTTGCTGCTGCTGAGTATCAGACACAAATCAACACACAGCTCGATACACAGGCATACAGGGACCTATACAGTATCAGGATCAACAGCCCATTCAACTACAGTCTGCCCCGTCAGATCCGCCTTGGACTTATTTTCAACTTCTGATCACTGAGTGAGACCAAACTAAACTCGAAAACGTAACGACACGCATTATAAAATTCCCGATTATGAAAAATATTGTTCGTTTACCTTTAGTAACATTTCTCTGTATCCTCCTGGCCGTGCCGGGTCATGCAGAATACTATAAGGGCACCAGGAAGTCGGGTGTTGCCGAAGTAAAGGCAACCGCTGCCGGCTGTCTTCCGGGTGCAGGCTTCAAATATTTGGAGATCAACAATGTCAGAACCCGTATTAATACCGGTGGTGACATGTGGTGGGACTTTGAAGTTGCCCAATACGAGATTCCCAAAGGATCGCGTAAGACTTCCATGTTCTCCGCTGCTCTCTGGGTTGGTGGTATTGACGTCAACGATCAGCTAAAACTTGCTGCTCTCCGTTTTCGTCAGGGTCCCAATACGGGTGCTCCCGGAACGGGTAACGACTTCTGGCCCGGTCCTCTTACCATCGATGGTACAGCTGCCATTGGTGAAGAGACCTGCGCCGAATACGACAGACTGTTCCCCATTACCCGTGCCGAAATCGATGAGTATCTGGCCTGGTGGGACAACAGAGCTGCTTTCCCCGGTTACCAGATTCCGCAGTCAATTCTCGAATGGCCTGCCCATGGCGATATTTCCAAAAAGCAAAGCTATTACCTGGCGCCGTTTTTCGACCGCTCGGGGGATGGCACCTACGATCCGGAAGACGGGGATTATCCTTACTACGACATCAATAACGAGCTTTGTCACTCCACTACTCCTACCAAGGAAGGTGAGGAAGGCATCGTTCGTGGTGGTTTGCTGGCCGACCAGGTAATAAAGGGCGATGCCACCCTCTGGTGGGTATTTAACGATAAAGGAAATATCCATACTGAAACGGAAGGTACTCCGATTGGTCTTGAAATCCGCGCCCAGGCGTTTGGATTTGCTACCAACGATGAGATCAACAACATGACTTTCTACAGTTATGAAATCATCAACCGTTCTACATACCGCCTTACCGGTACCTATTTCAGTCAGTGGGTTGATACCGACCTTGGTTTTGCAACCGACGATTACGTAGGTTGCGATGTTAACCGCGGACTTGGATATTCATACAACGGAAAGCCCAAAGATGGTGACGGACAGTACTGGGCATACGGCGATCAGCCTCCTGCAATCGGAGTCGACTTCTTCCAGGGGCCTTACATGGATCCTGACGGGTCAGATAATCCTTCGTTCCGGGGTGACGGAAAGCTTGGACCTACGTTTAACGGAGATTGCAGCATCGTAAGTCTTAACGGCTCATACCTCGATATGAGCTATGGAGAACCCGATAACCTTCAGACGGGTAGCTTCATTGTACGGTCAGAGGCCATCAACGGAGTTAACTTCGGAAACGGCATCGTAGATGATGAGCGTTTCGGAATGCGCAGGTTTGTTTACCACAACAACAGTGGTGTTCCCGATTACATGACTGACCCCGACCGTGCACCGCAGTATTACAATCTGCTCCGCGGTATCTGGAAAGACAATACCAAGATGATGTATGGCGGAAATGCACACGCTTCTTCAGGAGCTTACGGCCCTGCCTGCGACTTTATGTTCCCCGGTGATACCGATGAGTGCGATTGGGGTACTGGTGGTATTCCTCCTGCCGGTGATAAATACTGGACAGAAGAAGTTGCACAAAACCAACCTCACGACCGTCGTTTTATGCAGTCGGCCGGACCCTTTATTCTTGAGCCGGGCGCTGTTAACTATATTACCGTTGGTATTCCCTGGGCACGTGCTGCTTCGGGAGGCCCATGGGCATCCGTGAAGCTGCTGCAGGTTGTTGACGATAAATGTCAGCTTCTGTTCGACAACTGTTTTGCCGTCGTAAGTGGTCCCAATGCTCCGGATCTTACCATCCGCGAACTGAACCGGGAGTTTGTATTCTACATCACCAACCGCAAGACCAACGATGCAGGAAACAACTTCAACGAATCATACAAAGAGCTGGATCCGGCCATCCTGGCCGTTGCCAACAGCACCGGTTATGACTTCGATCCTTACTATCGTTTCGAGGGATACCAGGTATTCCAGCTGAAGGATGCCAATGTTTCCATTGCCGACATTCACGATCAGTCCAAAGCACGTCTGGTATTCCAGGCAGACGTCAAGAATGGCGTAAAGCAACTCGTAAACCATAACTTTGATCAATCCCTGAATGCCAATGTTCCGGTGGAGGAGGTGTTTGGTGCCGACCTTGGTATTACACATACATTCCGACTCAACGAGGATGCTTTCACAGGACAGACTCTTGTTAATCACAAACAGTATTATTATCTGGCCCTGGCATACGGTTACAATGAATACATGAAATACAGTGCCGATCCGGGATCTCAGGAAGCCGGAATTATTGGGCTGGATGGACAGAAACGCACGTATCTGGCCGGACGGAAGAATATTAAGGTATACACCGGTATTCCGCACATTCAGGTTGGCACAACCATGGCTAACGCAAAATACGGTGACGGAGTAGAGATTACCAGGCTACAGGGCCAGGGTAACGGTGGTAACCTCCTCGAGATGAGTGATGAGACCATTGCCGAGATTCTCTCGAAGGAACCGGTTAGCCCCACCAACCCCATGGGCAGCCCGAATTATCCGATTGCGTATGAAGTTAAATACAAATCGGGTCGCGGTCCTCTGAATGTTAAAGTAATCGATCCGCTGAGTGTCAAGAATACCGAGTATATCCTGGAGTTTGACTCACTGATGCCGTATTACTACAAAATCGGCGCTGACAGTGCTCTCAGCACCACGGCGTCCTGGAGATTAATCGATCTGAAAACAAACACCGTTTATCGAAGCGATACAACAACTTCGTTTGTCAATGAGCAGTTATTCCCTGATCTTGGGCTTTCCATTACAATAGGTCAGATACTCGATCCGGGTCCATATAAGATTGGTACCAATGCCGATCAGGATCCCATATGGGATATCATTCTGCCGAACAACGGACTTCTCTCGTCGACCTTCCGTTTTGCCGACAGCTCCAAAACCTGGATAACAGGACTTCCGGATGTTGACGGAGTGCCTGCACTTAACTGGATCAGGTCCGGCGTTGTCAGTGACCTTACCACACCGGCAAACAGCGACTACGATATGCCGAATAAGCCGTACGACCCGGATGCCAATTTCGAAAAGGTTGTAGCCGGTACTTGGTCTCCATATGTTATGGTTGCTTCAACCGAGCAGGATCCAACTTACGGACCTGCATTCCGGATCACCTCGAAGAACGGATTTAAGTTCTCAGACCTTGCCAGCATCGATTTTGTTTATACACCCGACAAGAGCAAGTGGACCCGTTGTCCTGTTATTGAAATGTGTGCCGACAAAACTCTTTCGGAAGGCGGTGTTGACCGTTTCAAAATCAGGGCTGCACAATCGGTTGACAAGGATGGTAAACCTGCACCTGTAGGAAGTGGTCCGAGCGATAACCCGGATGATCCAAACTACATTTCGGAAACCGGTATGGGCTGGTTCCCCGGATATGCCATTAATATTGAAACCGGAGAGCGCCTCAACATTGTTTTTGGTGAGAACTCCTGGCTTGTCGGAGATAACGGAAGGGATATGTTATTCAACCCAACGGCTAATGTAATAAACGGAAACACATTTGTATTCGGTGGTATGCACTATGTGTATGTATTTGCACACACAACCGAGAAATCGCTTCCGGCTGCTGAAATTCCGGCTTATGATGCCGGAAGGAAGCTTCTGAACAGCATTCGTTCCACCTCACAGAATCAGATGGCCCTTGTATACTCGAGCGCAATGTGGACACACATTCCGCTTGCCGTTCAGGGTCAGCAGTGGTTATCGAATGAGGCCAAGGTTAAAATCCGTATCGCTAAACCTTACCGCAGAAACTACAGTGTTGGAAAGATTGATACGACCTATACAGCGCAGCACAGCGACAACAGGAATTTCCCGAAATATAAGTTCAGCACCGAAAAGATCGCTACAACTACAGGCAATATTGCAAAGGCTGCCAGCGAACTCGACCTTATTACGGTAGTTCCCAACCCGTACTATGCTTATTCAACGTACGAAACCAATCAGCTCGACAACCGGGTTAAGATTGTAAATCTTCCTGAGAAATGTACGGTCTCAATATACACCACGAGTGGTACGCTTATCCGCAGGTTTACTAAAGACGAGAAGGGTACTGCTATTGAATGGGATCTCAAGAATCATGCTGGGATTCCTATTGCAGGTGGTGTTTACCTGGTGCATGTTAAAGCAGACGGTGTAGGAGAAAAGATTGTTAAGTGGTTCGGCTCGCTCCGTCCTGTTGACCTTAACTCATTCTAAACCGGGAAGTAACGTAAAAGAAATTGTTAAAACATTCAAACTATTGCTTATGAACAAGATCTCTAAATACTTCGCTGCCATCTTGCTGACCGGGGCACTGTTAATTCCTGCTACTGAGCTGACTGCAGGTAACAAAGACAGGTCAGGTCAGGCCGGCGCATCTGAATTACTCATAAACCCCTGGTCCCGGAGTTCGGGATGGGGAGGTGCAAATGTTGCCGGTGTAAAGGGATTGGAAGGGCTCTTTGTGAATGTTGCGGGGACAGCACATACCAAAGGTACTGAGCTGATTTTTTCGAATACGCAATGGCTCAAAGGAAGTGAGATAAACATCAATGCTTTTGGGCTAACCCAAAAAGTCGGAGAATCGGGTGTAATAGGACTGGGTATAATGTCGATGGGTTTTGGTGATATTCCCATTACAACCGAAGATCTTCCCGAAGGTGGTATCGGTAATTTTTCGCCAAGTTACATGAATATCAACATCTCGTATGCTAAAGCGTTTTCAAGCAGCATCTATGGTGGTGTTAACGTTAAAATTGTTTCGGAAGTTATTTCCGACGTTAGCGCTCAAGGCATTGCCCTTGATGCTGGTATTCAATATGTAACCGGACCCCGCGAAAATGTGCGGTTTGGAATTACCCTCAGGAACGTTGGCCCCACGATGCGTTTTTCGGGCGACGGTCTTTCTATCCGCAGTCTGCTGCCCGGACAGGAGAGCTACTTTACGCTGGAACAGCGTTCAGCCGATTTTGAACTTCCCACCCAGCTTGCCATCGGAGCTTCGTATGATTTTCATATTGCTGAGATGCACCGACTTACACTTGCCGGAAACTTTATCTCAAACTCATTTAATAAAGATCAGTACGTTGTTGGAGCTGAGTATGAGTTAAAGTCGTACCTGATGCTGAGAGGCGGTTATACCTATGAAGAAGGGATAACGTCCGATACCGAACGTACTACGGCCTTTACCGGCCCAAGCGCAGGCTTTACCGTGGCTGTGCCGCTCGACAAGGAAAAGGGATCTTCGATCGCTATTGACTATTCGTACAGGGCTACCGACCCCTTCAGCGGCACTCACAGCATAGGAGCGCGAATTAACCTGTAACAAGCGCAGGACCCGATTACCAGACATCCTGACGATATTATGAAAGGCCCTTGAATGAGGGTCTTTCGTTCTTATTATCCTTTAACCAATTCAACGTATTAATCATGTATTACACCCTGGAAGGACTCAATAAACTTAAAGCTGAACTTGACCAGCTTATATCTATCGAACGCCCTGCCATATCCCAACAAATTGCCGAAGCCCGCGATAAAGGCGATTTGTCGGAAAATGCCGAATACGATGCAGCTAAAAATGCACAGGGTATGCTGGAGCTTAAAATTTCCAAGCTTCAGGAAACCATCCGAAATGCAAGGATCATTGATGAAAGCAAACTCGACAATTCCAAAGTGCTCATCCTGTCAACGGTGAAAATCCGTAATACCAAAAACAATGCTACCATGACCTATACCCTTGTTCCGGAGAATGAGGCAGATTTGAAGGCTGGAAAAATTTCCGTAAATTCGCCTATCGCCAAAGGACTGTTGGGAAAATCGGTGGGGGAGTCGGTAGAGATACAGGTGCCAGCTGGCAAAATGAGTTTTGAGATCGTTGAAATTATCCGCTAAAACCAAAACAAAATGGCAAGTATATTTTCAAAAATTGTGAATGGCGAAATCCCTGCCTACAAGATAGCCGAAAATGAGAATTTCCTTGCTTTTCTCGACATCAATCCGCTTGCCGAGGGACATACTCTTGTTATCCCTAAAAAAGAGGTAGATTACATTTTCGATATTGAAGATCCCCTCTATGCCGAGTATTTTACGTTTGCAAAAAAGGTTGCGGTTGCAATCGGAGCCGTTGTGCCATGCAAAAAGGTTGGTATTGCCGTTATCGGTCTGGAAGTTGCACATGCACACATTCATCTTATTCCTATTGATACCATTTACGACATTGATTTCAGCAAACCAAAACTGAAGTTCACTCCGGAACAATTCCAGGAAATTGCATACAGAATCAATTCAAATGTTAAATAACTCCAGCGTTATTCATTTTTAGGGGAGTCCGGAAGGACTCCTTTTTTTTTAGTTTTCTCCATTAGCGTCGGTCTAACCCTCACGGGTAGATGGTGCATTATGGGGGATAATTTCTATCTTTGCTCGTTCGGATAAGGGTGAAGGGAAAGTAAAAGACTGATATACAAACGGTAATGGAAAATAATCTAAAGCGGGCCACAGTAGTTATTCCTGCATATAATGAAGAGGAGGGCCTTGGCGGGCTTTTTGACCGCATTCAGGAACTCGAATTGTTTGATTATTTTGAGTTTATTCTGGTTGATGACGGATCTACCGATTCAACGGCGGATGTAGGCAGACGATATCCGGTACGTGTGGTACGGCACGGTGTGAATAAAGGATATGGAGCTTCGCTGAAAACAGGTATCCGCAAGGCGTCATGTCCGTTAGTGATTACAATGGACTCCGACGGACAGCACGATCCTTCAAGTCTTTCTCAGATAGCAGACATGCTCGGAGAATACGATATGGTAATCGGCGAACGTTCAGCCACTTCATACCAGGTCAGCAGTCGCAAGAGTGGAAAATGGCTGATACGCAAGACAGGTGAAATGCTTGTTGATCAAAAGCTTCCCGACTATAACTCCGGACTTCGCGGATTTCATCGCGAACTCATCTTCAAGTTACTGCATCTGATGCCCAATGGATTTTCATTTTCAACCACCTCAACGCTGGCATTCCTGAAAGAGGGTTATACTATTGGAACTTTCCCCATCGAAGTTTCGCAGCGTGTAGGGCGGGCCAGTACCGTGAAATTTATACGCGACGGCTCTAAAACCTTCCTTCTGCTGTTCCGCATCATTATGCTGTTTAATCCTTTGAAGGTGTTTTTTCCGGCCAGCGTGATAATAGGTCTGGGAGGACTGTTGTGGGGAAGTTACGGATATCTGTTTTTTGGCAGGTTCTCGAATATGGGAATGGTGATGATTACACTTGGGATGTTTCTCTTCTTTTTTGGACTGCTGGCCGATCAGATAGCCATTCTTAACCGGAAGCGATAGCGATGGGAGTCGAAAATTCGTTTATAAACCGCTGGAGCGACCGTGAAGTGGAGGCCCACTGGGATCGCGTAGCACATATCTATGTTCAGGAAAACGACAAAGTTAAGGATACGCACGATCAGCGGTTCAGGGAAACTATTCAGCATCTGCATCTGGCCGGCGATTTACGGGTGCTTAATATTACTTCCCGCGATGCCGAGGCCGACGATTACATCCGCAAAGCACAGCCCGGCGTTCATGTTGTGAATGCTGAGATATCGTCCGGACTGATGAAGGTTGCAGCATCGATAAGGCCCGGAATTACTCAGGTAAAACTGGAAACATACAGTTCCCTTCCTTTTGCTGATGCGGAATTCAACAGGATTGTAAGCCTGGAGACACTCGAACATGTTTCGGACCCATTGGCGTTTCTCGGCGAATTACATCGGGTATCCACCGCTGATGCCCGACTGGTGCTGAGCTGCCCACCGGCTACGAGTGAGCCTACCTACCGCATTTACACCGCCTTATTTGGAGGTCATGGTGAAGGTCCGCATCGGTTTTTGCATTCAAGGGAAGTTAAAGCCATGTTCAGGGTTATAGGATGGAAATTGTTGTATCACAAAGGAACGGTTCTGTTGCCTGTTGGTCCTGCTTTTTTGCGCAATATCGCAGAACGGATTATAGAGGGCATGCAGGGAACATTTATATCCGAACTGGGAATCCGTCAGTTTTATGTCTGTGAAAAGTATTGATGAACTGCGCAGGATCATGAAATCCGATCTGTGCAACCGCTGTGGCAGTTGTGCGGGCTTGTCGGGTGGAAAGATTGTATTTACCGACCGTGAGGGCAGATACCGGCCCGTTGTGGTGAACGAACCGGATGAGGCAGAGGCTCGCCGGATGCTTACAGCTTGTGCGGGAAAGGAGTTTAATTTTCCGGAATTCCGTGTCCGCTTTTACGACAATGCGCCTGAATTCCATACCTATACCGGTCCGTATTTCGGAATTTACATCGCATACGCTGAGGATGATCTGGTGAGAAGAACCGGTGCCAGCGGAGGTATGCTTTCGGCAATACTGATTTATCTGCTTGAGAGCGGCCAGATCGACGGAGCTGTTGTGACGGGTATGGACGAAGAAAAGCCCTGGCTGACCAGGCCTTACATTGCCACCACGCGGCAACAGATACTGGATGCGGCGCAGAGTAAATACATCATCACATCGGTAAACGAATTACTTCCTGATATAGCTGCGTTCAACGGGCGTTTAGCTTACGTGGGACTGCCCGGCCAGGTGCAGAGCATTCGTAAACTTCAGGCGGCCGGAGATAAATCCGTAGCTTCTATTAAATACATCTTTGGTCCTTTCTATGGAAATACGCTTCATTTTTCTTCGGTAAGGAGCTTTCTTAAGTCATATAAAATCAAGGATTACCGCAACATAAGCCGTCTTTGGTTTCGCTATGGCGAATGGCCCGGTAATATGCGCGTGGAGATGAAGGACGGACGCAGCGTGGAGTTGCCGAAATTCCATGCCAATTACCTGATTCCATTTCATATCGTGCGCAACAGTTTGTTGTGCACCGATCTGAGCAATGAGTTTACCGATATCTCGGGCGGGGATGCCTGGGCTCCGGTTTATGAAGAGAGAGGTAAGGGATTCTCCATGGTTATTGTACGATCAACTGAGGGCAATCGTATTCTGAAGGAAATGGAGCAGAAACAGCTTGTTCGGTTGCAGCCCCTTCGCGAGGATGAAGCCATTACGATGCACTCCCACGGGTATGATCTGAAAAAGAGGGGTGCCTTTATACGCATCCGCTTCAGACGGATGCTGGGCTTGCAGGTTCCTGATTACGGGTATACGGTGTCGGGCTTTACTGCCGGCCGTTATCTGATGGAGCTGCTTATAGATGCGCTTTTTCTGCTGCTGTCGACGCGCCTGGCCCGCACCACTGCCGAACTGCTTCCGCCGGCAACCATTGGCCGTCTTTTTGAAAAAACAAGGACATTCTGGAAAAAGGCTACCTATTCAATTAAGCGCGAAAATCTAAACCAATGAAACGGCGCTACCTGAGTACATTGGCAAAAATTGCAGGAACTGCACTTATTACATGGTTGCTGATCAGCCGGATACCCTGGGATCTGGACACTTTCTACGTCATCCTGCAGGAAATGAGGATTCGCTGGTTCCTGTTCTCGCTTTCGGGAGTACTCATTGTGCTTGGGTTGAAAAGCATACGCTGGAGCCTTCTGTTAAGGCAGGAAGGGTGCCAATATTCGTTTTTCACTCGTTTTCATGCATACCTTGCTTCCTACACAATAGGTCTGATAACCCCGGGACGGCTGGGTGAAATTTCACGCCTGTATTATGTTCGGGAGGATACAGGGGTTAGTTTCATCCGTTCATTTAAAACCATTGTGGGCGACCGGATTTTTGATTTTGCTATTCTGATTTGGTTTGGCGCGACCGGACTTCTTTATTTTTACCAGGTTGCGGGCGAACTTCACGGAAGTGTATATCTGCTGGCTACCGGTTTGCTGATGTTTACAGCATGGCTTGCCGGGAAATGGCTGCTCAGGCTCATGGTCGGTGATGGCGCATCTTCACTTCCGCTAATGGTCAGAGATTTGTGGGGAAGCTTGATTCAGCGCAGTATGCTGATGCCCTGGCTTCTCACCCTGCTGGCCTATTATTTCTTCTATCTGTCCAATCAATGGATTTTTAACGCGCTGGGCCTGCACCTTTCGATAGTCGACATTGGTTTTATTCTAAGCCTTATGAGCCTGGCTACTCTGCTTCCGGTATCGGTTGCGGGCTTCGGTACCCGTGAGGCAAGTCTGGTCTTTGTGCTTGGATTTTATGGTATTAATCCGGAAACAGCAATTATATTTTCTCTTTTGCAGTTTACCGCCTTCTTTTTATGGGGAGGGATTGCCGGATTGATTTTCTGGCTTTTAAAGCCGGTGAAGCTTGGACTTGTTAAGGAGGATTCCGGAAAACTCCTGGAGTATATCCGTCATAGGCGTAAGGACAGGGCTTCTGATTTGGAAGGGTAAGCTATTTTTCGTATTTTAGTGGATCACACAAAAATGCAAGCGTATGATTACTCATTCAGCCGATGAGGCAAGGTATCATTCCATGGTATATAACCGTTGCGGAAGGAGCGGATTAAAACTTCCCGCCTTGTCTTTGGGACTGTGGCACAACTTCGGGGGTGTTGATATATTCCAGGTTAGCCGCAGTATGTTGCTTCACGCATTCGACCGGGGTATAACCCATTTCGATCTGGCAAACAACTACGGTCCTCCGCCGGGGTCGGCCGAGGAGACGCTGGGGCAGGTATTGCGCAACGATCTGGGACGTTATCGCGATGAACTTGTGATCTCTACCAAAGCGGGATACACAATGTGGCCGGGACCATACGGAGATTTTGGATCCAAAAAATATTTGATTTCCAGCCTCGACCAAAGTCTGAAACGCATGCGTTTGTCGTACGTCGATATCTTCTATTCGCACCGCCCCGATCCGGAAACGCCGATGGAGGAGACCATGGGGGCTCTGGAGCAGGCAGTGAGGCAGGGGAAAGCCCTGTATGTGGGATTGTCAAATTATTCGGCACAGCAAACGCGGGAAGCAGTTGCAATTTTAAAATCCATGGGCATTCGCTGCCTTATTCACCAGCCCCGCTATTCTTTGTTCGACCGTTGGGTGGAAGGGGGATTGCTGCATGTGCTGGAAGAAGAAGGGATGGGTTGTATTGCCTTTTCTCCGCTGGCGCAGGGACTACTTACCGAAAAGTATCTTGAAGGCATTCCACCGGGATCGAGAGCATCCCGTGAATCCGGCTTTCTGAGACCAGAACAGGTAACCGCTGAAAAAGTGGACAAGGCAGCACGTTTGAACATGATTGCCGCAGCACGCGGACAGAAACTGGCGCAGATGTCGCTGGCCTGGCTTTTGCGAGACAGTAGAATTACCTCAGTGCTGATTGGTGCAAGCAGCATTGCGCAAATGGATGAAAACATTGCGGCACTGGATAATCTGGACTTTTCAACCGATGAGCTGGATCGGATAGAAGCGATTATTGCTTAACCATATACGAAAGAGGGACAAACAGGCTATTTTTGTATCTTTGGCAGATTCAAAAACCGCTGTATGCTCAGCTCCGAAGTAATCGCACGACCTGTAGTTAAACGGATTTTTCATGCAGGTCTGTTGTTAGTTATTCCCCTCATACTTTTTATCACTTCGCTTGATACCATTCGTGCGCGCGATAAGGCATGGTATGCCGGTGGTTACGATCCGGAGTATGCATATCTGTTTAATTCGCTGAATATGGCGACGTTCCGGCTTGCGGGGCACGTGGACCACCCCGGTACAACCATGCAGGTTGCCGGTGGTGTGGTACTGCGGGCAGTATGGATGTTCGATAAACGCGCCGATAACCTTACCGATGCCGTACTCGCGGAGCCGGAGCATTACATTCGAATTCTGAATATAGCAACCGCCGTTACAGGAAGCCTGGTGCTGCTGGTCCTCGGGTGGTTTGTTACGACGGCCTCCGGGATGGTGTGGTATGGCATTCTGCTGCAGCTGACGCCGTTTATATCGGGCTTTGTTTTATTTAACGGCTTTGCCAGAGCTACTCAGGAGGTAATGCAGATGTCGGCCGCCTTCGCAATGGCAGCCCTTGCTCTGCACTGGTATTTTGAAACCGGTGAAAGAAACCGACTGAACTATCCACTCTGGTTTGGTGTGATTGCAGGTTTTGGAATGGCATCAAAAATTATCTTTTTCCCTCTGATGCTGATTCCGCTTATATTGCTTAGGCACTGGAGTGAACGATTCCGGTTCGGACTCTTTTCCATTTTGGCATTCTTTGTTTTTACACTGCCGGTAATCCGTATGTACCCGCATATGTTTCACTGGATTTATAGTCTTTTTATCCACTCCGGCCAATATGGAAGCGGGAGTGAAAGCATCATCGATACATCGCGCTATTTTACTGAGCTTGTTGATCTGTTCAGGGTAAATCCCCGGCTTTTTGCCCTGTTTGCGGGAGGTATTTTTGCCGTGGCAGCTCTGGCTTTGGTAATATGGTTGGGGAAACAAACCATCCGCAAACCGGCTGCACGGCTTCTGTTTGCCGTGGTTATTGCCCAGACTGCCGGTTACCTGCTCATCGCAAAGCAGCCGAAAGCTGCCTATCTTTTACCTTATGAAAGCATTGCGGCAATTCCGGTGATCGTACTGCTGCATCTGGCCTTGCTGCCGGTGCGCAAACCGGTCCTGAAATCTGCCCTTGCCGGTTTCCTTGCCGTAATGTTGTCGTTTTTCGGGATAAAACACGGGCTTGATCTGAAACACAGATTATACGGTACCGATTTTAACCCGGAGTTTGAGGAAGTTTGGGGTGCCGCAACGGGATGGAATGAAAAGACTGCGGTAGTATTTACCAATCCGGGAGCATCGCCGATGGCCGGACTATTCTTTGGAAACGCGTACAGCCGAAGCAGGTATGTTTCTGAACTTCAGCGTATATATCCCGATTATTACATCCTCGACGCCTATAATAACCGTATTATTCATTGGGGTGGAGAGCCGTTTTTGACCGATTCCCTGTTTAATCTTTACGGTGGCCGAATGGCCATAATGCATACACCGGGCTGGGTTGAACCCGATTCTGCGTTGCTTCGGTTGAACGGCACTCCCGGATGGCAGCTCGTCGAAGCATACCGCGGCCGCGGAGTGGTGCTTGTTCCGGTGGCTAAAGGTACAGATGGCCGGACAGGATCGGCAAGCATCGTTTTCAACTCCGCTGAAATACGGGGAGTGAACGATTCTACCATTCGGATTCCGGTAAATATGAAGCCCGGTGATCAGGGCGTGCTTTCATTTGATCGTGCCCGATCGGGAAAGAGCTCGGTGATTTCTGACCCCCTGCACCCTTTTGCACTTGGGGTGGAAGAACAGAATGTTGAGCCTGGGGAGCTATTTAAAGCTAGCGTTTGGGTTTCGGGCGATGCAGAAGATGTTGTACTTGTAGCCTCCGCCTTAAATAGCGATGATTTTTACCGCTATTCCGGAGAGGTGGTGCGGGAAGAGAGGAAAAAGGGCTGGAAGCAGCTACATCTGGAGTTTATCACTTCCAGTGAGCTTGAAGAAGGAATTTTAAAAATTTATGTCTGGAATAAGGGCAGGCAAACGGTTTACCTTGATGATTTCCGTTGCGAACGGATAAAACCGGTGCAGGGAGCCCCTGAAACTACCACAAATGAATAATTTATCGGAGAATAAGAAGAAAGTCCTGAAAGGCATTGAAAGTGTTGCACCTCGCCGCAACCGTTACATTAGACGCAGCAACTATTACTACCGGAATCTGGTAAACTTTTTCCGGTTCAACATACCGGCCGGTACCAGGGTGCTCGAGATCGGCTGTGGTACCGGTTACCTGCTCAATGCAGTAAAGCCGTCGTACGGGATGGGCATCGACCTGTCGCCTTCTATGATAGGCATAGCCCGGCAACAGCATCCACATCTGAATTTCAGAGTTATGGATGCTGAGAATCTGGAACTTGATGAGAAGTTCGATTATATAATCCTTTCCGATACTCTCGGGTATCTTGAAGATATTCAAGTGGCTTTTCAGCAGCTAAAAGGAGTAATCCATCCAGGAACCCGTATTCTGATTTCGTATCATAACTTCCTGTGGGAGCCTGCCCTGTGGCTGGTTCAGAAGCTGGGGCTGAAGATGCCGCACCGCAGATTAAACTGGCTGGGCAGGGGTGATGTAATCAATCTGCTGGAACTTGAAGGTTTTGATGTGGTTAAGTCGGGTAAGCGTTTTCTTTTTCCGGTGAATATTCCGGTTATTTCCTGGTTTTTAAACAAGTACGTAGCCAACTTGCCGCTGTTCAACAGTCTTTGCTTAACGGGTTATATTATTGCCAGGCTGCCGGAACCAAGGCCTGCCGATAATAAAGACTTCAGCGTTAGCGTGATTATACCGGCCAGGAACGAAAAAGGGAATATCGAGGATGCCGTTCTGCGTACTCCTGAAATGGGGAAACATACGGAGATTCTGTTTGTTGAAGGTAATTCCACCGACGATACCCTGGATGAGATAATTCGCGTATGCGAAGCATATAAAGATAAGAGGGATGTGAAATACCTGGTTCAGGATGGAAAGGGGAAGGGCGATGCCGTTCGTAAGGGTTACGACCATGCCACCGGCGATATCCTGATGATACTGGATGCCGACCTCACGGTTCCGCCTGAAGATCTTCCAAAGTTTTACAATGCGCTGGCTACCGGCAAGGGAGAATACATCAACGGAACACGCCTCGTATATCCTATGGAGGATGAGGCGATGCGCACCCTGAATATGATGGGTAACAAGTTCTTCTCGGTGATGTTTTCCTGGCTGCTGAACCAGCGGATTAAAGATACGCTGTGCGGCACCAAAGTGTTAACGGCAGAAAACTACCGCAAACTGGCAGCCAATCGCTCGTATTTCGGGAATTTCGATCCTTTTGGTGATTTTGATCTTATTTTTGGATCGGCAAAGCTGAACCTTAAACTGGTGGAAGTCCCTATTCGTTACCGGGCCCGGAAATACGGGGATACCAATATCTCACGGTTTAAGCATGGATTCCTGCTGCTCAGGATGGTAGCTTATGCCATGAACAAGATAAAATTTGTTAAATAGGTCAGGAATTCCATCACCCTGAGTGATTGTTTCTCCAGATTTTCCGGTCGAAAACATTGTATTTTAAAATGCAGTAGATTGCCCGGAATCCGTCTTTTGCTCCGATTTTCTTGCCTTCGTCGTAAGTTCGTCCGTAATAGGAAATGCCTACTTCGTATATCCGGATTTTCGGAATGCGGGAGATGCGCGCCGTTACTTCGGGTTCAAACCCGAAACGAGCCTCTCTCAGCCTTACCTTTTTGATGATTTCAGCCCTGAACATTTTATAACACGTTTCCATATCGGTAAGGTTCAGGTTGGTGAACATGTTGGAGATAAAAGTGAGGAACTGGTTGCCGATGGAATGCCAGAAAAAGAGAATGCGGTGGGGCCCGGATCCCATAAAGCGGGAGCCGTAAACTACATCTGCAACATCTTCCATCAGCGGTTTCAGCAGCAGATTGTAATCAGCCGGATCGTATTCCAGGTCGGCATCCTGTATAATTACAAAATCACCGGAAGCCAGTTCTATCCCCTTGTGTATGGCAGCGCCCTTGCCCTTGTTTACCGGCTGATCAAAAAGAACAATCCCGGCTTCAGGGTGAGCGGATGCATATCCGGCCAAGGCCGCGGCGGTGTTGTCGGATGAGCAGTCGTTGATGACGATAATCTCCTTTTCGATATCGTAATGGAGACGAACGTTCAGAATTTTGTCGAGGATAAGGTGAATGGTGGCGGCCTCGTTGTATGCGGGAATTACGATTGACAGGCGTTTCATGCGCGCGTTGTAGGTTCAGGTGTCAGTTTGTGCCGCCGTTTGCTTTTACGTCAACACCGGCCGGCGTTTATCCGGAAACGGCATCTCTTTTATATCGGCAGACGTTGTTTCCTTCGATTCAAAGATAGGGAAGATAGCGGAGCTTTTATAGTATTTTAATAAGTGGCATTTTTTTCTCAGGTTCGCCCTTTTGCCCCTGCTTTGTTCGTTCTGCTGCAGGGCAGGTTGCGTTCCGTCTTTATTATTCCTGGAAGTAGACGCGTTTTACCCTGCCCGAAATGCCGGTAAGCACCTCATAGGGGATGGTATCCATGGCACTGGCCAGGTTGGAGATGGGCATTCCGGGACCAAATACAATTACTTCATCCCCTTCGCTGGCCGGCACTCCCGTGATGTCGAGCATGGTCATGTCCATACAGATGTTGCCTGCCACAGGAACTATCTCACCGTTAAGCATCATTTTCCCTCTTCCGTTGCTCAGGCGCCGGCTCAGGCCATCGGCATACCCCACGGGTATGGTGGCTATCACCGAGTCGCGAACGGCTGTCCATCGCCTGTTGTACCCGACGGTGTCGCCTTTTTTTATCGTTTTTATTTGTGAAACGCTGGTTTTAAGGCTGCTGACGGTTTCGAGCTGCTTTTGTTCCAGGGGATCAGACGATACGCCGTAAAGCGATATTCCAAGGCGAACCATTTCGAACCGGGCTTCGGGGAAGCGGACGATGCCGGCAGAATTAAGGATGTGCCGGATAAAGCCGTATCCCAGCAGTTGCTGAAGTTCAGCAGCCATTCGGCTGAAGCAGTCGATCTGTTTTCTTGTAAACGCATCCATCCCGGGATCTTCACTGGCTACCAGATGAGAAAATGCCGATTGCACGGTAATGGTAGGCATTGTCAGAAGGCATTGTGCCAGCTCCGGAATATCCGCCGGTTCGAATCCAAGCCGGTGCATACCCGTATCGAATTTCAGGTGTATTCCGGCAGGCAGCTTATAGCCGTTTCCATTGTTCCGGAGAGCACCGGCAAGCATTTCAAGGGTTCTGAAGTTGTATATCTCCGGTTCCAGATTGAAACGCAGGATTGCATCCATCCCGTTGTCTTCGGGATTCATAACCAGTATGGGCAGACTTATACCTGCTCTGCGAAGGGCAACCCCTTCATCAGCATACGCAACGGCGAGGTAATCGGCACGGTGCCATTCAAGCGTGTTTGCAATCTCGTAGCTGCCGCTTCCGTATGAAAATGCCTTAACCATCGCCATCAGTTTTACCCCCGGCTGTAACTTTGAGCGATAGTAGTTCAGGTTGTGAACCAGAGCATTCAGGTTAACCTCGAGTACGGTTTCGTGGCTTCGCTGCTGAAGCCTTTCGTTGATGCGTTCGAATTCGAATACACGTGCACCTTTAAGAAGTATGGTTTCATCGCGGAAAGCAGTGGTGCTGAATCGTGCCAGGAATTCTGCCGTTCCGGGGTAAAACTCCGATGACATAGAAAAAAAGCTGCAGTATTTTGACAGGGCAGGTCCAATGCCTATGAAACGCTGAATGTTTTTATTAGACAGCAGCCCTGCGATTTCGCGGTAACGCTCTTCTTCATCTCCTGAAATTTGAAGCATGTCGCTCAAAATCAGGGTGCGCTTTTCGTGCTTGTCCTGCTGTGCCAGAAAATCGAGGGCAATGGCCAGAGACTCGGGATCGGAGCTGTAAGTGTCGTTGATGACGGCACAGCCGTTGATGCCCTCTTTCATTTCGAGGCGCATCGCTACCGGTTGCAAGCGGAGCATTCGTCCGGCCGTTACATCGGGTCCGTAGCCCATCATCAGCATAAATACCCAGCAGTGCATGGCATTTTCGAACGATGCTTCATCGGTAAACGGAATGGCGATCTCCCGTTCCACGCCTCCCATAATCGCTTTAATAAGGGTGGAGGATCGTTTTACCCTGGTTTCGGTGATCCGCAGCCGTGCGCTGGGGTTAAAACCCCAGTCGTACAGTGTTGCTTTTATGTTCGGATTGTTTGCTATGGCCTGTCGGATTTCCTCGTGATCGCTGCAAAATATAAGTTTTTCACAGTGGATGAACAGCTTGAGCTTTTCGTTGATTTTTTCTGACCGCGAACGGAAAAAGCGGTCGTGAGCCTGCCCGATATTGGTGAAAATTCCCGTGCCCGGTTTTATTATGGGTTCAAGATGTTCCATTTCTCCCGGCTCGGAGATGCCGGCTTCAAAGATTGCCAGGGTGTGCAGGGGATTCATCTGCCATACCGAAAGCGGCACACCGGTTTGGGAGTTGTAACTTTTGGGGCTGCGAACAATTACATGTTCGGGCGACAGAAGCTGCCAGAGCCATTCTTTGACGATGGTTTTGCCGTTGCTTCCCGTTATTGCCGTAACCGGACAAGTACTCAGGCTGCGGTGATGTGCAGCCAGTCGCTGCAGAGCCCGCAGTGTATCGCTTACTGTCAGAAAGGCAGCATCGCTGAAATTGCCTTCCGGGATGTACGAAACAACAAAATGCCTGACGCCCCTTTCGTAGAGGTCGCCGATGTAGCGGTGCCCGTCGTTGCGGGTGGTAACGAGAGCGAAAAATGCGGTTTCCAGCGGAGTTGACAGCTTGCGGCTGTCGGTCAGAAGTTCAGCAATGTGCCCGTTGCCTGGATTCCCATGGAGTTCGCCTCCCAGCAATCCGGCTAAATCCCTGAAAAGATAAACGGGTCGTGCCATAATTTGAACTATGGGGTTTATTCGGTCTCCTGCTTGCTGACATGCAGCGGATTTGCCGTGATGTCGGCATACATTCTGCGGTTATTGTAAATGTCGCAGGCCAGATAAAGGGCTGCCCTGAACGAGTCGGGCGAAGCCATATCCTTGCCGGCCAGCTCGTAGGCAGTTCCATGAGCCGGAGAGGTGCGAATCACGGGCAGTCCGGCGGTATAGTTTACACCCGAATCGAACGAGAAAGCCTTGAAGGGAAGCATCCCCTGGTCATGGAACATCGCCAGTATTCCATCGAACTGGGTGTAATTGCCCGATCCGAAGAAACCATCGGCCGGGAAAGGCCCGAACACCAGCTTACCTTCGGCGAATGCCTTGTCGATGGCCGGTTTGATAACTCTTTGCTCCTCTTCACCAAGTAACCCGTTGTCACCGGCATGCGGATTTAGTCCCAGCAGGGCAATGCGGGGACTACGAATCGCAAAGTCCTGGAGGAGTGACTGGTGTAATATTCCGATTTTGCGCAGCAGCAACTCTTCTGTAAGTGCGCCCGGAACTTCCCGAAGGGGAATATGGCCTGTGGCCATACCGATCCTGAGTTTATTGCTGACCATCAGCATGAGATCGTCGGTAGCGCCAAAGCGGCTGGCAAGATATTCGGTATGTCCCGGAAAATGGAAGTTCTTTGATTGTATGTTCTGCTTGTTGATGGGAGCAGTTACCAGTACATCAATAAGCCCTTTTTTGAGATCCTCAACGGCAGCTTCCAGTGAAAGCAGGGCGAGTTCCCCGGCAATTTGGGTTGATTTCCCGAGCTCTATTCGTATTTCCTGGTCATTGATATTTACGATGTTTGCCCGCTTGGGATTGGCTGCATCGGCCTTTTTGATGAGGTTGAAGTTAAATTCGCTGACATTAAGCATCTTGCGGTGGTAGGATGCCACTTTCGATGAGCCGTAAACCACGGGCGTCAGAAGTTCGAAAATTCTGTTATCAATAAAAGATTTGATAATTACCTCGTAACTTATGCTGTTTATATCGCCATGAGTGATTCCCACTACCGGCTTCTTCTCATTTTCTGACATTTTTCGGATTGTTTGTCTGTATGTTCACGCAAAGATAAGATTTTGCTAATTTAGCATTTAAATGTACCGGGCTTTATTAACCTGCTGAAAAGGAAGAATTACAGTGAAAGTTTAGTTGAAGCTGTTTTTAGTTGCAAATAGTCTGCGATGTAGGGTCAGCCTGGCTCAGATCTTGAAGATATGATTAACGATATTGTACTGCAACGGCTTAAGGAGCGCGAGAAAGAGCTGAATACACTGTACAGGCTCAACGGTCTGTTGTCGGATCAGGAGCTGCCTGCCGATGTGCTGTTCAGGGAGCTTATCCGGTTTGTTCCCCTTGGATTTCAGCATACCACCATTTGCGAGATCAAGGTAATATTTGAGGGGCAGGAGTGGAAGACCGATGATTACCGGGAAACTCCCTGGATGCTGAAGGCCGATGTTGTGATTGACAACAGCATCAGCGGGGAGATTCGGGTGGTTTACACCCAGCTGATTCAGGAGCAGAAAGGAGGTCAGTTTTATCCCGAGGAGCAACGGCTTATCAATACCATTGCCGATCGCTTAGGTAACTATATTTTTCAGCAGCGTTTGCGGAATTCGCTTCGTTTGCTCGATACCGGAAAAAGCAATGGTACTGCCGGAGAGGGCGATGCCGGAGTACTTGGAGCCGAATCCGATCAGCACTGGAAGTGGCGGTTTCGTATGGCCGAGCGTATAGCCGAGTTGATGGAGATGCGCCGGCTCGGCGTAAAAGCCGTATACATCATCGGAAGCACCAAGAATGCTACAGCAGGACCGGCAAGCGATATCGACCTGCTGATACACCACGGGGCGGACGAACAGCAACTGAATTGCCTTAAAGCTTGGCTCGACGGATGGAGTAAATGTCTTGCCGAAGAAAATTTTCAACGTACCGGATATCCGTCGGAAGGTCTGATTGACCTCCATCTGGTAACCGACAGCGACGTTGCAGGACAAACCAGCTTCGCGGTGATGATCGGTGCAGTTACCGATCCTGCAAGACTTCTCCGGAAGATTGATTTATAAATCTTCTCCCTGCCTATGAATACTTGTTTTTTTGTAAGCGACCTGCATGGTCACACCGAAAAATACGAACTTCTTTTTCGGGAAATTATCCGTCAGAAACCGGCATTTGTATTCCTCGGGGGCGATCTGCTGCCGCATGTACACCGTTCCGTGCGGGTGCAGGGGCGAGAGATACCCGATTTTGCAAGGGAGTATCTGATTCCAGGATTTAAAAGGGTGTCGAAACAACTGGGATGCAATTACCCCGAAGTGTTCGTGATCATGGGCAACGACGACCATCGCATCTGCGAAACGGCTTTTCGTGAAGGGGAGGAGAGGGAACTCTGGAAATATCTGAACTGCAGTAAGGCCAAATTCGGGCCTTACCATATTTATGGTTATCCGTTTGTTCCGCCAACCCCGTTTCAGATCAAGGACTGGGAAAAGTTTGATGTTTCGAGGTATGTGGATCCGGGATGCAGCGATCCTTCGTCGGGGTATCGTACGGCTGATCCTGGCTATGACACAGAATATGCTACCATTGCCGGTGATCTGGAACGGCTGGCCGGGAGCGATTCCATGGAGAAGGCCATCTTCATGATGCATTCTCCACCCTACGGAAGTTTTCTCGACAGGGCAGAGCTTGATGGAAAGATGGTGGATTATGTGCCTCTGGATGTGCACGTTGGCAGTATTGCCGTGCAACGGTTTATCGAAAGCAGGCAACCGTACATCACCCTCCACGGTCATGTTCATGAATCGTCACGACTTACCGGTCACTGGAAACAGCAGTTCGGGCGGACAATCTCTTTTACGGCGGCCTACGACGGGCCGGGGCTTGCTCTGGTAAGGTTTATGATCGACAAGCCTGAGGATAATGAAAGGTATATCGTTACTTCAAAAGGGATATCGGAAGGATAAAATCCGGAATGGGAACGCTGGGATGCGTTACAGAAGAATTCTGATACCCGGCTTTGTGCGGTTGTTGCTGCCCTGCATGGTAATGGCCTCCATAACCCGCTGCGTTGCTCCTGTACGTTCGGTAACGTAGTTGCCAGCCCGGGCCGAAACTTCGCTGAGCTGAGCGGGATCGTTGAGCAGGCGCGTAGCCAGCAGTACAAATGATCCGGCATCGTTGATGCTGAAGGCAGCGCCTTCCGCAACCATCTCGCGGGCTTCGCGGAAGCGGTGATAGTTGGGCCCGAAGAAAACGGGCTTTGACCAGGTCGCAGCTTCAAGGGTGTTATGTATCCCTACACCGAAACCTCCCCCAACATACGTAATGGTTGCGTAGCAGTAGAGTTGCGACAGCATGCCGATAGAGTCAATGATCAGGAAGCGCTTGCTGCTGATTTTGGTATCGCCGGCCTGACTGTAGCAAATGGCCGAAGAGCCCAGTCTGGCAGCGAGCTCCTTCAGATGCGTTTCGCTGATTTCGTGCGGGGCGACGATAAATTTTACCTTTTCGTCGGTATGTCTGCTCAATTCGTGCAGCAGGAGTTCATCGGGAGGCCAGGTGCTGCCGGCTACAACTACTCTGCAGCCGCTGATAAATTCTTCAATCAGCGGAAATACTGCCTGGTGCTGACGGATTTCAGCAACCCGGTCGAAACGGGTATCGCCGCCAACTATACTGTTGTTGATTTCCACCATTCGCAACAACTCGGCCGACTCCTCATCCTGAACAAAAATAAGCTTGATTTTTCGCAGATGCGTTCTGGCCCATCCTCCGTACCACTTGAAGAAGTGCTGATCGGGCCGGAATATGGCTGAAATGGTAAAAACGGGGATATTGTGTTTAAAAAGCTCGTTGAGGTAGTTGAACCAGAATTCATATTTTACAAATACGGCCATCGCGGGTCGGGTTATGCGCACGAAGCGGCGGGCGTTACGGATGGTATCGATGGGAAGATAGAAAACGTGGTCAACAAAATCGTTCTGCAGGCGATGGTTATAACCCGATGGTGAAAAGAACGTCAGCAGTATGGAAGCGGAGGGATGTTGTTTGCGGAAGGCTTCGATAACGGGCTTTCCCTGTTCAAATTCGCCCAGAGATGCGCAGTGAAACCAAACAACTGGAGCCGGATCTTCGGCTGCATAATGGGCTGCAAAAACCTCTTCCAGCTTGTCGAAAAGAGAACGGCGTCCGTAGTGCCACGATCGTGCTTTTGCGCTGAACAGTCCGGCAAGCCTGACTGCCAGATAGTAGATCGCAATGCCGGTACTGTATAGAAGCCTCATTACTTCACTGTTTGGTTGATACTGAGTGCAACACGCCCTTTATTGCTAATAATAGTAGAATTCCCTGGGCGCACGTCTGTAAACGGGGAAAATCCATCCTGCCCTGATGCCGGTAAAGGTATCAATAAATTCACCGTTCAGATACTTTTGGCCGGAAAAGCTGTACGGCCTGGCATCACGCGTAAAGGCAAGCGAAACGTCGATACCTGCAAAAAAGTTGACCTTGTTGTTGTTACTGAGGTAAAGATATCCCAAAAAAAGATTTGACACAAACCCTTCCTTCAGTTCATCGTAGCCTTTGGCGTAGTCGTCGATGATCTGAGGGGCGGTTTTGTCTTTGTGTTCTATACGTATTTTGTGCTGAACGTAACCGCCACCCATGCTCACCAAAATGCCGGAGTTGGGATTGGGGCCGTATGCCGGAACAACCTTTCCAACCCTGCCGACAGCGCTGAATCCGCGCATGAAGAAATGATAATCGGCATAGGTGCCTTCCAGGTCGATTACGTTACCGTCGGAGGTAATTATGCCTTTTAGTATGTTGTCTTCATTCTTCAGACGGTCTCCAAACATAAAGTTGCTTTCAATGCCGAGAATCCAGTTCGACCTGGTTTTGAACATATAGCCAGGTCCTATTTGTGCAAACGAACCGTAACGGGTGGCCATGTCGCCGCCCGGCAACAAATAGGAAAACGATCCGAAAATGAGGTTGGTGGAGATTGCCGAGTCCTGTATGCTGTATTGAGCCATTAAACCGGCATTCACTGTGAGTGAAAGAAGCAGAATTGCAAGCGTCTTTTTCATGGATTTATAGCCAGAAAGGAGATGATTTGTCACGACAAAGATAAATATTTGATGGTACATTCGCCGGTTTTCGTTCGTTCGGCCGGTCCGTAATCCCATCCCGCCAAGGCAAAACAGTGCGTGCTTTATGCAAATGCCGGTTTTATCGCAGCATTCGTTATACTTCCCTTCCGGGGACGGAATTCAGCTTTAACGTGCGATCACGAGTTTAAGTATGCCGCTTTCATTGCCGTTTTTGTAATGAATAAAATACGTTCCGGCGCGCAGGTTCCGCAGACTAAGTTCAATGCCGTCGCTGCTACGGCCGAAAGGTGCCGATACCTCGCTTCCGGCAGAAGTGTAAATCCTGAAACTGGCATTGCTGTCAGGTATGCGTAGCAAGGTGTAATCGGCTGCAGGATTGGGACTCAGGCTTACTTCCAGGCCGGGCTTGGCAATTTCATAAGTATTACCTGCCGATATCAGCCATTGTTCCGGATCGATGCGTATAGAATCAACAATAAATCCGGGGCTGATGATCCAGGACTCCGCATTGTGTGAATGGTTAAAAATCATTAAAGTATCGCGTCCGGCGCCGTAGAACCGTACCGGTACGGGCATGCTGAAAAAGCCGACCGAAGGGTGGGATGTTTGCTGCGAGAGCATAAGGTGGTAATCGTAGCCGCTTTGTCCGACAAGGTGTACATGCCATGAAGGAAATCCCTCGCCGGTATACCAGTCGCTGAAAAAGCGATCGAGGCTGCTTCCGTAAGCGGCTTCGAGGTGTGCTTTAAGATCTGCTGTGGTCGCAAAGCTGTATTTCAGCCGTGGATCGTCAAGGTAGTTGCGGCAGGCGGTAAAAAAGGCTTCGTCGCCCATCACAAACCGAAGCATGTGAAGCAGAAGGGCCCCCTTGTAATAGGTAAGCCTGGCATTGAAGAGGCGATCGGGGTTGATGGTGTCGGGGCAATAAACCGAGCCTCCGGGTTCGGAGGTAACAAATTCAATGGCCTGCGATTTCCACCTGGGCCACCAGTAACCGTCGAAAAAATGCTCATAGGTTATGGCCGACAGGTAGGTGGCAAAACCTTCGTTCAGCCATATCTCGGGCCAGAGTCTCAGGGTAATCATATTCCCAAACCACTGGTGGGCTAGCTCGTGGGCTATGATCTCATAATCGAACCGGCCCATGAACGACATGGTCTGGTGTTCCATTCCTCCGCCCCAGCCAAACTGCGCATGTCCGTATTTTTCATCCATAAAGGGATAAGGAGTAAACAGGGATGAAAAGAGTTCGATGATCATAGGCGTTTGGGCAACGCGCGGGATATTTACAGATGCCGTTTCGGGATAGAGATAGTTGATGACAGGCAGGGGCAAACCGCCAGGGTATGCGGTATCGGTGTGTACCTGGTAGTTGGTGATGGCCAGAGCAATAAGGTAGGGTGCTATTGGGTGGCGGTGTTCCCAGATGGTAGTGCGGGAGTCCCCGCTTACTTCCTCGCTGACAAGAATTCCGTTGGAAGCAACCCGGAAGGAGGCCGGTGTGCGGATATTCATTCGTATGGAATCGGCTTTGTCGAAAAGGTCGTTTCTGCCGGGCCACCAGTCGCGGCAGCCATAAGGCTCTGAGAGGGTCCAGAAGGCCGGATTGCCGTTGTGCGGGATTCGGCCTACCGAGCCGAAACCCTGACCCTGCGACGGTATGCCGCGATAAAATACTTCTACCGAATGAATGTCGCCGGCAGTCAGCCCGGAGGGACAGAAAATCCTGAGCGTGTACTCGCCCGAATGTTCGTAAGTTGCAGGAAGACCATCGAAGAGTACCGAGTCAACAGTAAAAGTTGTTGATAATTCCATCCCGAGGCAGGCAGATGGAATTCCCGTAAAGCGGAACTGTGTAAGCACCGATCCTTCAATAGGCTCTATGGCGGGATCAATAGAAAGGTTAAATTGCAGAAAAGTAACATCGTAGGAGCAGAATTCCGCTTCTATCCGGTAATGGTCGGCAACGGCTGCAGTCCGGTGTTTCATGCTGCAACAGACGGCACCGCTTCCGGAAAGTTGGGAAGATAGAGCCAGCGGCAGCAGAGAAATAAGGAGTATAAGACGATATCGAAGACGCATATGCACGATTGATGCGTTGTAAAGATAGTGAAAACCGTTTAAAAGATCGGCAGGCTGTGCCGGTGTGTTTCCTGTCGTAACGCTTGATTGGGGTGCACGATTATCTGTACGGCAGGAAGGGTACTGTTCAAAAAATTCCCATCTTTGCACTGTAAAAAATCAATAACCCTGAAACCTGTTCCAATGTATAGTCTTGTGCGCGTGTTGGTCTCCGGCCTTTTGCTTCTGGCTGCCTGCGCGCAGCCTGTAGCTCCTACGGGCGGACCTAAGGACACTACACCGCCCGAAGTTATTCGTTCGGTACCCGAAAACCAGAGCGTGAATTTCAGCGACGACAGGGTTACACTTACCTTCAGTGAATTTATTTCGCTTAAGGACATCAACAATCAGCTGATGGTTTCGCCTCCCTTGTCGGAACAACCGGATTTTCAGCAAAGGGGTAAAAATCTGATAATGCGGTTTAAGGAGCCTTTGAAGGATAATACCACTTACAACTTCTTTTTCGGCGATGCCATTGTGGATCTTACTGAGTCGAATCCTCTGGCTGCCTATAATTTTACTTTTTCCACCGGTCCGGTGATCGATTCGCTTTCTCTTGCGGGAAAGGTTATCAACGCCTTTACTCGTCAGCCTGTAAAAGGTGCGCTGGTTATGCTTTACGACAGTATTGCCGACAGCATTCCCTATACCACACGTCCATATTACGTTGCACGCACCAACGATCAGGGGGCATTCCGGCTTGCAAATCTGCGTGAGGGGGAGTATAAGATGTTTGCCCTGAGTGATCTTAATGGAAATTACCTGTACGATATGCCAACCGAGGATATCGCGTTTGCCGATTCGCTGGTGCGACCCTATGATCTTTCCATTTTTCAGGGACCTTCCGTGGGGGTGAGACTGCCCGACAGCTCCGTTACCGGCCCGGTGAAAGCAGATGTGGCAGCAGATTCTTCGAATGTGGCAGATACGATCCCGGTGTCCGGTACGGTGCAGGTGCGCGACAGCCTTTCGCCGGATACCCTGAAAGCAGCTCCGCTGAGGAAGGAGCCTTCGTATATCCTTTATCATTTCCGCGAAAGCGATACCACGCAGCGTTTGCAAAAGGGGACTGTGCTGCGCCAGGATGTCGTTGCCCTTTATTTCAGGCAGCCTGTAAAATCGTTGCAGTTACGTTCGCTGAAACCTGAAATGGAGGGCGACTGGCTGCTGACGGCATATAACAGCCGGCGCGATACCGTTACGTTGTGGGTGCCGAATCCGGTTTCCGACACCCTGATGCTGGAAGTTACTGCCAACGGCCGGGTGCAGGATACCCTTTATCTGTCGCTGATACCTCCTCCGCCTGCCTCTGCAAGAGGACAGCTGGCCGTTCCTCCCAAACGCAAACCAACGCTTACTGCCGGTATAAGTGCAAACCGCATCAAACCCGGATTGCCCCTGGTGATTACAAGCAGCGACCCTCTGGTTTCCCTGGATACTGCCCGCATTCGGTTTTTTGCCGATACGCTCAGCCTAAAACCGGAACTGACCTTTGCAGACTCGCTGAAGATGAAACTCATGCTGAAGTATCCATGGAAAGCAGGGGTACCCTATCGCCTAGAGCTGAAAGACAGCGCTCTTGTAAGCATTTTTGGATATCCGAACGACAGTACGGCATTCCGCTTCAGGGCGCTGACTGAAGAAGAAACGGGTTCTATTAAACTGATAATAAAAGCCGGGGGCAACAGCAATTCATATATTGTAGAGATGCTGGGAGAAAAGGAAAGTGTGATGGCCCGGCATGTAATTTATGGCGATGCCGAAATTGATTTTCCGTTCCTGAGTCCGCGCAAATACCGTTTTCGTGCCATCCACGACCTGAATGGAAACGGTATGTGGGATACGGGAAATTACCTTCAGAAAAAACAAGCCGAGCCGGTTTCCTATTTCCACAAAGAGACCGAACTCCGCGCCAACTGGACCGTTGAGGAAGAGTGGCAGCTGGATTAGCAATTCGTAAGAAGATATAAAAGACAATTCGGGAAGAACACGATTGTTTTCTCCCCGGATTGTTTGCGGTTGGATTAACCTGAACGGATTAACCGTTACACTTGTCGATACACTGGATTATTTCGTTGATGGCTGCTGATTTCACTGCATAGTGGATCTGCTTGCCTTCTCTTTTCGAAACAAGGACGCCTTTACTTTTCAGTATATTGAGGTGATGTGATGCGGCTGCCTGTTCAATTTTCAGATACTCGTAAATTTCAGTTACACTGAGTTTTTTCTTTTCGCTGAGCAGGTCGATGATCGCGATCCGCATGGGGTGAGCTATGGCGCGCAGCTTACTGGCCGCAGCTTCCAGCTTCACGATGTCAAGAACAACTTCCTTTGCCATGATATTCGGGTTTAAAATATTTTTGACAAAGGTAAACAAATAATGTTAATAAAACCGTATATGTAACCCATGTAATTAGATTTATTATTTTGTAAAAGAAATACCCATAAAACCTCTGATTACGCTGGATTTCCGATGCCTGTTCCTGAAAATTTTATGAAGTGCGTCCTGCTTCGGTTTCCATTTCCGATGCAAAAAGTGACGTAAAACGGAAGGCGTCGCCGTCGAAGAGTCCCTTGTCGCTGAGTTTTAGTGACGGTATTACCAGAAGAGCCATGAACGACAGGGTCATAAACGGTGCTTCCAGCTTAGTTCCCAGCCTTTTCGACATTTCGTTGATCTTGCTGTAGCTTTCGGCAACGGTATAACCGTCGTCGCCCGACATAATTCCGGCAACCGGAAGGGGTAAGAGCACGGCCTTGTCGAAAGCTGGGTCGGGGCCTTCCACGCAGGCGATGCCGCCCCGTGCTTCTGTTATCATAGCCACGGCACGGGCAATTGAGGTGTCGTCAACCCCCACAGCAATGATGTTGTGGCTGTCGTGTGCAACGGTGGATGCAAGAGCGCCGTGTTTCAGTCCAATACCACTTACAAATCCTATTGCCGGAGGTGCCGGCTGATACCGGTTCATTACCAGTATTTTGAGAATATCCCTTTTGGGATCGCTTACCACAAATCCGTCAACTACCAAAGCTTTTTTTACGACAGCTTCCGTAATCAGCTGACCGTCGGATGCCGACTGAACGCGGATGTGTGTGCCAAGGGCAGGTACCAGAAGCATATCCGGAGTAACGGAAAGAGCATTGAAATGATTGGGTTCTTTCTCCTCTTCGCGCTCAATCAGGGAGACGCCGTTTTCAGCTACTTTACGGCCGCCCACGTAAGTCTCCAAGACATTGAAATCGCTCAGATTATCAACAAGAATGAAATCGGCAGGATCCCCGGTTTGCAGCAATCCGGCATCGAGGTTGTAGTGTTTTACCGGATTCAGCGTACATGCTCTGACCACATCCATAAAATTATATCCCATTTGAAGAGCCCTCTTCACGAGCAGGTTTATATGCCCTTTTATCAAGTCGTCGGGGTGTTTGTCGTCGGAACAGAACATCACCATTCCCGGGTGGGTATGCAGCAATCGGGAAAGCGCCTCAAAATTGCGTGCCGCGCTGCCTTCACGGATCAGTACTTTCATGCCGGCACCAATTTTGTCGATGGCTTCTTCCAGGGTGAAGCACTCATGGTCGGTGCTTATGCCTGCCGATGCGTACCTGGCTGCGTCTTCTCCCAGAAGTCCGGGGGCGTGTCCGTCGACGGGTTTTCCGGCCTTTGCTGCGGCATTCAGCTTTGCCATCACACCGGCATCGCCATTGAGCACACCGGGATAATTCATCATTTCACTCAGGTAGCCGATCTCCGGCCAGGAAAGCATTTCCTCCACTTCCCCGGGACCCAGACTGGCGCCCGATGTTTCGAAGGGCGTTGCAGGAACGCACGAAGGTGCTCCGAAGGTAAAGCGAAAAGGTACCTTTTGTCCGTTACGCATCATAAAGCGAACGCCATCCATGCCCAGGACATTGGCAATTTCGTGCGGGTCTGAAACGGTACCTGTGGTACCGTGCACTACAGCAAGACGTGCAAACTCCGATGGCAGGAGCATGGAACTTTCGATGTGCACGTGCGCATCAATAAGTCCGGGTAAAATGTAACGGTTGCCTGCTTTTTCAGCAGGTTGCACCGAAAGGATGCGACCGTTGCTGATGGTTATCGTGGCCGGATAAATGGTTCCTGCAACTACATCAACCACTTGTCCGCTAAGGGTAAAAGGCTTTGAAGGGGTATTCATAAATCGGAATTTTAAAGAAAACCGGCAAACTGCCTGCATTGGTAAGCAGAAAACAATCCAAACCGCGATGTGTTTACTGTTGCCTTACAAACACCCGTTTTGTTCCGCTGTTTCCGATCAGCTTTTGGCTCCTTATAAAGTTGATGAGAGACTCGGCAGTGATGATGTACAGACTTTCGCCTTCGCTGCTGCGCGAAAAGGTGTAACTGCTGGCCACATAGCTGCTGACACCGGTATTATATAATTTTCCGGGGACGGGCAGAGATCCGTCGGGCATGCGGATATCCACGTCGATAGCAATCCCCTCAGGATTGGTAATAACGGTATACGTGATTCCCGAAGGATAGAGGTCGATGGATTTTTCCCTGTTGTATGCGTTTATTATCAGCGATTTAATATCGTCGGGCGAAAGCATGAAGTGAATAAGTTCGTTGCCGAAAGGATCGAGCCGGAAAACATCCTTAATAGTAATATCGCCTTTGGGCAGATTGTCGATCCGGATGCCTCCCTTGTTCTGGAATGCAATTTCAAGGGGAGCGACGGAGGCCATGGCATCCGTTATAAGGCTGCCCAGTGCGTCGGATCCGGCGATATCGTCCGCAGCAGTACCTATAATCTGGTTCAATTCCGGATTGTCGTTATATTTTTCAACCAGAGCAAGGGCCTGGGAATTGATGCCGGAATGGGTTCTTACATCCAGGTTACGTGCCTCCAGGTGCGTTACCTTCCCGTTTGCCACCTTTAGTACAGCTATGGTTACATGCCGTAAACCGGAGCCAGCCTGCATCACCGGCACGTTGTTGAAGGTGCGGGGATTTGTAACCAGGGTGTGGGTATGTCCGCCAAGAATGATGTCGGGAAAAGGAAAGACTTCCGTCAGTTTCACATCGGTTTCAAAACCCAGATGGGTGAGTGCGACAAATACATCGCAGCTGTCGCGCAGGAAGGTGTATGCCGGAGCTGTTGAAAGGGCATCGGTAAAGGTAATTCCTTCGAGTCTGCTTGGGTGGCTGTCGGGAAGTCCGGCTTCATTCAGCTGTATGAAACTAATCAGCCCGACTTTAATTCCGTTTTCGAGTGTGATGATGTGGTAGGGTTTGAACTTCAGCGGATTGTCACCGGTGGTATGGATATTGGCCGAAAGAAATGGAAAGTCAGCCTGTTTTATACGCTCCAGTAAGGTCTCCTGACCGTAATCAAATTCATGATTTCCGGTGGCGGTGGCATCGAAGCGGGCCATGTTCATAAGCTCAATGATGGGATATCCCTTGTCGGGATACTGATCAACCACAGGGTTGCCGGTAAACATATCGCCGGCTGAAAAAAGAAGCACATGTTTATGATGACTTCGAATACTGTCGACCATTGAAATAAACTGTGGAAACTGATCGATGCGTGCGTGCATATCGTTTACCGAAAGCAGCACCAATGTGGTTGTATCGGCAGGTGCCGGTGTCCCGGCCCATACGCTGATCGTTAACGAATGGATTGCAACGGATGCTAAGAGGAGGATTCTTTTAATCATGTCGGCCATCAAATTGTGGCTCAAAGATAAAAACTCTTTGCTCAGGAAGGAGCTCTCCGTCGGGTTCCAGCAAATTTCCGTATCTGTCGAAAGCAGGAGGTAAAATTGCGGGTACATCCTGTCGGGTAGTAGTGTAGTAAGCTCTTACAGCGTCCATTACCTTCGCGCCGCGGTAGATCTGGAATTCAATCTGGTTGATGAATAGTTTCATGAGTTTTCCCGGTATTTTTCACGTTCAATATTACGACAATATTTGTTTAAAGTGCAAGGATAAAAAGTTAAATCTGACAAGTTGATTTCAGCCATAGAAATTCATTCCCGGTTCTGTGAATGTATGCCTTTTCTGCTCCGATTGAACAATATGTTATGCAGGGTCGACTTGGTTGTATTGTTTAATAAAAAAGATTTTTGTTTGAACAAAAAGGCGAGTTGTGCCGTTTATTACCGTAACTTGTTTAATAGCACGGAAATGACGATTAACGCATGCTTTCTGCGAACCTTGAAATTACTTCCGATAATGACCGGTAATGCTGATTATACGGCTAATTGTTAACAAGTTGTAATACGATTACAGTACAAAAATAATCGGAAAGAGGGTGTTAATTCCTATTTTTGCAGACGCTGTTGACGTAAGACTTCAGCAATAACCAAAAAAGCATGTCAGACAAAAATATACTTAAGGGTTTTTCGAAATTATCAAAGGAAGAGAAACTCTCAGTGATAGCTTCCCGTTTCACTGTGCCGGAAGAAGCTGTGTCGCTCCTTCGTTCGTTCTGGCACCGCGATGCGGATATGCAGAAAATGTTCGACGAATTCAGCGAAAACACCCTGACCAATTATTATTTCCCTTTTGGAATTGCTCCCAATGTAATGATCAACGGGCGCATTTATATGGTCCCTATGGTGATTGAAGAGAGCTCGGTGATTGCAGCCGCGGCCAACAGTGCCAAGTTCTGGTCGGGACTGGGAGGGTTTAAATCCGAAATTATTTCTACCATCAAGAACGGGCAGGTACATTTTATCTGGAACGGAAACTATGCGAAGCTTCAGGCTGCATTTCCCGTTCTTCGCGAACAGCTTCTCAGGCGTACAGCCTCCATTACTGCCAATATGGAGAGAAGGGGAGGAGGGGTTACAGGCATGGAGCTGGTGGATATGACCTCCAGCCTTGATGGTTATTATCAGCTTTCGGTGAAGTTTGATACCCGCGATTCGATGGGCGCCAATTTTATAAACTCCTGCCTCGAAGAATATGCAGCCGGTTTGCGGCAATTTGTGAACGAAAGCGATGAATTCGGAGGTGAACCCCTGCAGATCATCATGGCAATACTGTCGAATTTCACTCCTGAATGCGTGGTTCGTACCTGGGTGGAATGCGATGTAAAGGACTTTGCCGGCATCGATGAAATGCTTAGTGCAGAAGAATTTGCCTGGAAGTTTGAAAAAGCAGTTCAGATCGCTTCCGCGGACGTTTACCGTGCTGCGACACACAATAAGGGAATTTTTAACGGCGTGGATGCCGTTGCACTCTCTACAGGAAACGACTTTCGTGCCATTGAAGCCTGCGGACATGCATGGGCGGCACGCGACGGGAAATACCGCAGCCTTACCGAAGTAAGCATACAAAACGGACGATTTCATTACAGTCTTACGCTTCCTATAGCCATCGGAACGGTGGGCGGTCTAACCTCTCTTCACCCTATGGCAAGGTTTTCGCTGGAACTGTTAGGAAATCCCGGAGCCCCTGAACTGATGCAAATCGCCTCATCCATTGGTCTTGCAAATAACTTCGGAGCCGTAAAATCGCTGACCACCAAAGGTATTCAGGTCGGACATATGAAAATGCACCTGCTCAATATCCTGAATATGCTGATGGCCGATGAGCAGGAAAAGTTACGTGCGGTTGAATATTTCAAACATCATAAAGTGTCGCACAATGCGGTTGCAGCCTTTCTGGCATCGATTCGCAACGGCGTTTCACCCTACAATTAAACAATGGATATACCCTGGAACGGCTTTGCAAGCGGAAAGCTGATGATCACCGGAGAATATATGGTGCTCTGCGGTGCTGCTGCCCTTGCCGTTCCTCTTTATGCCGGACAGCATATGCTGGTTGAGCCGGGCTCAAGTAATCCTTACCTGCAATGGGAGGCCTACGACCCTTCCGGACTTTGGTTATCCGTCTCTTTCAGTCTGCCCGGGTTCGGAATTGTTACATCTTCCGATACCGCACTGGCACTTAAACTGCAACGTATGCTGAAAGCGCTGGCAGAGCTGAACCCGGATTTTGAAATTTCTGCCTCCGGACAAAAGGTGGTAACCCGACTCGATTTCATCAGGGAGTGGGGGCTTGGTAGCAGCTCTTCCCTTACATCGCTGCTGGCAACCTTCGCGGGTGTCGGTCAAATGGAGCTTCACCGGATGATATCGCAGGGCTCCGGATACGATGTAGCCTGTGCTGTCGCTGATGGCCCTTTGATTTACCGTATCGTTAACGATCGGCCGGAAATTCGGCCGGTTATGTTTTGTCCTCCCTTTGCTGATAAACTGTGGCTGGTGTACCTTGGGAAAAAGCAGGATTCGGGTGCCGAAGTCCGGAGGTTCCTGCAGTTACCAAAAGAGGGATTTCTGAATGAGACAGAAGAAATCAGCCGGATAAGCGAAAGCCTGGCACGTGTCTCCGATTTCGAACATTTTTCAGCATTGCTAAATCGCCACGAAGAGATTATGTCGAAACTGCTGAATGCTGAAGCTGTGCAAAAGCGGCTTTTCATTGATTTTAAAGGAGTTGTGAAGTCGCTCGGTGCCTGGGGCGGCGATTTTGTTCTGGCTGCCGGAGAGGGCGGCCGTGACGAAATCGTGCATTATTTCGGCTCCAAAGGATTGCATACGGTTATTCCCTTTACGGAAATGGTCAAAACAGGATTTGTAGCTGCAGCTGCCGGTTCTCCAAATAGTACTGAAATATGAGTATTACGGCAGTCATCCCCGCTGAAGGACTTATGTCCTGCTGGAAGAGTCCTTCGAACATCGCTCTTATAAAATACTGGGGAAAGCACGGGCAGCAGCTTCCGCGCAATGCCTCGTTAAGCATTACCCTCAATCAGGCCTATACCGTAACCCGGGTCAGGGCAGTCCCTTCTGCTGATCCCGGCAACGGCCCGAATCTGACCTTCCGTTTCGAAGGGGAACTGCAAACGGCATTCGCCACCCGTATCGGGGAATTTCTGCGATCGGTTACACCATGGCTGGAATTTCTTAAGGATGTGGATCTTTCTGTTGAAACCGGAAACAACTTTCCGCATTCTGCAGGTATCGCTTCCTCCGCTTCCGGGATGAGTGCCCTGGCTCTTTGCCTTTGTTCGCTTGATGCACGAATTAGAGGAGTCGAAGAGGAAGACCCGGAGACGTTTCGTAAAGCCTCCTTTATTGCCCGCATAGGTTCGGGAAGTGCCTGCCGCTCGGTATACGGTGGTTTTACCGTATGGGGCGAACATACCGATGTGCCGGGCTCTTCGGATGAATATGCCGTGCCGCTCGAAAATGAGTATCAATCCGCGTTTGGAGTACTTCACGACTCCATTCTGATCGTGGATCCGGGAACAAAAAAGGTCTCGAGCCGGGCAGGACACGGACTCATGAATGGCCATCCTTATGCTGCACTGCGATTTGAGGAGGCAGGTAAAAACCTGAGCAAGCTGATGAAAGCCCTGGAGTCGGGAGACTGGGATCTCTTCGCCAGGATTACCGAACACGAAGCACTCAGTCTGCATGCCATGATGCTCACATCCGATCCATGGTTTGTACTGATGCATCCCAACACCCTTCGTATTATCGAAGAAATAAAGAACTTCAGGAAACAAACCGGAGCAAAGGTTTGTTTTACCCTCGACGCAGGGCCAAACATACATCTTATTTACCCCGCTGCGGAACTTGAACTCGTGGTACCGCTCCTGAAAAGCCTTGAACCCTTCTGCCATAACGGTCAGCAAATTCACGATACCATTGGCGAAGGACCCGTCAAATTAACCTGCAGATAACCATGAAAAATAAATCCGGGATATTTTATGCCAAGATCCTGCTGTTCGGCGAATACAGCATTCTGTGTGATTCCATGGCCCTCACCATTCCCTATACCCATTTCAGGGGTGAGCTAAGCTTTATCAGCGAAGACAAATACACAGACTACGACTTCGCCGTGAGCTCAAACCGCATGCTCAGGGAGTTCTCCGTCTATATCCGTTCATTAAAAGAGAAGAAAACCCTTCTCTGCGATTTTGATGTGGATGCGTTTGACAGGGACATACAGAACAGTCTGTACTTCGAATCAACCATCCCGCAGGGATATGGGGTCGGAAGTTCGGGTGCTCTGGTAGCCGCCTTGTACGAACGTTATGTATCGGGACACGTTTCGGGTGCACGACGGCTGCCCAAACACGAAGTGCTGCATCTGAAAGAGGTTTTCGCACAGCTCGAGTCCTATTTTCATGGCACCAGCTCAGGAATGGATCCCCTGAATTGCTACATCAAACATCCTCTGCTCATCCACAACCGCAAAGATGTGTGCATGGTAGGAATCCCAAGGAATAAACACGACAAAAAGGGCGCAATCTTTCTCATTAATACCGGAAGTCCCGGGAAAACCGGGCCCCTGGTGAATATGTTCCTCGAGAAATGCAAGCTGGATGAATTTGGCAAGCGGGTAAAAAATGAGATGATACCCCTGAACGATGCCTGTATCAAAAGCCTGATCAAAGGCGAAACCTCCCGCTTTTTCAATACTCTGCGCGATCTTTCAGGATTCCTCTTCGATAACCTGGAACCCATGATTCCCGAAGCCTTCCGCAAGATATGGCGCTACGGACTTGATACCCAGTCGTATTACCTGAAGCTCTGCGGCTCCGGCGGCGGCGGCTTTCTGCTTGGCTTCACCGAGGACTACGAAAAAGCCAAAGAAGAACTGCACCGCCAGCACGTCGACATCATTCCGGTATACAAAAATCTTCAGGACTCGGATTACCGCGTGGAGTAGGGAATGCAGATTTGCAGGCATCCGTGTGATGGGAGATCCGGATTGCGTTATGACTGCAGTGAGCTCTCCGCCGGACTTTATCGTTTTCACATTATTAATTTTCAGATTGAGAAGCCCTGCATTAGCGGGATTCCGCTTCGCTGCGCACCTGAAAATATTATCCTGCTTGTCAATTTTGGCCGTGCGCAGCTCTCTGCCATATTTGATCGGGAACTTGTATCTTTGACACGCCAAAAACTTCGCAGAAGCATTTCTGCTTTTTTCTTACATCCCATCTAATCCGGTTGCAGATGAATAAAATTGCAATGGTTGACCTTAAGCGTCAATATGAAAAAATCAAGCTTGAAATTGATCAGGCCATTACGGAAGTTATCAATTCTACTGCCTTTATCAACGGTCCGGCCGTGAAGTCGTTTCAGGAAGACCTGGAGCAGTATCTTGGTGTCGGGCATGTAATTCCCTGTGCCAATGGTACCGATGCCCTGCAGGTGGCCATGATGGCTTTGGGGCTGAAACCCGGCGATGAAGTGATTACTACTAATTTTACTTTTATCGCAACCGCTGAGGTTATCGCCCTTCTGGGCTTTACCCCGGTAGTAGTGGATGTGGATCCCGATACCTTCAACATCGATCCCGAAGCCGTTCGCCGGGCCATTACTCCCAGGACCCGGGCCGTGGTTCCAGTTCACCTGTTCGGACAATGTGCCGATATGGATGCCATCATGCAAATCGCCGATGAATATAAGCTTTTTGTGATCGAAGATAACTGTCAGGCCATAGGTGCTGCCTATACTTTCAAAAACGGAACCCGGAAAATGGCCGGAACCATCGGACACGTCGGCTGTACCTCCTTCTTCCCCAGTAAAAATCTTGGCTGCTATGGCGATGGCGGCGCAATCTTTACCAACGACGACGATCTTGCAAAACAGCTGAGAGTGGTAGTGAATCACGGAATGACCGTACGGTATTACCACGATTATGTGGGCGTAAACAGCCGGCTCGACAGCATACAGGCTGCGGTGCTGAAAGTAAAACTTGCACGTCTTGACCAGTATGCCGAAGCGCGGAGAAAAGCGGCCGATTATTACGATAAAGCATTCAGCGGTCATTCCGCGCTGAAAATTCCAACCCGCTTTGAGCGCTCAACCCACGTTTTTCATCAATATACCCTCGTAACCAGCGGGATTGACCGGGCTGCACTGCAGGAGTTTCTTACATCAAGAGAAATTCCTGCTATGATTTACTACCCGGTACCCCTGCATATGCAGAAAGCGTATCTCGATCCCCGCTACCGCGAAGGCGATTTTCCCGTAACCGAACACCTTTGCAATACGGTGATCTCCCTGCCCATGCATACCGAACTCGATGAGGAACAGCTGGAATATATCACCAAATCGGTTCTCGAATTCGTTAACCGATAATATTCTATGCCCCATGGGTAAATCCTGACGGGGTATTGCTTAATTTAGAAACCTTAAACGGCGCGCAAGCGCAGAATGCAGAATTGCTGCCGTTGGGAAAATTTCTTATGGAAGTTGAGGAAGCTTTTTACAAAAAATGGATTCAACAACTTTCACGTTTTACTACGGGCATTCCGGGCTAATCCGTACGACACGGCACAGATCCGGAGAGATTTTTATAATAATCAACATTACAGCATCTTAGTGCAGTTTTGTGACGTGGTGTTTTAGTGGCAAGTCCGTCAATGTTTATTTGCCGGACAAAAAAGAATGGAGAATTATGGAAAACTCGTATTATGCACACGAAACGGCCGTCATCGATGAAGGCTGTGTTATTGGGAACGGATGTAAGATTTGGCACTTTTCACACCTTATGAGCGGATGTGTTCTGGGTGAAAACTGCAATCTCGGCCAGAACGTCGTTGTGTCGCCCGGTGTTATACTGGGCAATAATGTGAAAGTACAGAACAATGTATCCATCTATACCGGCGTTACCTGTGAGGAAGACGTGTTTCTGGGGCCATCGATGGTGTTTACCAATGTGGTGAATCCGCGCAGTGCCGTTATACGTCGAGGACATTACCTTAAAACAACGGTCCGGAAAGGTGCCTCCATCGGAGCCAATGCCACCATTGTTTGCGGACACGATATCGGCGAATATGCCTTTGTGGGTGCCGGTGCCGTAGTTACACGGCCTGTACCAGCCTATGCGCTGGTAGTCGGAAACCCGGCCCGGCAAATTGGCTGGATGAGCGAATACGGTCACCGTCTTGAATTTAACTCCGAAGGCCTGGCAATCTGCCCCGAAAGCAGAGAAGCCTACAAGTTGGAATCGGGAAGCGTACGAAAATTAGATAAAGCAGGATAACAGATTTATAACGGAAGATACAACACCGCTTCCGGGCGGAAAACAGGATAAAATTAAACCGATTGGCAGAAATGAAGATACTCGTTACCGGCGGTGCCGGATATATAGGCTCACATACCGTAGTTGAGTTGCAGCAACAGGGTTTTGACGTGATCATCATCGATAATCTCAGCAACTCCAGGGCTTCGGTAATCGGACGAATTGCAGCGATCACCGGCATCACACCCGAATTTCACCGGTTCGATCTTACAAATAGAGATGCATGTCGTACATTCTTTGAAACACATCCGGATCTCGGCGGCATTATACATTTTGCTGCCTTCAAGGCGGTGGGTGAGTCGATGAGTACTCCGCTCAAGTATTACCGCAATAACCTCGATTCACTGATGAATATCCTGGAAGGGATGAAAGAGTCGGGCTGCAGAAACCTTGTTTTCTCCTCTTCCTGTACGGTGTACGGACAACCCGACGAGCTGCCGGTAAAGGAGACTTCTCCCGTCAAGGAAGCCTGGTCGCCCTACGGCAATACCAAGCAGATGTCGGAGCAGATTATCCGTTTTTCTGCGAAAGCGCATAATCTCAGCAGCATCGCCCTGCGTTATTTTAACCCGATCGGAGCACACGAATCGGCGCTGATAGGAGAACTTCCGCTGGGAGTGCCAAACAACCTGGTGCCGTTCATTACCCAGACGGCTATAGGAATCCGAAAGGAGCTGAGCGTTTTCGGCGACGATTACAATACGCCCGACGGCACGGCCATTCGCGATTACATACACGTTACCGATCTGGCCAAAGCCCACGTAACGGCCATTAACCGGCTGATCAGAAAAACTTCAGAACAGTCTTTTGAGGTCTTTAACCTTGGGACAGGCCACGGCTACAGCGTTATGGAAGCGATAAAATCGTTCGAAAGCGTGAGCGGGAGAAGCCTGAATTATAAAATCTGCGGCCGCCGTCCCGGTGATGTGGAGAAAGTATGGGCCGATACCAGCTATGCCAACCGGGAGCTGGGATGGAAAGCCGAAAAGACGCTCGATGAAATGATGGCTTCGGCCTGGAAATGGGAACTGGCACTGTCCGAAAATAACGAACTACATTAACCTTATACGTATGAAAACTATCCTTATCACCGGTGGCGCCGGTTTTATCGGCTCTCATGTTGTCCGGCTTTTCGTAAAAAAGTACCCTGATTACAAAATCGTTAATCTCGATAAGCTTACCTATGCCGGCAATCTGGCCAATCTCCGCGATGTGGAACCGAGTTCGAATTACGTGTTCGAGAAAGCCGATATTACCGATGCGGAAACAATTGCATCCATGTTTGCCAGATACCGTTTCGACGGAGTAATCCACCTGGCTGCCGAATCGCACGTCGACCGCTCCATCTCAAATCCCATGGAGTTTATAATGACCAACATCGTTGGTACCGTCAACCTGCTGAATGCAGCCCGTGAAACCTGGAAAGACAATCGGGAAGGGAAACGGTTTTATCATATCTCTACCGATGAAGTATTCGGTTCGCTGGGTGTTGAAGGTAAATTTGTGGAAACCACACCGTACGATCCCCGTAGCCCGTACTCAGCCAGCAAAGCGAGCAGCGATCATCTGGTACGGGCTTATTTCCATACCTTCCACCTCCCGGTGGTGCTTTCCAACTGCTCCAACAATTACGGACCATATCAGTTCCCGGAAAAGCTGATCCCCCTGTTTATCCACAACATACGAAACAACAAGCCCCTCCCGGTTTACGGCAAAGGCGAAAATGTGAGGGACTGGCTGTACGTGGAAGACCATGCCCGGGCCATCGACCTGATCTTCCACAAAGGAAGAGTAGGAGAAACCTATAACATCGGCGGCGACAACGAGTGGCAAAACATTAGTCTCATAAAAAAATTGTGCGAGATTATGGACCGCAAGCTCGCCCGCCCCGAAGGAGAGTCGCAAAAGTTGATAACCTATGTGAAAGACCGGGCAGGCCACGACCTCCGGTATGCTATAGATGCAGGCAAAATTGAGAAGGAGCTGGGCTGGAAACCCAGCATTAAGTTTACCGAAGGGTTTGAAGCTACCGTTGACTGGTACCTTGAAAATGAGGAATGGCTCAACAACGTTACTTCAGGCGATTATCAGAAGTACTATGAAGAGCAGTACGTGAAACGCGGGTAAATAATAACCGGGGATTTGCAGCGGGATCGTCCGGTAATTCTGGTTTCTGCATGAGGTTGAACTTATCCGGCCGTCCGGTGTTATTCTTCCGAATCCTAAAACAAATGGAATGAACATCAGTGCACGAAATCAGATTAAAGGTGTTGTTACCGAAATCAAACCCGGTGTGGTTACTGCGCGCGTAATTCTCGATATCGGTGGCGGAAACAGGCTGAGTTCCGTAATTACTATGGAGAGTGTGGAGGACCTGAAACTGAAACCGGGCGATACGGTGTATGCCATCATTAAATCAACCGAAGTAATGATCGGTAAGGACTAAACACCTGCTCATCCTGCATGTGTTTGTACATGCATTAATGCATAAAAAAAAGCCGGGGAACCGGCTTTTATTTATGTGAAGAGATGTGTTTTATGCGCTCACGGTTTCCACTGTGGGGGCTATTTTCTTTACGAGTCCCTGAAGTACCGTTCCAGGGCCCACTTCGGTGAAGTGTAAGGCTCCGTCGGCCACCATATTCTGTACACTCTGGGTCCAGCGAACCGGAGCGGTGAGCTGGGCTATCAGGTTTTCGCGTATCCGGGCGGGGTCGGTATTGGGTTTGCCACTGACGTTCTGGTAAACTGGACAAACGGGGGTGTTGAAATGGGTGGTGTTGATAGCTGCAGCCAGTTCGATGCGGGCAGGCTCCATCAGAGGCGAGTGGAAGGCTCCGCCAACCTTGAGCGGTAGTGCGCGCTTGGCCCCCGCAGCCTTCAGTATTTCACAGGCAACCTCAATTCCTTTCACCGATCCGCTGATTACCAGCTGACCCGGACTGTTGTAATTGGCCGGAACCACTACTTCATCAATTCCGGAAAGCACCTCTTCCACTTTTGCATCGTCGAGACCCAGGATGGCAGCCATGGTTGAAGGCTCTGCCTCGCAGGCTTTTTGCATGGACATGGCACGGGCATATACCAGTTTCAATCCGTCTTCAAACGAAAGGGCACCTGCAGCTACCAGGGCTGAAAATTCACCCAGCGAGTGCCCGGCAGTCATATCGGGTCTGAAGGAATCGCCGAGGGTTCTTGCGAGGATAACGGAATGCAGGAATATAGCGGGCTGCGTTACCCTGGTCTGGCGCAGATCCTCATCGGTGCCTTCAAACATCAGGTCGGTGATGCGGAAGCCAAGGATTTCGTTGGCTTTTTCAAACATCTCTCTGGCCATGGCGTTTCCTTCATAAAGATCGCGGCCCATGCCCACAAACTGGGCGCCCTGTCCGGGAAATACGTATGCGTTCATGCGATTGTATTTTCGTTAATGGTTTAAATGCAATCCGGTCCCGTCTTCATGCGTATTAAACGACTCCGAAGCCGGCTGCCGGTTTCCAGTTGCAAAATTAATCAAATTATTAACTGTAAAAATCCGGCATTCCGTGGGTTGTACCCTGGGTTATAAGTGCCCTTCCCACTCCCCGTAAAACTCTTCAAGAAAATTGAGCATCACCTGGTGCCGGTGCATAGCCATGGCTTTACCCGATTTGGTGTTCATACGGTCGCGGAGCAGCAGTAATTTTTCGTAAAAATGATTGATAGTGGGAGCCTTACTCTTCATATATGCCTCACGGTCCATTGCTGGGTCGGGTGCAATTTCAGGATTATACATTTCGCGGTTTTTATATCCCCCGTAGTTGAATGCCCGTGCAATGCCGATTGCTCCCATGGCATCCAGACGATCCGCATCCTGAACCACTGCCAGCTCCGGCGAATGAAACTCCCCGGCATTGTACCCGTCGCGAAAAGAGATATGGGTCATGATCAGGATTACGTGCCGGATAATGTTTTCATCCACGCCCAGCGAGTGAAGGAAATCGCGTGCAATCTTCGGCCCAATGGTTTCATCGCCCCCGTGGAATTTGGCATCTGCAATATCGTGCAGCAGGGCTGCCAGTGACGTCACCAGCGGATCGGCATTTTCAGTTTCCGCCATACGGCGGGCCATGTTAAAAACCCTGAAGGTATGCCACCAGTCGTGACCACCTTCGGCTCCGGCCAGAGTGGTCCTGACAAACTCCGATGTCCTGGAAATCAGTTCTTTGTTTTCCATCTTTCAGAAACGGGATGCCTGCCTCAGCATCTGTCATCCGTGGAGTTTGGAACCGATGAGGTGAATGAACTCAGCACGGGTTTTGTCAATCAGAAACGCTCCCGTAAAATCGGATGTGGTGGTTACGGAGTTTTGTTTCTGTATGCCCCTCATGCTCATGCACATATGCTGGGCTTCGATAACCACGGCAACTCCCAGGGGCTTCAGAGTATTCTGAATACACTCCTTGATCTGGGTGGTAAGGCGCTCCTGAACCTGCAGGCGGCGGGCAAAAGCATCCACCACGCGGGGAAGCTTGCTGAGTCCAACAATGTAACCGTTGGGGATGTAAGCAACGTGTGCCCTGCCGAAAAACGGTATCATATGGTGCTCACACATCGAATACACTTCAATGTCTTTAACAATTACCATTTGTTTGTAATCCTCCTTGAACATGGCCGAACGCAGAATTTCCTCGGGATTAAGGTCGTAGCCATGGGTAAGGAACTGCATGGCTTTAGCCACGCGCTCAGGCGTTTTCTCCAGCCCTTCTCTCTTAGGATCCTCCCCAATCAGCTTAAGTATCTCTTTATAATGAGTTGCCAGTTTGGCAATGGTCTTCTGGTTGTACAGATCGCGCTTTTCGTATCCGTCTTTTACCTCATAATCATCCATCATGTTTTCGATGATCATGTCCTTTACAATTTCACTGCTCATAACAGCCGGTTTTATTAATTTCCAAAGTATTCAACAAAATTACGCTCCGTTTCATAGAGCTTAACGCTGTGCAGTGCTGCACCTGCTTCCCGCACCGGGGATTCCAGCTGCTCCCAGATGGCAATGGCCAGGTTTTCGGTGGATGCCAGTCTTCCCGACATAAAATCTACCTCAAGGTTGATGTTTTTATGATCCAGCCTGTCAAGCACAAATGTATTGATTATACTGCTCAGCGTCTTCAGGTTTATCAGAAATCCCGTTTCCGGGTCAACATTTCCCTTTACGGTGACAAACAGCTCGTAGTTGTGACCGTGCCAGTTAGGGTTGGAGCACTTTCCGAATACCTCCAGGTTTCTGGCATCGCTGTAGTCGGACCGGTAAAGCCGGTGGGCAGCATTGAAATGTTCCTTACGGGTAATATAGATCATATCTTCGGGTCTTGGTTTCTACAATACAGAATCTTATGTTTGTTTAATGTTATTGCGCTCAGATTAAACAAACTCCTGGTGATATTGTTTCCGTTCTTTGCCCGTTTCCGCGGATTTTCTTCCGGATAGCCGTTTTTCTTTCAGGACTTATTGCGCTCCCGGCTAATGCGCAGAAACTGGAGCACCTCGAAGATAGTAAAAATTATGTAGAGAATAAAGAATCCGATGATAAAGCGGATTGCGTCGGGCCGGTTCAGAAGGGCGTAGGAGGTAATGATTACGAGATAAAGTATCATGCGCCCCATACTTTGGGTCATAAAGGTATTTACAAATTTCCCGGTTTTATCGTTCATTTTTCGCAGAAGCATCACAAATGCAAGAAGCGAAACGGCTGCAAAGAATGCCAGTACAAAGGGTAGGGCAGGGCTTATCAGTTCAGCTTTTGCAAAAAACATGGTCAGCATCACTATGGCTGTGATGGCGCTGAGGATTAACAGTTTTTTCAGGTAACGTGCAAGGGCAGGATTCATCGTTCAGTGGATTTGTTGTTAGATTCGCGCACCAGCAACCATATGGCAGCAGCTACGGCCAGAAGCGATAGTAAAATGGTAAATACCGGGAATACGAAATTCAGCCAGCGGTCGATCCGGAGTCCGCCAAGTGCACCCCCAGCAATAAGCACACCCGCCTGCATCGCAAGAGCCGAATAGCGGGCATAGGATGCCAACGGATTTTTACTCCGTCTGCGTTCCGGTTTCTCAGGCTTCGGCTCCTGCTTCTGCATATGCCGGTTCAGTAGTTTCTGCCGGTGCATTGTCCATTCGGCAGGTGCCGGTAAATTTGGCGCCCGGTTCAATAGAAAGCTTGTCGGTGGCAATTTCTCCCGTTACAAGCGCGGTTGACTTCAGCGAAAGCAGTTCTTTAACCCTGATGGTTCCATTTACCCGTCCTTCAATGTCGGCATTGATGCAGAAAATATCGCCCTCAACGGTTCCCGTTGATCCGAGGATGACCTTTCCTCCGGCATTGATGGTGCCTTTCAGCGTACCGTCGATGCGGATGTTGCCGTTCGACTCCACATCGCCCGTGATAAAGGTGCCCGACTGGATCAGGTTTGCTGTAACAGGTACTTCCGGAAGATTGTTTTTTCCCATTTTTTATCGTCTTTTTTTGGTGACCTATTTCTTGCCGGTATCGTTTTTCAGGTAGTTTTTACCGAAAAACTGCATATAGACCTCTGTGTTTTTCTCCTTGAAAAATACCGGATAGTTCTCGGCCGAAATCAGGAACTGTTCGTAAGCACCTTCCCGGATTCCGGAAAAGATGTATTCGTCGCCTTTTATGCCGTTGTAATACCTCAGAGCCTTTTCGAGATCTGTAAAGCTGCTGATGGTTATCATCTGCCGGTTATTGTCCAGCAAAACGCTGTTTACCTGCAGATTCTCAATACTGTAGTTCTTTGTGTTGAAGTCAGAAATTCTCACTTTCGTTCCATAAACGTTTACCATCGAACCATCTACTACCATAGCATAGAAGTGCGTGGCATTGGGGTTGAATTTGTACATCGACAGATCGGGGGCCGGGCCGCCTTCTTTTTCGGTTCCGCTGCCCGGCTTACTTTCGCCTGCCTGCGCTGTAGCCGGAGTCTCTCCCAGAATTTTACGGGCATAGTCAGCTACCTGACTGCTCCCGTATTCGTTTACTATCTTGCGCAGCTCCACCTTCATGGTGTCCTGGCTCTCGGTCTTGCCCAGCGAAACGGCCCGGAGATATGCAAACTTCGGTGTAAGCTCCTCATCGCTGTAGTTCTCCAGGGCTTCGTTGCTGTAAATAATGGCCATGCGATACTGCCCCCGGTCAAATGCCAGGAAGGTTTCTTCGTACAGCGACTTCACCCGGTTTTGTGCAGCCTGTAATTCCAGGTTGTAGTCGGGATCGATCAGAATTTTTGCGTAATCGCTGTCGGGGAAACGGCTGACGATAAGATCTTTATGCAGGTTCATCTGTGCTTCATCGCCCCGGTCGCGATGGATACGGTACTGGTGGTATGACGACTGCAACAGATGGTTGTTTTCAGGATAGCGGGTGTTGAGAGCCGATAAAATCTCTGCAGCCTTGTTCTTGTCGTAAAGCTCTTCCAGATATATGATCCCGGCATTATACATCGCCTCTGCAATCGTCGAATTGCTGACTTCCATCTTTTCGGGAGTCAGAGGCAGGTTATTCAGATACGTATCGCGGCTCTTCATGTCGGCATTTTCCTTGCCGCCCTTGCCTCCCGCTGCGGTTGAATCGGCCGCTGCAAGAGTCTCGTCATCCTCAGAAGAAAAGCTATCGATCTGCATCTCACGCTTGTTGCTGAGCCTCCAGTTATCTTCCAGTTTGCGCCGCCCCCACTTTCGGACAAATTCGCTGTATCCCATACTTATAGCCGAGGGATTGTAGAAGTACCATCCCCCTCCGCCCAGCGCCGAAGTACCCCGGGTGGGATCCACGATCTGCCGCGTCTGAAGGCTGGCACCCGCCATTTCGGCCAAACGGGCCTCCTCTTCCCGCTTACGGGCTTCCTCTTCCTTTTTTATAAAATCGGCAATTGCCTTATCGATTACAGCCAGGCGCTCGGCTTCCGGCATGGCTGCCAGGCGTTGAAGACTATCCTGAATGTGTATGGTTTGAAGGTTGTCAACAAGGCGGGTAAGGATTTCGGTACGCGTCTCCACCTTTTCAACTTCCGGATAGTCGTCGGGCAACGACATCAGTGCCGAATCGTAATAGGCCTGTGCCATGCGGTAGTCCTTGCGCGAAAAGCTCAGATCGGCCAGCTTCAGTGAACTGATGGTTCGCTGATAGTCGTTCGATAAACTGGTGGCTACCGATTTGCGGAGGTGACGTATGGCAAGGGTATCGTTTTTCTCTTTCAACGCGATATCGGCAAGAGCATAATAAATCTGATCCTGGAAGTCTTTGTTCTTGTTGTCTTTCAGCATCTTTTCAAGCTCGCGGACAATGAGCCTGCGGTCGCTGCGGCCTGCATCGTAAACCCGTGCAAGATTGATGCGTGCATTGAATGCCATCTCAAAGGAAGCCGGACTTTTCAGCACACGGGTGAAATACTCGCTGGCACGGCTGTCTTTACCCTCTTTTTGATAAATCTGTGCCAGTATGTAGTTCAAACGAGTACGCAGCTTTGCGCTGTTGTTGATAGGAATGGCCTTTTCAATCTGCTCGCGTGCCTGACTCAGTTTTCCCTGGGCAATGAACATATCGGCGTAAGTCAGTGGCAGCTCCTTCCGCACAAGCCATGGCAGCAGAGTCTTACTGCCCTCGGCCGTCAGCTCTTCAAGCAGCACTACCGACTTGTCGAACTGCTTTTGCTGGTTGTAGGTCTTTGCAAGCCAGAGCCTGGCTTCGTAACGTATGGGGTCGTAACTGTACTGGCGGTTAACGTATTCGAACGCCCGTCGGGCAGCGTTGTAATCCTGCTTGTAGAAGTTGGCCTTGCCAATCATCAGGTAGCTGTATATAACCCAGCGAACGTGCTCCTTTTTGTCGAATACCATGGAGTGACGCTGAATCACCTTCGATGCCTTTTCTATAGCGCGGTCCATGTTGGGATTGATTCCCTGCGCATTGGTGGCGGTGCCGTAGTTGTATACGTGAAGTATGGCAGCATAGTTGTCCTTAGCATTCTTATGCAGCTCGGATACTCCCTCTTTCAGGCTTTCATTGCCGTTCCAGTAGGCATTGTAATGGGCGTTCATGTTGTGGTATACCCTGCGCGTAAAGGTATTCTTCCGGGTTGAACAGGCCGAAAGTACCAGCAACAGCACGAATGCAGGAAATACCGCTTTATGCAGGATTGCGGATTTTGTAGTCAAGGATGCGACGGTTTTCAGTTTCACTCTTAATAACTGATATTCTGCAAAAATATTTTATTTTTCTACATCATTGTCCGGTACTTGCCTGTTTTAGATTTCCCGAAAGGGGTCAGTGAGGTTAAGAGATTGTAAAACAATGTTATACGAACCACCTATTTCTGTCCCTGATTGCCGGACGAGTATTTTACCAAAAGCACCGGCAACCAAAGATAATTTATTATCCTCGTCCGGCAAATATGCATCGACGGGTTTACCATCGTACCGACTGCAATACGGACTAATCTGTGATAACATACCAGGTTGCTGCAAGCCGGATTATTTTGAAAAACATTACGGAAATTATTGATATTTAAGTAAATAACCTGAATGTATATTGCAAAATTGTCAGTACTCCTGAAACCGTCAAAAGCAAAATCCTGCCGTTAACTTTTATTGTTTATCCGGCGCAGCAATATTTTTTTATAAATAATTGTTTTCTCCCATGCATGATCCATAAACACATAGCAGATATGGAAGTCCATCGAAGAAATTCTTTTTTTGCCCGAAATCTGGGAGAATTCGTAATAAACAATAGCCAATTAAGGATTGCATTCGTATTTCCGGGATTCGTGCCGGGTTTGCTGATTCGCTGAATTTCCTGCCCTGCGGAGGGCATCCGGCGTTGTCTCCGGAATTGCGGCATCCGGAAGATTGCTGACCGGCTGTAAGGGATTCACGAGCCTTGGAATTAAGATGGTTATTTTTCCGATATTTGCAGACTTAATCAGGTAATTATCTGCATACCGCATGGCACCAACAAAGGTAAATCCCGATAACAGGGGCGAGCGCAGGACAGGCTGGCGCAACAAGTTACGGGATAAGTACCGTCTTGTGATCCTCAATGAGGATACCTTCGAGGAGAAACTTTCGTTTAAGCTTTCCAGGCTTAATGTGTTTGTGGTTGCCGGAACGATTGCTATCATCCTGATTTTTTTTACCACTTATCTTATTGCTTTTACCCCTTTGCGGGAATTTATTCCCGGATACGGAGGCACCACCGTCAGCCGTGAGTATTACGATCTGCAGCTGCGGGTCGACTCGCTGGGCGACGCCCTGGCTAACCGCGATCTCTATATCCGCAACATACGTGCGGTGATCAGCGGAGAGGAAGTAGAAACCATCGATCAGCGCTTACTGCCCGGCGATTCTGTAAGAAACGCCAATGCCGGTGAAGTAAGTTATCGCCGTTCCCGGGAAGATTCGCTGCTGAGAGCCGAATACGAGCGTGAAAACCGCTATACCCTCAGCACTGAACCACTTACCCAGGTAAAACGCGACGTACCCCTGGGCAAGATCAACTTCTACACTCCCGTGAAAGGCATTATCACCAACCGGTTTAATGCTTCCGGAAATCATTACGGCATCGATATCGCGGCAAAGCGGGGCGATGCCGTGAAAGCTGCGTACGACGGCATTGTTTTCTTTTCGGAATGGACTGCCGAAACCGGGCACGTCATCGCAGTTCAGCATACCGGTGGCATCGTAACCGTGTACAAACACAACTCCGTGCTGCTCCGCCGCCAGGGTTCCTTTGTGCGTGCAGGCGAATCCATCGCCATCATAGGAAGTACCGGTGAATACACCACCGGACCCCATCTCCATTTTGAGCTCTGGATCAACAGCACCCCCGTTGATCCAGAGAAATATCTGACGTTCTGATTTATCCATGCCTTCAAAAACCAAGAAAAACATTGCCATCCTCGGCTCAACGGGATCTATAGGTACCCAGGCCCTGGAAGTTATCCGGCAACATCCGGATAGCTTCAGCATCGAGGTTCTTACCGCCCGTAACAACGCTACCCTGCTGATCGAGCAGGCCGCAGAATTCAAACCCAATGCCGTTGTCATAGGTTCGGATATGCTTTACGATAAGGTTGCATCGGCTCTTCAACCCCTCGGGATCAAGGTATATTGCGGCGACGAAGCCCTGGTTCAGGTGCTCGATATGGAATCCATACACCTGGTGCTGGTTGCACTGGTGGGCTACGCCGGACTGCGACCTACGCTCAGGGCCATTGAAGCCGGCAAAACCATAGCCCTTGCCAACAAGGAAACCCTGGTGGTGGCCGGCGAACTGGTTACCCGCCTGGCGCTGGAAAAAGGAGTGAACATCTATCCGGTCGACTCCGAGCACTCTGCCATCTTTCAGTGTCTGGCCGGTGAATTTCACAACCCGGTTGAAAAGATCTACCTCACAGCCTCCGGAGGTCCGTTCAGAGGTAAGGATGCCGGTTTCCTGCGCACGGTTACCAAAGCTCAGGCTCTGAAACATCCCAACTGGAACATGGGCTGCAAGGTTACCATCGATTCGGCTACGCTTATGAACAAAGGTCTCGAGGTAATTGAAGCCCGCTGGCTGTTTAATCTTACTCCCGCACAAATCGAGGTTGTGGTGCACCCCCAGTCGATCATCCACAGCATGGTACAGTTTCGCGACGGCTCCATAAAAGCGCAAATGGGACCTCCCGATATGCGGATTCCCATTCAGTATGCCCTCTCATACCCAAACCGCCTGCACTCTCCCAATCCCAGGTTCGATTTCATGATGCATCCCGAACTAACCTTCGAAACTCCCGATACCGGAAACTTCCGCTGCCTGGGGCTTGCCTACGAAGCCCTTGAGAAAGGCGGAAATATGCCCTGCATCCTTAATGCAGCTAACGAAGTGGCCGTAAATGCCTTTCTTGCCGAGAAAATCCGGTTCGACCATATCCCGGAAATTATATCGGAAAGCATGCAGTGCACAGGCTTCTACGCCCGTCCTGATTATAACGACTATGCCGAAACCGACCGCGTGGCACGCCTCGTAGCCGGCGAATTGGTAAGTAACATCCGTTCAGGACTTGCCAAATAAAGGTGAACATGACTGCTTCCGTCAGAACCTGCCGTGCATGTTTTGCATCTGCTTGTGTATTAAAACGTAATCGTACCGCCGGAGGAGTTCGCATTTCTTCTAATTTTGCAAACGCTCCGATTAAAGCATGGATGCCCGGCAATCAGTGTCTGAACCTATAGGGGTGAAATTTGTTTAACACATTCATTTCGACGAACGAATACTATTATGGAAATTCTTGTAAAAGCTGCACAACTGATCCTTAGCCTGTCTGTACTGGTTATTGTACATGAGTTCGGACACTTTATTGCAGCCAAAATTTTTAAAACCCGGGTCGAGAAGTTTTACCTCTTTTTCGATCCCTGGTTCTCGCTCTTCAAGTTTAAAAAGGGCGATACCGAATACGGTATCGGGTGGCTGCCCCTGGGTGGATATGTCAAGATCTCGGGTATGGTCGATGAATCCATGGACCGTGAGCAGATGCAGCAGGCTCCCCAGCCTTATGAGTTCCGCAGCAAACCTTCATGGCAGCGACTCATTATTATGCTGGGCGGAGTTTCCATGAATATCGTTCTGGCAATCGCTATATATATAGGTATGCTTTGGGTGTGGGGAGAACAGTACCTTCCCTCCGCAGAAGTCAACAAATACGGTATTGTGGTAGATTCGGTAGCAGCCGAGATGGGCCTTCGCAACGGGGATCGCATCCTGGCGGTTGACAATCAGCCGGTGGAGGATTTCTACAAGATTCCGGCACGCATCATTCTCGATAATGCAGAATCCGTTCAGGTAGAACGCAATGGAGCAAAAATGGATGTGGTGATCCCCGAAGGATTTATCTCCCGCCTGCTTAAGCACCAGTCGCCCGATTTTATTAACGCCCGCATGCCTTTTGTCATTGCAGGCTTTGCCGCTGAATCCGCAGCACGCGATGCCGGACTTGCCGAAGGCGACCGTATTATTGGCATCAACGATACGCTGGCACCCTACTTCGACCAGTTCCGCGCACTGATACCACTTTATAAGGGACAGGAAATTTCCCTGGTGTATGTCAGGGGCAACGATACCCTTTCCGCTGCAATGACTGTTCCGGAATCCGGACTCATTGGCGCACGCACCAATCCGGCCGATCATTTTACCTTCCGTAAGCTCGACTATTCCCTTGCAAGCGCGATACCGGCAGGCTTTACCCGTACCTGGAAAGGGGTGGGCGATTATCTGAAACAGCTTAAACTGCTGTTTGCTCCCGAGGTAAAAGCCTATGAATCCCTTGGCGGTTTTATAACCATCGGCAGCATTTTCCCTTCTGTATGGGATTGGCATTCATTCTGGAGCCTGACGGCTTTCCTGAGCATAATGCTGGCTATCCTGAACGTTCTGCCGATTCCGGCACTCGACGGCGGTCACGTAATGTTCCTGCTTTTCGAAATAGTTAGCGGGCGCAAACCTTCCGATAAGTTCATGGAATATGCCCAGATCGCCGGCATGGTTATCCTGTTCGGCCTGCTCATCTTCGCCAACGGAAACGATATCATCCGCCTGTTCCGGTAACCACTTTACAAATGTGGAAATGTGGAAATGATAAAGTCCCGTGCCAATGGGGACACGTACCGGGGATCAGGAAATCCTGCCTGTTGCGACACAAGTAGTCAGAATGTGCTAAGGATTAATCGGCTGATTTGCTGATGTGGGCATTGTGCCTGCTTTCATCGGTTGTCTGAACCCGACACTGCCTTATACCT
>JALHHH010000120.1 GCA_022837485.1 Bacteroidales bacterium
ACTCTGCCCGCCATTATCGCGTACGATTCTTCTCTTTATTTGTTCGCTGCCGGGTTTTTTCACGCCTTTTTTACAATGCCGGTCCTTTGCCTTCGCTGGGACGATACGCCATTGGCAAAATTCCGTTCACGAAGTTGGAGCGGGCTTCGCTATGTGGAATTGTGGGATAGTTTATCCAAGGTCCTGATTACAAATTGTATTCGGAAGTCTTAGAAATTAGAAAATTAAAAATTAAATCCGCAATCCGAATTCCGCTTTCCCCTTGTCCCTGGAGCTTCCCCGATCGAAACCCATCGTCCGGCATTACAGATTTAAATTGATTTATTTATTAAGAAAAATAAAGATTCGACCCCTGACGGGGTCGGGAATGGTTATTTCGCGGGCCTTTCTATAAAGATACGACCCCTGACGGGGTCGGGTTCATCATTTCCTTAGTCCGCCTCCGGCGGATGCTTTGAAAAATCCCGCGCAAAGATGCAAAGACTGCAAAGTTTTTTGGATTACCGAACCGTTGCCAATTCTGAGTACCAGGCATAATTAACAGCCTTACTTCTTACTTTCTACTTCTTACCTCCTACTTCCTACCTCAGCCTCTCCAAACTAAAACTCAACTTCATCCAAAGAACAGGGGCCGTCCCTTTTGGAAACGGCCCCTGAAGAACAGAAACAAACGTATTAGTGGGTACTGATGAGACGCCTGGTTATTACGCCATGCTTGGTCTTCATTACCAGAAGGAATACCTGTTCTGACCTGTGTCTGGCAGGAGTGAACCGGTGTGTGTACTCGTAGTTGCCAAGGGCTACACCTTCGTAGATGGTTTCAACCTTAACACCAAGGAGGTTGTAGATTTCAACGGAAACTCTGGAATCTTCGGTGAGGATGTACCTGATTTCAACCTCTTCCCTGAACGGGTTGGGGCTGACGTTCATCTTAACAAACTCCTCATTCGTAGGTTTCTGGCCTGCTCCGCTTCCCGGGTTAGTATTAACGGGGTTAGCCATCGGTGTTCCGGTGAAGTAGATGAAGCGGCACTCATCGAGGGCATCGTTGATGATACCAAGAGCTTCGGTGATTTCGCTTAATCCGCAATCTACGGTTTCTCCGCCCAGTGCAGCATTAGCCAGATCGTAGATATCCTGGACCGTAGGCTGTCCGCCATACAGACCCATGATGCAATCGGGCATGGTGAAGTACTGTTCGGTACCGAGCATAGGTTCGGAATCTTCCTCTCCGCAACCCGTTGATTCACGGGTAAAGAAGGTAGACGTCTGGAATACCAGGCTGCCAAGCTCTGCATCCAGCCTCATGTTAAGTCCGAGAGTGAGTGTTTGAGCAAGCAGATTATTGGTCAGCCTACCCTTCTTGCCGGTAAGATTACCGCAGAACCACTCACCTGCCGGCAATGGCGTTGAAGGACCGCCTCCGGGGAGGATATCGATCACGCATTGTCCTGCAACTGCCGGGATGGTATAGGTATTTGTTGTACCAAGTACCAGTGGGGTTTCCAGCAGAGAGTTAAGCAAGCCTAAGGTTGTGGATCCGTCGCAGTACAAACCGCCCGAATTGCCATAGAACCCCTGGGTCATTGTACAGTTCTCGCAATCGACGCGGATGGTGATGCAGTGATGTTCTGACTCATTACCACAATCGTCAACGGCATAGAAGCATACAATGGTTTCGCTGCCCTGCATAAAGACGTACTCGTCGCAGGAGCCTTCGAAGCCGGGGATGTAGCAGATGGTTTCAACTGGTAAATCGCAGTCTGTAAATACAACTGTCGGTAGTACCACTTCTTCATCACACAGGAAGACGTAGAGTTCATCCAGATCTGAAGTAAGTATGGGAGCTGTAATATCCGGAGCCACATAGAAGGTAGAAGTGCATTGATCTTCATCGCAGTCGCCTTCTACAATATAGGTGAATGTAAGATTAGCACCAGCACATGTAACATTTTCAGGTAAACCTGGAATGTCATCAATGTTGGTTGTTACATTACAGTCTCCAGTGTAGCCAAAACCAGCTACCCATGCATCATAAGCAGCTTCTATGGCTTCTAATGATGTACATGCTGGTAATTCTACTTCAGTAGCGCAATTAACAACAAGCGGCTCTGGTGCTTTCCATGTGAAGGTAACTGTTGCAGAAGCAACATTTCCGCAACCATCGTCTGCACTATAGGTAAAGGTCTGTGACAAATTACAGTCATCGCCGGTAATCTCACCAGGAGTGCAAATTACAGGTACCTCACCAGCACAGTTATCCTGAGCAACCAGTCCTGTAACGCAGGTTGGTGGTGTTGGATTACATCCAAGGTCTCCGCCTTCGGGTAATTCGGGCAGTACCGGAGGAGTATTGTCAACCACTGTAATGGTTTGCGTTGCAGTTGCAGTATTACCGCATTCATCGGTAGCGGTAAAGGTTCTGATTACTGTGTATTCAGATGCACAATCACCGGGGATCATTTCATCCTCGTAAGTGATGGTAACATTGTCATCACAGTTGTCCTCTGCTGTTGGCATATCGGGGCAATTATCCGGCGGCGGAAGTTCGTCGCAGACAGGTCCCTGAACTGAGTAATAGCAAACATTCTGGCCTGCCTTGACAGCAGCTTGTATGCTACCTGTATTCCACATACCCGGAAGGATAATGTAGTAGGTCATGGTTTGACCACCATTGAGTCCATCGTCAAACTTAATGCCTCTTACCCCGGTAGTTGGGTCAAGTCCAAGCTGAACTGTACCGGGTCCGGCAACTACATCAGAGAAGGATCCGCAGAAAGCAAGAACCCAGTGACTAAGTGCAGGAGCACTACCGCTGGTTACGGTATAAGTGAAGGTGGTATGTCCGTTCTGGAATACTGCGCCATTAAATACAATTACATGCGATTCGCAGTTATCTGTAACGGCCCTGCCTCCCATGTTCATTGCAGCTCCGGTCGGGAAGATGCAATCAAGGTCAGGATCATCGCATTCCAGAGTAATATCGGCTGGTACGTAAGTGAAGACCGGAGGAGTTTCATCGTAAATGCGGGTTACCCTAACAACAACAGGAACAGCAGCATTTCCGCAGTCATCCATTACATTAAAGGTATAGTCGATATACTGTGAACACTCAAGGGTTACAGTAGCACCAGGAAAACCTGTTATGGTTCCACCAGTACTGCAGTTATCTGTCCAGGTTGTGGTAGGAGCATCAGGCCAAGGAGCGTTGCAGACATCCAGCATGATGTCATCTATGTCAACAATTACCGGAGGAGTTTCATCGTACATGCGGGTTACACGAACAATAACTTCAGTTGCTTCATTGTCGCAATCGTCTGTTACGTTGAACGCATAATCAATGTAC
>JALHHH010000051.1 GCA_022837485.1 Bacteroidales bacterium
AAATACAAACTGATGATTGACGGGCAATCCGTTCACCGTGAAGCTCTTTTTGTCAGCTTCGCCAATACCAACCAATTCGGATACAATACTATTATATCTCCATCTGCTCAAATCGATGATGGGCTGATGGATGTGTGCATCGTGAAAAAAGTACCACTGATCTTTGCCCCGCATGTTGTCGGACTTTTGCTGACAAAGAAGATAGATACTTCCGATTATGTGGAAGTAATTAAAGCCCGGGAAGTCAGCCTGACCCGTAAGAAGAACAAGGTTATAAACCTGGACGGGGAACCGGTGAAGCTCGATAAAACGTTAAATATCAAGGTAAATCCTTTATCACTGTCCATTCTCGTTCCTTAAACAGCAGAAATATGTCAGCCGGTAAATCAAAAAACAAGCGTCCGGAAGGAGTCGTTTACTCTACCAACCCCGATTTTACGTACGATTTCGGGGTGGAACAGGAACAGGAAACCCTGCCGCCGGCGCAGCAGAACCTGCGCGTAATGCTCGACCGCAAACTGAAAGGTGGGAAGAAAGCCACCCTGATTACCGGATTCTACGGCAGCTCATCCGATCTCGATGCACTTGCCAAACAACTAAAGAATTTGTGTGCTGCCGGTGGTACTTCGGGTAACGGTGAAATACTGGTGCAGGGAGATTTCAGACAGAAAATCCTGGAATATCTGCTAAAAAAGGGCTATAAAGCTAAACCGGCAGGTGGCTGATGAAAACAGTAGTTGGATAATCACCCGATCAAAAAATAATTTGCCTATGATGTCCCGTTTACCGGATTTTTTTCGCCGTAATCCATGGTTTTTTTATGCGTTTGCAATTCTGATGCTGTTCCCGGCATTGCTTGGTAACCTGGGATATCTGGCCATCAATTTTCCCACCGATGAACCAACCCGGGCCGTGGTTGCACTCGAAATGATCGTCAGCGGCAACTACATCACCCCAACCATCAACGGGGATTTCTATTACAACAAGCCACCGCTGTACAACTGGATTATCATAGCCTATTACAAACTGGCAGGAAACTATTCCGAGTTTACTCTCCGCCTGCCGGTAGTGGTGGGACTATTGCTATTCGGCCTTACCATCTTTTTGTTTGTGCGCCGCCATCTGGGAAATAAGCAAGGATTTATCGTAGCCATCCTTTTTATTACATCCGGCCGCATCCTTTTCTGGGATTCCTTTCTCGGACTGATCGACATTACCTTCTCCTGGCTTGTTTACCTCTCCTTTATGCTGATCTACCACTTCAGAGAGAAAAAGCAATATCTGGCTCTGTTTCTGGTTTCCTACTTCCTTACGGGAATAACTTTCCTTATGAAGGGATTGCCTTCACTGGTATTTCAGGGAATTACCCTGCTGGCTTTTTTCAGCTACAACCGGGAGTTCAGGAAGCTGTTTTCGTGGAAGCATTTTGCCGGCATCGGTTTGTTTCTGTTAATCGTTGGGGCATATTATTATGCTTATTTTCAGGTACATCCTTTTGATCTTAAGATTTTTAAAACCCTTTTCAGCGAATCGGAAAAGCGTACCATCATCAACTACGGCTGGTACCGTTTTACTACCCACCTCTTCACCTTTCCGCTGGAGATGTTCTATCATTTCTTCCCCTGGTCGGTGCTCTGGATTTACTTTTTCAGACGCGATTTCCGGTCTACCCTTCGCGAACACCCGTTCCTTCGGTTCAATTTCATAGTTTTTATCTTCAACATCCTCATCTACTGGACCTCCCCGGAATCGTATCCCCGGTATATTTTCATGCTCTTCCCGCCCCTGTTTACCATTCTGGTATTCCACTTTTTCCGTGATCTGACGAAAAACGGGAAATACAGCAGAGTGGTGGAGTATTTTTTAATGGGTGTGATGGTGCTGGGTATTATTGCCGCTATCCCTATGCCTTTGTTGAAACAGACCGGCTTTGTGGATCATGCCTGGCTGAAGGCCGGGGTAATGTTTGTAACCATGGCGCTTCTTACCTGGCTTTATTATACGCTGAAAGAGCAGCGGATGATTATTTTCGCATCCGCCATGCTGATGCTCCGTATAGGGTTCGACTGGTTTATCATTCCTCCGCGTTACAACGATTTTCAGGTGCATAAGGAAGGCGCACTGAAAGCCGCTGAAGTTACCGGAGATGCAAAGCTTTCCATTTTTAAGGATTCCGAAACCGAACACGCTACAACCTTCTATATTACACTGGGTAAAAAGCAGTTGCTGAAGTTTCAGTACGATAACTTCAATACCACCGATTTTTATTATCTTGATCCCCGCTGGCTTCCGGAAGATGCTTACATAACCATCCACGACTTTCAGTTATATCGGCACGATCAGCCCATGAAAATCGTAAAACTGAAGAAGGAAACGGTTGAACAACTTAACAGAAACGAATTGTTATGAGCCTATTGCAGATTGGAGTACACCTTAAAGACTGGCTTACACGGCAAGGTATGTCTGAGATGCTCGCTGCCGCGATAAGAGACGTTACGGACTTTGTAATCGCATTCCTGCTGATTCTTGTAATCTATTACGTTGCAAAATTTGTGGTATTGGGCGTTATCCGGCGTATTACCCGTCGTTCGGGGACCACCTGGGACGATGCCTTGTTTCACAACCGATTCTTTAATAAGGCATTGCTTTTTGTACCAGGAGTATTGCTTGGTTTTGCTGCACCTTTTACCCTGAGTGAATTTCCGGAGGCCCTTTCGAGAGTGCAGCTGCTTACGCAGATTTATCTGGTTTTTGTTTCCATTGCAACGGCTAATGCATTTCTGAATGCCGTTTACGAGATATACCAGGGTTTTGAGATTTCAAAAGCTAAACCCATAAAGGGTTATCTGCAGGTGTTTAAGATCATTCTGATTGTTATTGGGATTATCATCGTTATTTCGATGCTGCTCAACAAATCCCCCCTCTACCTGCTTGGCGGTCTGGGTGCATTTTCGGCTGTCCTTCTCCTGATCTTCAGGGATCCTATACTTGGACTTGTAGCCGGAATCCAGATTTCGGCCAACGATATGGTGCGGCAGGGCGACTGGATCGTGATGAACAAATCGGGCGCCGACGGGGTGGTTACCGATATCTCCCTTACTACCGTAAAGGTGCAGAACTGGGATCGCACTATTACAACCATTCCAACCTATTCACTGGTGTCGGAAAGCTTTGTCAACTGGCGGGGTATGGAAGAGTCGGGCGGGCGGCGAATTAAGCGTTCCATCAACATCGACATGAACAGCGTGAAGTTCTGTTCCCAGGAAATGATCGACCGTTTCATGCACATTCAGCTGGTTAAACCTTACGTTGAAAGCAAGGAAAAAGAGCTGGTGGTGTACAATACCGCAAATTCCATCGACAATACCGTGCTTGTAAATGGCCGCAGACAGACCAATCTCGGGATTTTCAGGGCTTACCTTTCTGCTTATCTTAAAAATAATCCCGACATAAGGCAGGATATGACCTTCCTTGTCAGGCAGCTGCAACCCGCCGAAAGCGGAATTCCCATCGAAATCTATGTCTTCAGCAAGGTTCAGGAATGGGCGAAATACGAAGACATTCAGTCCGATATCTTCGATCATCTGCTGGCTGCCATTCCCGAATTCGACCTGCAGGTGTTCCAGAATCCGTCGGGTGCAGATTTCAGAAAACTGGGGCTAGCGGTGAACGACTGACCGGAGTCTGGTCTGCTTCTTATTAAGAGGCTTCAGGTTATTCCTTCGGTTTATCTTTCGGTTTATCAATGAAGTAGATTGTTATCCCGAACAGAACGCCCGTTCCAAGGGTTCGCAAAATCAGGGTTTGGGTGTCTGAGTGAAATTCGTCGTAGTTGTTTGATATCCAATAGTTCCAAAGACCTATAAGGAGCGCAAAAGCCAGCGTCTTCAGTACTGTAATTTTTAAATGCTTGCTCATGGATAGTACGTTAGCTTATCCATCCAAAAGTATTTCATTTTTCCGGGAATGACAACACTGCGTTATTGATTTTTACTCAGGAAACAGAAACTGCTTTTACCCGGTCACGTCCTCTCAGCCACTCATAGATAGTAAGGTTCATCAGAAGCATAAAGAGTCCATAAACAGCATCTTCCACCGGGATGGTGCCCATGCGGATACCCAGGTTGCGTGTGTCGTCGTACCATACAACTGGTTCGGCAGTAAACATGCCGGTGAGTGCTCCGTTTACGATGAAGAAGGGGATGAGCGTTACGAAATACATTACGTAAAACCTTCCGAGATAGGTTGATTTAAAGACGGTTAAATGAAGGGTAAGGAATATTGCGGTTAGAACAAACGTAATAAAGGTATACCACCGCCCTGGATTGAAAATGGCGACAGTAAGGATGATAAGGATTATAATTACGGTAATTCCTTTTGCGTACGGACCGAGGTAGTCTTTTTGGATAAGGTATTCAAAGGCGTGGTAGGTAAACAGACAGGCATAGGGAATGGCAATAAAAAAGAGCCATTCCTCCACCGGCAGGTTTGCCAGATATATGCCCTGCAGGTGCACAGGATTGAATCCCCACACCTGCAGCGACGTTTTAAGCATATCCCAGGGGATAAAAACCAGCATGGTGCCAATCATCGCCGGAAAAAGATACTTCCAGTTGCGGTAGAACTTTAATCGCTTGTCAAATCCGGCGATAAGCGGAACCGAAATTGCCAGCAGGTTGATCCAGAAATAGTACGACACGGCAGGGAATTTATTTTTGAGTTTCTTTTTTGCGCGAGAATTCCTCAATATAATATTTCACGGGTGCTATCAGGAAACCGTAATTGTAGTGGGCGTGCGGGTTGTGGTGTTCCAGATGAGCTTTAACCGTAGCCCGCAGATAGCGGTTGGAGAAGTTTCGCAGAATGGGAATCCGCTGGTGGACGTAAACATCGTGAAACATGAAATACGCGAAGCCATAAAGCAGAATTCCGATACCGAGACTAAGCAGGTAATGGTTCGGATTCATGACTCCGAAATAGATCAGAAGGATGCTTGGAATGGCAAAGATAACGGCAAAAACGTCGTTCCATTCAATTTTGAATCCACAGAAAGCCGTGCATCACGTATTTATGTGTGAACCAGGCCATAAACTCCATGAAAAAAAAAGCAAGGAGAACCAGTAAAAAATACACCACTACGTTCATGTTGCAAAAGATTTAGGGTTTGTTGTCGGGATGATTAATGTTTGTAAACTTAACAATTGTGCTATTATTTTCCGGACTGATCCGGATTATTTTTTTGTTTGAAATAGGCATCCACCCGTTCAAAGGCAATGCGAAACCATACGGTAAAATTTTCTGGATTCAGCATCATCTCATTTCGTATCCGATCCATGTCGGCGAAACGGTAGGACTCTACTTCCTCCGGATTTATTTCCGGCAACCGGTCTGAAATGCCAATAAAAACATGATCCACCTCGTGTTCAGTAAGATTGTTGTCGAATGCGGCTTTGTATGTAAAGCTGAATGCTTCTTCCATTGCACAATCGAATCCCATTTCTTCGATCATTCGGCGGTGGGCAGCATCTTCGGTACGTTCGCCCGGGCGGGGATGACTGCAGCAGGTGTTGGTCCAAAGGCCGGGGGAGTGGTATTTGGAAAGGGCCCGCTGCTGAAGCATCAGCTTACCGCTGCTGTTGAAAACGAAAACGGAGAATGCGCGATGCAGCATAGCTTCGCGGTGTGCCTGCATTTTTTCCATGGTTCCGGTCTCCCGGTCGTTCTGATCTACGAGTATTACAAATTCTTCCATTTCTTGTCTCATTTTAGTAGTCGCTCAAAAACTGCTTTTTCTGCTGTATTCAGTTCGCCCGAGGCGATCATAAAGCGGGCAATATGTCCGGCAACCGTTTTATTTTCTTCTTTTTTCGAAAAGTGCTCTATTGTTTTTACAATTATTTGTTTGTCGTTGCCGGTGTTTTGGTTGTATCCCAGAAATGCCGGCGCCTTGGTTTGTGTTGCAAAACGGAGAAAACGTATTTCGGTATTGTCGGGTTGCTGAAAAACAGCTTCATCAAGCAATTGTTTACCCCTTCGGAAACTCGATAGTTTTGACATCGGGCTGTTCAGACAAGCCGGTGCAGCAGCCGATGCTGCACCGTAGTATGCCTTCAGCAAGGCACCCGCGGGAGGCGACTGTTTAAACTTGTCGCTGAGCACAAGCGCGTTGCACTCGTCATTGTCCATTTGGAAATATAGGTTTCTGGCTTCAATCAGGCTGACCTGTGAATACACGCAGCCTGTTGAAAGCGCAAAAAACGTTAAAATCAGAAGGCGGATTTTCATCATTACAGAAGGTTAAACTGGTGCCTCAGGTAAGAGGTGAACATAAGCCTGTATTTGGTATGATTTGGTATTCTTATCCTTTTCCTGAGGATAACGGATGCATCGGTCTTTCTGATTTTAAGGAACAACTTGAAGAAGTAAACATAGGCTATATAAACCCCAAAGCGAGCTCCCTTTGGCAGCTGCCGGATTCCTTCGAGTCCGGCAGAGAAATCTTCTGCGATCTCTTCCTCAATTGCCAGTTTTGTATCGTCGTTAAAGTCTGAAAGATCCACGCCGGGGAAATAGGAGCGCCCCAGCTTATGGAAGTCGGCGTTGAGGTCGCGCAGAAAGTTGATTTTCTGAAAGGCTGCCCCAAGGCGCATGGCCGAAGGTTTCAGCTCGTCGTATTTCGTACCGTTTCCCTCACAGAAAACCCGCAGGCACATCAGCCCGACCACCTCGGCCGACCCCAGAATGTAAAGCTCATATTTCTGTCTGTCATAGGAGATATCGTCCAGATCCATTTCCATGCTTCTCAGAAACTGTTCTATTAGTTCATGGTCGATGCCGTATTTGTTTACAACCCACTGAAAATTGTTAAGTATGGGGTTGAGGCTGATGCCTTCTTCTATGGCAGTGTATGTGTCGCTTTTGAATTTGCTCAGCAGTTTTGCCTTGTCGTATCCGTGAAATGAGTCGACGATTTCATCCGCAAGCCTTACAAAACCGTAAATAGCATAAATGGGATCGTGGAACCGCCTGCTGAAGAACTTAATCCCGAGCGAAAAAGATGTTGAGTAGGTCACGGTAGTGAGTTTACTCGACTTCTTCGATATCATATCAAATATCTCTTTCATTGTCCGAAGGCTTAGAATTGGTTGATAATTTCACCGGCAGCTATTTGTCCTGAGATAATTGCCGGAGGCACACCAGGTCCGGGAACGGTAAGTTGTCCGGCATAAAAGAGGTTGCTGAGTTTTGGATTCCTGATTTTCGGCTTCAGGAATGCGGTTTGCAGCAGGGTATTGGCCAGGCCATAGGCATTTCCTTTAAATGCATGGTAATCGCGTTCAAAATCGTTGTGGGCGTAAGAGCGGCTATAGACTATGTGATCGCGCAGCGACTGGCCGGTATATCGTTCCATGCGCATCAGAACATGATCAAGGTAGTTTTTACGGATTTCCGGAGTGTCGGTCAGTCCCGGAGCCACAGGTATCAGGACCATCACATTTTCATGACCTTCGGGGGCTACGCTTGGGTCTGTTCTGGATGTACAGCTGATGTAAACCGAAGGATTAACCGGCCATTCCGGTTTTTTATAAATGGAATCGGCGTGTCCTTCAAAATCTTCATCAAACAGCAGAGTGTGATGGTCGAGACGCGGGATACGGGTGTTGAACCCAAGGTAGAAAATCAGAGATGAGGGGGAAAGTACGCGCGATTCCCAGTATTTTGGGGAATATTTTCGTGCTGTTTCCGGAAGCAGGTGCTGTTCAACGTGGTTGTAGTCGGCAGCGGCAATTACAAAATCGGCTTCATACTGCCGTCCTCCGGCTTCCACTGAGGTAACTCTGCCCTGACTGGTTCGGATGGCGGTAACTTCAGTGTTAAATTTAAAATCAACGCCATTTTCTCTGGCCAGGGCTTCCATTGCTTCCACAACGCGGTACATTCCACCACGGGGATACCAGGTTCCCTGAACCATATCGCTGTAATTCATAAGACTGTACAGAGCTGGTGTGGTTTTAGCCGTCCCGCCAAGGAAGAGAACCGGGAATTCGAGCATACGGTTGATTTTGGCCGTTTTAAAGTAGCGCCTGGTATAATCGCCAAACGAGCTGAACATATTCAGCCTGAGGCCGGCAGCAAGAATTTTCCAGTGCATGTATTCCTGTATGGAGTGACTGGGTTTGCTTACAAATTCGCCGATGCCGATACGGTATTTGTATTCGGATTCCTTCAGGAATTTTTTCAGGGCTTTCGAACTGCCGGGTTCTATAGACTCATAAAGCTCATAGATTTCGCTGAGTGATGCCGGTAAAGTCACTTCGTCGCCAGATCCAAAATATATTTTATAGGATGGGTCGATCCGGTCGAGCTGATAATAGTCCGACACGCTGCGCCCGAAACCCGCAAAATAGTCTTCGAAAATGTCGGGCATCCAGTACCAGCTCGGACCCATGTCGAATGTAAAACCATCGGCACTGAATTTCCGTGCCCTCCCTCCCGCAATGGAGTTTTTCTCCAGAACAGTAACGTTGAACCCATTGGAAGCCAGAGTGGCAGCTGCCGATAAACCCGCAAATCCCGCCCCGATGACAATCGCATTCCTGTTTTTCATAACCGATTTTTGTTAAATATATGGAAAAATTCCAGGCACACCGCACAATTTCTTTCGGGTGATAAACAGATATTGATATAACTTTGTTTAAGAAAAAATAAAATTAATTAGACAAAAGATTAAACGTTTGCCCCGTGGAAAAAATGCAATATTTCCGCTTCGCATAACGTTAGCACTGAATTCGGGCAACACCGAAAAAAAACGTAAATTAGCCCCTGTTTTTAACCTTGTCGTCAACGATTAAAAAGCGCAAAAAAATGAAAAAAGTTATTATTTCCATGCTTGCAGTATTTGTTTTGTTCGGGTGTTCGAACAACTCTCCAAAAGTTGCAGAACAGGCTGCAACCGACATGCAGGAGTCTCCGGCCGTTATATTCAACGACATGGAGAATGCCCTTGGCGGGATTCCTTCCTGGATTAATGAAAAAACGATCAGCCGCATGCCTGAAGGTGCTTCCGCTCACAGCGGAATTTTCGTTACCCGGGTGGATGGGGAGGATTTGTATTCTTACACATTCAGAGAAAACTTTTCGAACATCAACGAAAAATTACCCGTTGCCGTGATCGTGGAAGGCTATGTATTCAGTGCCGAAAATAATCCATCGCTTAGTGTAATTGTGGATATCAATGAAAACAACAAAACGGTTCTCTGGAAATCCTATGCGCTGAACGATGTGATTACCAATCTGAACCAGTGGATTCCTTTTGCTGCAAGATTTAGTGTTGATACGCCCGTAAGTCCTGATTATCAGCTAAAAGTGTTCGGCTATGGAGGAGGCAAGGTGGCTTATTTCGATGACCTTAAAATTTCGTTTGAATATTAACAGTTGCCGTCAAACAATTGTAAAGAACCGTTATTACCGACCCTGATCCGGTTTTTGCAGAAAGCAATGCCGGATCAGTTTTTTTTATCCGATAGAATTTTCAACAGCAATTTACAGAGATTTTGCAAAACCTTCCGCTGCCGTGTTATTTTGCACTTCAGGGAATTTGATGATTTGAATACCTGACGCACCAATACTCACTTTCATTTGTTAATAAACTCTAAAGGCCTGAACTTAAAATCCTTCGCTTTTGTTGATTTATATTACTTTTGCACACTGTTAATTCAATCTTGAAATCTGATGCCGGTTCATGTGATCCGGTATATACTATTTTGAACATTCTGTTATGCCGAAATTGCTGAAAAGGGTACTTTCAATTTTACTGATCCTTGCATTACTTGTTATTATTGCCGGCCGAAAAGCCGGATGGTTCGACAGGACTCCGAAAGATAATGCAGCTGCCGCTGAACAGGGGCAGGAGTTACTTCCCGTCAACGGGGTGGTACTGATGACCGGTGGCCTGTCGGATATAATTGTTTCCACCGGCACCATACTTGCCGATGAGCAGGTTGACCTTAGCCCGGAAGTTTCGGGACGTATTACTGCCATTAAATTTGAGGAGGGTGTATATGTGCGGAAGGGCGATCTGTTGGCAACGATCAACGACTCGGAGCTTCAGGCTCAGCTTCAGAAAAATGCCTATTCTCTGAAACTTGGCGTAGAGCGTGAGACCAGGCAACGGATGCTGCTGGCGCGGGAAGCCATAAGCCAGGAAGTGTACGACAGGGTGCTGGCGGAATTGAATACCGTACAGGCCGAAGCCGAACTGATAAAAGCCCAGATTAAGAAAACAAAGATCATTGCCCCCTTTGATGGTGTTATCGGACTCAGGCAGGTTAGTGAAGGTGCGTACGTGACGCCGGGTCAACGTATTGCAACCCTTACCAAAACCTCGCCGGTAAAATTGGAGTTCTCTGTTCCTGAGCGATTTACCGGCTCGGTACGAAAAGGGATGAAGGTAAATTTCTTTGTTGAAAGCATCGATAAACCGCTGGAAGCTGCGGTTTATGCCACCGAGCCCAGGATAGATCCGGTTACCCGTTCTCTCAGCGTCAGAGCAATGTATCCAAACCGGAACAATGAAATTAATCCCGGAACCTATGCCAGGGTGGAGTTTAAGCTGAACCACCTGGCAGAAGCCATCACCGTTCCTGCACAGGCCATTATTCCGGAACTCGGTGGGTTCAGGGTGTTTGTCTATAGAAACGGTAAGGCCGAATCCCGGAGCATCAACGTCGGCATCCGGACGCAGGATGCGGTACAGGTAACGGATGGACTTAAAGCCGGAGATACGGTGATTACCACCGGCATACTTCAGGCGCGCAACGGAATGCCGCTTCGGATTGTAAAACTCGATACGATAAGCCAATGAGCCTTTCATCGCTAAGTATATACCGCCCGGTACTGGCTACAGTAATGTCTATCGTGATCGTGCTTTTTGGACTTATCGGGCTGGTCTCGCTGGGCGTTCGTGAATTTCCGAATGTGGATCCTCCGATCGTAAGCATAAGTACATCGTACGTTGGTGCCAGTGCCGAAGTCATTGAATCGCAGATTACCGAGCCACTCGAGGAATCGGTCAACGGGATAGCCGGCATCAGTACGCTTACATCCTCGAGCCGCGATGGCCGCAGCGTGATACGCGTGGAGTTCGATCTGGATGTGGATCTTGAAACGGCAGCCAACGACGTTCGCGATAAAGTTTCGGCTGCAATGCGCAGTCTTCCGCCCGATGCTGATCCGCCCATTGTTACAAAGGCGGATGCGGATGCAAGTCCCATCTTATTTGTCAATATCAACAGCGAACAGCGAACCCTGCTCGAGCTCAACGAAATAGCCGAGCGTACGTTTAAGGAACGGCTTCAGACAATTCCCGGAGTCAGTCAGATACAGATATGGGGCTCAAGACGCTATTCCATGCGGTTATGGATGGATCCGGGTAAGATGACTGCCTTCGGAATCACTCCCGTGGATGTTCGTAATGCCCTTCAGCGCGAAAATGTGGAGCTTCCTTCCGGCAGAATCGAAGGCAAATCGGTTGAACTTACCGTCCGTACGATGGGAAGGCTTGAAACACCGGCTGAGTTCAATGCTATGATTATCAAACAGGAATCCGGCCGGATCATCCGCTTCAGCGACATTGGCTATGCCGAATTGTGGCCTGAAAACGACCGTTCTATCCTGCGTCGCGACGGTGTTCCCATGATTGGGAATGTGATTATTCCGCAACCGGGATCAAATCACATTGAGATCGCAGATGAATTCTATAAACGGCTGGAACAAATAAAAAAGGACCTTCCCGATGACATACAGACCGGTATCGGATTCGATACCACCGAATTTATACGCGAATCCATAAACGAGGTAAAACAATCTATCATTATTGCCTTCATCCTGGTAGTAGTGGTGATCTTCCTCTTCCTCCGCGACTGGCGTACCACTATTATACCGGTTATTGTCATCCCGATTTCGCTAATCGGTTCGTTTTTTATAATGTACATCGCAGGATTTACCATAAATGTGCTTACCCTGCTGGGGATTGTGCTGGCCATCGGACTGGTGGTGGACGATGCCATTGTGGTGCTTGAAAATATTTATACCAAAATTGAAAAAGGGATTGCCCCGCTTCAGGCAGGCGTTATGGGTTCGGCGGAAATCTTTTTTGCCGTAATTGCTACTACCATCACTCTGGCGTCGGTATTTCTTCCCGTAATTTTTCTGGAAGGGATAACCGGAAGACTTTTCAGGGAATTCGGAATTGTACTTGCCGGTTCGGTTATCATCTCTTCGTTTGTTGCTCTTACGCTAACTCCCATGCTTTCAACACGAATTCTGAAGCGGAGGGAGAAACACAATGCCGTCTACAACTTTACAGAGCCGTTTTTTGTCAGCCTTAACAATATGTACGGCAATTCGCTGCAATGGTTTTTGCAGCATAAGTGGCTGGCATGGGTAATCAGCGGACTGGCGCTGGTTCTGATTGTTGTTCTGGGTTCCACGCTGCAGTCGGAGCTGGCTCCCGTTGAGGATCGTTCGGGATTGCGGCTGGTTGCCACGGCACCGGAAGGAATAACATTTGAATACATGGATGAATACATGCAGGAAGTTACCCGCATGGTTCAGGAAAAAGTTCCGGAAGCAAGAGCCGTGATTAGCAATACCGCGCCCGGATGGACCGGAGGGACCAATTCGGGCTTCGTGCGCGTCCGACTCGTGGATCCGGATTTACGCAGCCGTAGTCAGCAGGAGATAGCCGGTGCGCTTGGCCGTGAAGCCCGGAAATTTACCGGAGCCCGGTCTTATGTGGCACAGGATCAGTCGATAGGAGCCGGCAGGGGTGGAGGATTGCCCGTTCAGTATGTGATACAGGCTCCCAACCTGGAAAAGCTGAAGAAGATACTGCCCGACTTTATGTCGGAAGTTCAGAATTCAGACAAATTTGATTTTGCCGATCTTAATCTTCGTTTCAACAAGCCCGAGGTAAGGGTAAGCATAAACCGTGAAAAATCTCGGCTGGCAGGAGTGTCGGTACTCGACATTTCACAAACGATGCAGATGGCGCTCAGCGGACAGAGGTTCGGTTATTTTATTATGGACGGCAGGCAGTATCAGGTAATCGGAATGCTTGAACGTCCGTTCCGCAGTCAGCCCCTCGATCTGCGAACCCTGTCGGTGCGCAACGCGGATGGCCAGATGCTGCAGCTCGATAACTTTGTCAGCCTGACGGAAGATATGAACCCTCCCCAACTGTTTAGATACAACCGTTTTGTCTCGGCTACCGTTTCCGCCAATCCGTCGGAAGGAAATACCATTGGAGACGGCATTGCCGAAATGGACCGGATAGCGGATAAGATGCTCGACGACACCTATTCAACCTCCCTTGCAGGAGCATCGAAAGACTTTGCCGAGAGCAGTTCGAGTCTTGCTTTCGCATTCATACTCGCCCTGGTGCTTATTTACCTTGTGCTTTCTGCTCAGTTTGAAAGTTTCCGCGACCCCTTCATTATTATGTTTACGGTGCCTTTGGCTTTGGCAGGTGCGGTAATCACACTCTGGTATTTTGGGAAAACGCTGAATATCTTCAGCCAGATCGGTATTATTATGCTAATAGGTCTGGTAACCAAGAATGGAATCCTGATCGTGGAATTTGCCAACCAGCGCAAGGCTGCAGGAATGGAAAGACTGGAGGCGATCACCGAAGCCGCAATCAGCAGGTTCAGACCCATCCTGATGACCAGTCTGTCAACCATTCTCGGAGCTATGCCCATCGCTCTGGCACTGGGAGCCGGTTCCGAAAGCAGGGTAAGTATGGGAACAGCCATCATCGGCGGACTCACGCTATCCACGCTGCTTACCCTGTATGTAGTACCGGCGATGTATGAATACATCTCGGGAAAGCGGAGAACGGTTTCAAACCTTGAGGCGATGAGCGATGGTATTGAAGACAAAGGACAGAAAATGGAATACAATGATGAGCTTTTATAAAATTCTTTCGCTGCTTGCTCTTTGCACAATGATGTTACCGGTGGAATCCCAAACGGTGACGCAGTTTCTTTCAGCCGGCGATGCCGTAAATGTTGCTCTGGAAAATAACTATTCCATCCGCTTGTCGAAGCTGGATGAAGAGGTTCTTCGCAACAACGTTTCCCCGGGAAATGCCGGCTTTCTGCCCGGTATGGATTTGTCTGCAGGACAGAGCAACAGCATCACCAATGCCCGGCAGGAATACCTGACGGGGCAGGTGAACGAACGCGACAACGCACGCTCGAATTCTCTTTCAGCGAGCGCATCGGTCAACTGGACGCTGTTCGACGGTATGCGCATGTTCAACAATTATACGCTTCTTCGTAAACAACTGGAAGCGGGGGAGGTGCGCACGCGCATGGAGGTGGAGAATACCATAGGCGATGTGCTGGTTTCCTACTACAACATCGTTCAGCTTGAGCAGCGCAAGGCTGTTTTTGAAAAGGCTGTTTCGCTGGGCGAGGAGCGGGTGAATATTGCTGAAGATATGCTGATGCTTGGTTCGGGTTCGCGCCTCGACCTGTTGCAGGCCGAAGTGGATCTTAATACCGACCGTTCACAGCTCCTCAATCTCCAGGAAATGGTGGCCGAAGCGAGTATTGCACTTAACCTTTTAATGGCCAGGGATGCTGCGATAGAATTTGCGGTTGAGGATACCTTCAGCATCCTGCCGGTGATGAATTACGAGTTTCTGAAACAACGTATGGAATCGTCGAATCCCGCTCTGCTTCTCAGCGACCTGGATATGGAAATGGCCGTAAAAACCCTCGGCATCATCAAGGGTCGCAGAGCTCCGGTGCTTGGACTAAACATGGGATACAGCTTCAACGACCAGAGCAGCGAGTCGGGATTTATGAAGAGCAGCCGTACTTCAGGTATTTCTTATGGAGTAACGGCCAGCGTTAATCTTTTCGATGGATTTAACCTCAACCGTGAGGAGCAGAATGCAAAAATTGGCGTTACTTCGGCCGGACTTCGCAGGCAGGCTTATCTTGAACAGCTGAGGGCCGGACTGTTGTCGTCGTACACCGCCTACAGCAGTAAGTTGCAGATGGTTGGTTTTGAACGGCAGAATCTGGAAACTGCGATCATTAACTTCGAAATTGCGGGTGAGCGGTTCAGACTCGGAGAGTTGTCGGGTATTGAATACCGTGAGGCACAGAAGAACCTCCTGGCAGCCCATGAAAGGCTGATCAGCAGTTTGTACGATGTTCGACTGCTTGAGATTAATCTTATGCAGCTCAGCGGGACACTCCTGCCGGATAACCCTTAGTGCTGAAAAACCGGCCTGCGAACACGGCAAATGGCAGGACGATGGAGGCACTGAAGATTGTAATGTCCTGTTTGTAAATAAATTAACAAAATATCCCTGAACTTTCCGGGACGAAAAGCGGGAAATTGGGAAAAAAAAACCAGCTTGTGTTGCACAGATGAAATTAAAGTTCTATTTTTGCAGCCCGTTTCAAAGAAATAAATCGTAGTATCATGTATTTAACTTCAGAAATAAAGAAGGACATTTTCACCCAGCACGGTAAAACTGCAAACGATACCGGATCCGCCGAAGGGCAGATCGCGCTTTTTACCCTTCGTATCCAGCATCTTACTGAGCACCTCAAGGTTTACAAGAACGACAAGGGTACACAGCGTTCACTGGTACGGCTGGTTGGTAAGCGCAGGCGTTTGCTTGACTATCTGAAGGAAAAGGATATTGAGCGTTACCGCGATATCGTTAAGAAACTGAACCTCAGGAAGTAAAATCCTGTTTGCACCATATTTTAACAAGAGGCAATCACCGTATTGCCTCTTTTTGTATGATTCGGATTGCAAATATTTGATTTATTGCCTCATACCTGTGGATATTAACACTAATTTTGTGACCTGTCAGGCCTGAACGCCTGAACTGCACAAACATCAATTTCACAATAACTTATATGCAAGGAATAGTAAAAACTTTCGACATTGGCGATGGAAGGACCATCACCATTGAGACCGGCAAGCTGGCCAAACAAGCAGATGGATCCGTAGTTGTAAAAATGGGCGATACCATGTTGCTGGCCACAGTTGTAGCCAAAAAAGAGGCCGGCGAAAATGTCGACTTTATGCCTTTACAGGTAGAATACCGCGAAAAATATGCAGCTGCCGGGCGTTTCCCCGGTGGTTTCTTTAAGCGCGAAGCCCGTCCGTCCGATTATGAAGTATTGATTGCCCGTCTTGTTGACCGCGCACTCAGGCCTTTATTTCCCGACGATTTTCACGCAGAAACCCAGGTTATCATTACTCTGATTTCATCCGACGAGAATATTCTTCCGGATGCGCTTGCAGGTCTCGCTGCTTCCGCAGCGCTTGCCGTCTCCGATATCCCCTTCAACGGTCCCATCTCGGAAGTGAGAGTAGCCCGTATCGATGGTAAATTCATCGTTAACCCCCCAACCAAAGACATTCCCATGGCCGACATCGATATCATCGTTGCGGCTTCGCTCGACAACATCATGATGGTGGAGGGTGAAATGAAGGAAGTTTCGGAAAACGATATGATTGAAGCAATCAAGTTTGCACACGATCACATTAAAATACAGTGCCGTGCACAGCTGGAGCTTGCAGCCATGGTTGCAAAAGCAAATCCGAAACGCGAATACTGCCACGAAACCAACGACCCCGAACTGAAAGTTAAACTCCATGAGTTTGCTTACAGCCGCATCGTTGAAATTGCAAGCAACGCTACTGCAAAACACGAACGCTCGGATGCCTTTGCCGCAATAAAACAGGAGTTTATTGCCACACTCGACCCGGAAGAAGCCGCCGAAAAGGAATTTATGATTTCGCGCTACTACCACGATGTGGAAAAAGAAGCCGTACGCAACGTTATACTTGATAAACGACAGCGCCTCGACGGACGCAAGCTCGATCAGATCCGCCCCATCTGGTGCGAGGTGGATTATCTGCCTGCCGTGCACGGATCTGCAATCTTTACCCGCGGCGAAACCCAGTCGCTTACAACCGTTACCCTCGGAACCAAACTCGATGAGCAGGTAATCGACGGTGCAGTGATCGAAGAAAAAATCAACTTTATCCTGCATTATAACTTCCCGCCATTCTCAACCGGAGAAGTTAAGAGAATTATGGGAACCAGCCGCCGCGAAGTAGGTCACGGAAATCTGGCCATGAGAGCACTTAAGCCAATGATACCGAACGGAGAGGAAAATCCGTATACCATTCGCGTGGTGAGTGATATCCTCGAATCCAACGGATCCTCTTCCATGGCTACCGTTTGCGCAGGAACCATGGCTCTGATGGATGCCGGTGTAAAAATCCGCAAACCCGTCTCGGGAATCGCCATGGGACTGATCTCCGATACCAAAACCCAGCGTTTTGCCGTACTGAGCGACATCCTCGGCGATGAGGATCACCTGGGAGATATGGACTTTAAGGTAACCGGCACCGCTGACGGAATCACCGCCTGCCAGATGGACATAAAAGTGGACGGACTGCCCTACGAAGTGCTTGCACAGGCACTCGAACAGGCCAAGGCCGGAAGACTGCACATCCTCGGTGAAATGATGAAAGCCATCTCTACACCGCGCGAAGAATACAAACCGTTTGTTCCCCGCATTGTCAAGATGACCATTCCCAAAGAATTTATCGGAGCAGTAATAGGCCCCGGCGGCAAGGTTATCCAGGAAATGCAGCGTGAAACCGGTTCAACCATCGTTATTGAAGAAGTAGGTGAATTTGGAATCATCGACATCGTTTCCAATAATAAAGAATCCATCGATGCCGTGAGGGAGAAAATCAAACGCATCGTTGCCATCCCCGAAATCGGAACCATTTACAAGGGAGTTGTGAAGAATATTACCACCTTCGGAGCTTTCGTGGAAGTGCTTCCCGGGAAGGACGGACTGCTTCATATCTCTGAAATTGACCACAAGCGCGTAGATAAAGTTGAGAATGTGCTGAAGGTTGGCGATGAACTCGAAGTTAAGCTGATCGAAATCGATAGCAAAACCGGAAAGCTGAAACTTTCGCGTAAGGTTTTACTGCCAAAACCGGAATAGTTTTCGAAAAAACGTAACATTCCCCCCGCATTTACGTAAATAGAGTTCCAATTTAAAGGGAGAATATGAGGCAACTAAAAATTACTAAGCAGGTTACTAATCGTGAAACTGCTTCACTGGATAAGTATCTTCAGGAAATTGGTAAAGTTGAGCTGATTACAGCCGATGAGGAAGTGTCGTTGGCCCAGCGGATCAAGCAGGGAGACCGTGCCGCACTCGAAAAGCTTACAAAAGCTAACCTCCGATTTGTTGTATCGGTGTCGAAACAATATCAGAACCAGGGTCTTAGCCTGCCCGACCTGATTAATGAAGGAAATCTCGGATTGATAAAAGCCGCCCAGCGCTTCGATGAAACCAGAGGATTCAAGTTTATATCGTACGCCGTATGGTGGATCCGTCAGTCAATCCTTCAGGCTCTTGCCGAACAGTCGCGAATCGTGCGGCTTCCGCTCAATAAGATCGGTTCCATCAACAAAATCAATAAGGCTTATGCCCGGTTGGAACAGGAATTTGAACGCGAACCCAATTACGATGAAATCGCAGGACTTCTCGAAATCAGCGAAAATGAGGTAAAAGAATCCATGCGCAACTCCGGCCGTCATGTGTCGATGGATGCTCCCCTGGTGCAGGACGAAGACAATAATATGTACGACGTTCTGCGCAGCGAAGACGGCCCCACACCCGAAACAGAACTACTCTACGAATCGCTTCGTAAGGAAATTGAACGTGCCGTTTCAACGCTGACTACTCGTGAAGCCGACGTCATCCGGCTCTACTTCGGCCTCGGAGGCGAACACCCGCTTACCCTCGAAGAAATCGGTGAACGCTTCGACCTTACCCGCGAGCGCGTAAGGCAGATCAAGGAAAAAGCCATCCGGAGGCTGAAACACACCTCCAGGAGCAAAATCCTGAAAACTTATCTTGGATAAAAAAAAAGCGGGCATTTTTGCCCGCATTTTTTTTGCCTTCCAGCTTTTCCTTCCTCTCCTCCCATAAGCGTGTAATTACCGCCTGTCAGATGTCCGCAAATACCCTCTTCTGAAAATTTTCCCGCAATGCCCTGTACAGGAACGATCCTGCCGGTCAAATGAACAGCATAAGGCTGACCCGATTTATCCTATTATTATGTACATTTGCGTATTGATGTTGTAAAATACTATCCGGAATGCCGCATCTGATAGCCCCCTCGTTACTTTCAGCCGATTTCACCCGCCTGGGTGATGATATAGAAATGGTCAACCGCAGCGAAGCCGACTGGTTTCATGTGGATGTGATGGATGGGGTGTTCGTGCCCAACATCTCATTCGGAATGCCGGTGATTAAAGCCATTGGAAAAGTCGCAAAAAAGCCGCTGGATGTGCACCTGATGATTGTTCAGCCCGAGCGTTATTTTGAAACGTTCCGTGATTTAGGGACTTACTGCCTGAGCATACATTACGAAGCAGTCACGCATCTACACAGGGCTGTGCATCAGATCAGGGAGCTGGGCATGAAAGCGGGGGTGGTGCTGAATCCGCATACACCGGTGCATGTCCTTGAAGATATTATTACCGATGTTGACCTTGTATTGCTGATGTCGGTAAATCCGGGATTCGGCGGGCAGAAATTCATTGAAGGAGCTTACGGAAAAATTGAAAAACTGAAAAAGCTGGTTGTTTCTGCCGGATCCTCGGCACTTATTGAGGTTGACGGTGGTGTTGACCTGAACAATGCCGGTAAACTGCTTGCCGCCGGGGCCGATGTTCTGGTGGCCGGTAATACGGTCTTTGGATCATCCGTTCCGGCACACACCATTTCGCAATTAAAGATGGTCGGGCAGTAAATCCTTGCCGGTGCTGAATTTGATGGTCTGATGAATTGCATTTTAAAATTAGTAACCGCATTCCAAATATATCCAGAATATGAGCAAAGAATTGAACGACCTGCAACCTGCACGGTTATGGCACTATTTCGGAGAAATCTGCACGATTCCCCGTCCATCAAAAAAAGAAGAGAAAATTGCAGCTTACCTTGTTGCATTTGGTGAAAAACAAGGGCTCGAAACCATTGTGGATGAAACCGGAAACATCCTGATCCGCAAACCGGCAACGAAGGGCATGGAAAACCGTAAGACGGTGGTTCTGCAAAGCCATATCGATATGGTATGTGAAAAGAACTCGGATACGCTCCATGATTTTGATACCGATCCCATTCTGCCATATATCGACGGCGAATGGGTTAAAGCCAAAGGCACCACCCTTGGGGCCGACGACGGAATCGGCATTGCCGCGCAGCTCGCCCTGCTCGAAGCTTCCGATATCTCGCATGGACCTATAGAATGCCTGTTTACCGTGGATGAGGAGACCGGATTAACGGGTGCATTCGGACTTAAGCCCGATCTTCTGAAGGGCAGTATCCTGTTAAATCTGGATTCTGAAGATGAAGGAGAAATCTTCATCGGATGTGCAGGAGGGAAAGATACCCTCATCACCATGAATTATTCCAAAGTCCCCGTCGGCGCCAACCAGGATGGGTACGTTGTTATGGTCAGCGGACTGAAAGGCGGTCATTCCGGCGACGATATCAATAAAGGACTCGGGAATGCCAATAAAATTCTGAACCGGCTGTTATGGGAAGCTACACACCGCTTCGAAATGCGCCTGTCGCTTTTCGACGGAGGAAATCTACGCAACGCCATCGCCCGGGAAGCCAAAGCCATGGTCACCGTACCAAAACGCTTCACCTCCGAATTTGAAGCGTTCGCCACGAGTTACAATCTGATAGCACGCAACGAATTTAAAGTTACCGAACCCGGTTTGAATGTACAGTTCAAAAAAACCGATCTGCCCGACTATCTGTTCGATGTATCCACCCAGGAACGCCTGCTGAATGCCCTGTACGCCTGTCCCCACGGTGTTATCGCGATGTCGGCCGATATTCCGGATTTTGTGGAGACTTCCACCAACCTGGCTTCGGTGAAAACGCTCGACAATAAAATTGAAATTACCACCAGTCAGCGCAGTTCGGTTGAATCGGCAAAAGATAACGTGGCAAATATGGTGGTTGCCGTGTTTAACCTCGCCGGAGGCAAGTCGGTACACAGCGACGGTTATCCGGGCTGGACACCCAATCCACACTCGGAGGTACTTGAAATCAGCCAAGAAGCATACGTGCGCCTGTTCGGGAATGAACCCAGAGTTCTGGCTATCCACGCCGGACTCGAATGCGGACTTATAGGTGAAAAATACCCGGGTATGGATATGATCTCTTACGGACCAACCATCAAGGGAGCTCATTCACCCGATGAGCGCCTGCTGATACCGACAGCACAGAAGTTCTGGGATCTGACTCTTGAAATTCTGAAGGATATCCCGGAAGAAACTATCGCTTAATAATACCAACAGCTGACGGCAGAATCCAGACCGTCGCCATAAGCCGCAACGATAAGCCTGCGCATGGATTATTGGAATCGCCCGCTGGTTCGGATGATTTACCGATGAAAAGTCTGGCATCTTTGCGGCTTTTGTTTTACAAAGCGACGCAGATAAAAGCAGTTTTCAATCAACCAGTTTCAAAAGAAAGGGTGTAGCATATGCAGTCAAGGGTCAGGCTAATTCTGATTTCGGTCCTCTTCACAATGTTTTCCGGTATTATACAGGCGCAGCATCACGAAGACCGGTTATACATCTGGCCGGAGGATCCTCTGGTAAAGGAAAAGCTGGCTTGGTGGCAGGATTTGAAATTCGGCCTGCTCATGCACTGGGGCCCTTACAGCCAGTGGGGCGTTGTGGAAAGCTGGAGCATTTGCCCGGAGGATGAGGATTGGTGTGCCCGTCGCGGGCCATACTCGCACGATTACTTTGAGTACCGGAAAGCATACGAACAACTGCCTGCAACGTTCAATCCCGTTCGGTTTGATCCGGATAAGTGGGCGGATGCCGCTGCCCGCGCGGGGATGAAATACATGGTGTTTACAACCAAGCACCACGACGGGTTCTGCATGTTTGACACCAGACTGACCGATTACCGGATAACGGCGGAGGGAGTTCCATTTTCCGATAACCCTAAGGCAAATATTACGCTGGAGGTTTTTAACGCCTTCCGGGAAAGGGGCTTTGGCATAGGAGCCTATTTTTCGAAGCCCGACTGGCACTGTCCCGACTACTGGGATCCCTATTTCCCGCCCACCGACCGGAATGTGAACTACGACAGATCGCGATATCCGGAAAAATGGGAGCGCTACATGGAGTTTACTAAGGGGCAGATCCGTGAGCTGCTGACCGGTTACGGAAAGGTAGATATACTATGGCTTGATGGCGGATGGGTTAAGAAATGCAGCGATACAGTATTTTCCGGTGGCAGGCGGATTGTAAACCAGGACATCGATATGCCCGGTATTGCTGCGATGGCACGGAGTTTACAGCCTGGAATACTGGTGGTTGACCGTGCCGTGGAAGGTCCGGAGCAGAACTATCTGACTCCGGAGCAGCAGGTACCAGGTGAGCCGCTGGAGTTTCCATGGGAAACCTGCATGACTATGGGTAATTCGTGGAGTTATGTGCCGGGCGATACCTACAAAACACCGGCTCAATTAATCCATTTGCTGTGCCGGATCGTCTCCCGAGGCGGTAATTTCCTGCTTAATATAGGTCCCGGTCCTGACGGCGAGTGGGCTCCGGAAGCATATCACCGGCTGGAAGAAATAGGGAAGTGGATGGATCGGAACGGGAAAGCCATTTATAACACGAGACCCGTTGCTCCTTACGAATGGGGCAACTGCTTATATACAAAAGGTGAAAACGAACTGTATGTGATCTGTCTGAATCCGGAAGGGGAAGAACTGAAAACTCTGGAGGTGATGCTTCCGGATGGTTACCGGCCGGTTGCCCGGATTACAGGGAGTGGAAAGAAGGTTGGAATGAAAAAGAAAGGCGAAGGGAAGTACGAAATCCTTTACAGGCTTGCGGCTGATGTGCCGGCCGTTGCTTTTTCATTTGAAAGGCAGAACTAACGAGTGGACGGGGCAGCCGGCTGCAATTATCTCCCGATTATAACACCCATCCGGATAACGGGGTTTGAGTAAGGCGACATGGCATCTTCGGTGAGGTTCCAGAGTCCCATCACATAGAAGTAGGAACCGCCCGAAATGCGCTGCCGGTAACCGCCTCCCACGAAAAAGCTGTCGATGTTTGCAACCTGTCCTTCCGACCACATTCCGCTGCCTGCATTATAATAGGTGGTATAGGCGTAGCGCAGGCGTTCGTATTCTATATGTGCAAAAACATTTTCCAGGAAATGGTAACGGCCGAAGACCGATGCGCCGGTGATATTGCTTTTAAGGTCGTAGCGTTGCCCGGTATAGTAATCGATGTAATAATCCTTATACCGGTAATATTTATAGGTGAAACCCAGTCCGCCTTCCAGTTTATCGGTAAAGCGGTATCCCACTACGGGCGACAGGTCGATCAGGGTAAGGGTGCCGAATTGGAGTCCGAGTCCGCCTCCAAAGAACAGACGATCGGAAAATTTTGGTGAATTTTCGGATGAAGATTGGGCTGAAGAGAGGGAAGGAGAGAGAATAATCAGAAGTAAAAGAAGAAACAGGGCAGGGCAATTACGTTTCATAGGGTTAAATTTTTGGCATAAAATTACGAAAATGGATTAAAAGCAGCGGGAAAAGCAGAAATTTATATATAACTGAATAACAAGCCATTGATTATTTTTCTGGAAGGAGTGTTTACGGAAGTTGAAAAGGGATGTGAAAAAAGTTTAATTTTTTTTAGTTTGGAAGATGTTAATGATGAACGAGTTAGAGAGATGACCAAAAAAAAGTTTGGCTTACCTCTTGCCAGAATAAAAAAAGGCTGTACTTTTGCAATCCCAATTACGACAAACGTTGATTTAAGAAGGCATAAGGAGGAGTTGGGAAGTTTTTTGAAAAAA
>JALHHH010000121.1 GCA_022837485.1 Bacteroidales bacterium
TACTTCGATCTCTGCTTTTCCTAGGAGGTTTGATCATGAAGAAGAACTTCTATCTCTTTGCCAGCGGACAGCTGAGCAGAAAGGACAACACTCTTCTGCTTGAACGTGAGGGCAGAAGAAAGTTCATTCCAATAGAAAAGATCGAATCGATTTCGACCTTTGGAGAAATCGATCTTAACACCCATCTTCTCTCCTTCCTTTCAAAAAAGGAAGTAGCGCTTCATGTCTTCTCCCATAATGGTTGGTACAGCGGGAGTTTCGTTCCGAGGAAGCAGAAAGTATCGGGGAAACTCCTAGTAGAACAGATCAAAACCTTTCTCGACCCTATTAAAAGGCTGAAACTATCTAGAGAATTCATCGACGGAGCGATGCACAACATGCTTAGAGTTCTCCAGAGATCCTCCAGCAAGATTCCCGGATACAAAGACAAGATAGAGGGGCTGAAGAACACTAGAGAAAGACTTCAAAACACAACTGGGGTAAACTCAGTAATGGCTGTCGAGGGCGCTTTCAGACAATACTACTATCCGATTCTTGCGGGGCTTACCGGTCAGGAATTCGTAACAAGAATCAGACAGCCTCCCTTGGGTATACTCAACTGCATGATCTCCTTCGGGAACTCACTACTCTACACCAGGACACTCAGTAAGATCTATCAGACCCAACTCGATCCCACAGTGAGCTTTCTCCACGAACCCTGCGAAATGAGATTCTCGCTCTGCCTCGACATAAGCGAGGTTTTCAAACCTGTAATCGTAGACAGACTGATCATGACTCTACTGAACAAAGCCATCATTACAGAAGACGACTTCGATAAGGAAATGAATTCAACCCTTCTTACCAATGAAGGAATGAAGAAGTACGTAGAGCACTTCGAGAAATTCATGGAAGAGACGGTCTTTCATCCAACACTAAAAAGGAAAGTCTCGTACAACACGCTTCTTCTAACCGAATGCTACAAACTGATCCGGTCTATTCTTTCAGAGGAAGACTACAAAGCGCTTCACATGTGGTGGTAGAAGGCAGAACACCCATTCAGAACAATTCTCTCAAATCCTTTCATCAAGTTCGAATTTTCTTGACTCCAGAAGTAAAATTCCCGCAATAATCATTCTCGGTCAATACCCATTCGGAACTACTTGCCGTCGAAATCACTATGCTTCTAAAACCCAATTCCACTGAGGCATTTCAAGATTGGTTAATTCAGCTTATTGTCGCACTAGATTACATGCGATCATTTCATGTAAACGCCATATTGCGGATTATCATCATCGGCTTTTCCGAACAGAGTTGTATTATCCTTCCCATAAGCCTTTCCCGAGTTAATAATTTCGTTACCAATTCTCGTCGGATCGATCGTATGCCATTTTCTTCTAGACTCATTTCCTAATAACACTTCTAGACCTATTTATAATCATTCCTGTACAGTTTACACAGACACGACTGCAGATAGGTCATTTGATTGAAAGCGAAATCGTGAGCAGCTTTCTTCTGTAAGCTTCTGCTGGAGAGTTTTTCGCCGGTATTTTCTGCAATTGGTCTTCCTTAGAAGATACCGGTGCCTTCTCCCTCCACATAACACTGCGTCCATCTAGAATCAAATCCAAGCGAATCGCCGAAATGTAAATTCGATGGCGCTTGCGAGATCTTCCCGATTGGTTGATTCTGCCTCCCCAAAACCTGTATAATATCTTTGTAATAAAAGCGGTTGCGTAAGAACCATAGTGGTATGGAAACGTACATGTTGGTGTACCGATCGATGATGCTTTTTCTTAGTTGCGTAAGAACCATAGTGGTATGGAAACTCAACCGCAGTAACAGAGTCAGAAAGCGAGGATATTTGGTTGCGTAAGAACCATAGTGGTATGGAAACGTCTGCACCACATCTGTAATGTTGTTCTGTATGCTAGTTGCGTAAGAACCATAGTGGTATGGAAACTCATCATACCCCCTCCTTTTCCCCGTTTCCAGGACCAGGTTGCGTAAGAACCATAGTGGTATGGAAACTATTTTTGTTGCTGCCTTTGCCTTAACACTTATTTCACGTTGCGTAAGAACCATAGTGGTATGGAAACTTCTTGATTGAAGATGCTTCCCTTACTATAGTACCTAAGTTGCGTAAGAACCATAGTGGTATGGAAACTGAGAAGTAATGGTGCCTCCTGGTCTGCTGTATGGGTGGTTGCGTAAGAACCATAGTGGTATGGAAACTCAAATACATCTGAGTGGTTTCAACCGCAAGGTTTGAGTTGCGTAAGAACCATAGTGGTATGGAAACGTACAAGCGGGATAAAGTCTCCGTTCTTGTCGTTTTGTTGCGTGAGAACCATAGTGGTATGGAAACTGTAAGTCATACTGCTTCCTCCGCTTCTCTTTGCTGTGTTGCGTAAGAACCATAGTGGTATGGAAACGAATATTCAAGGCTTTCTGTATTGCTTGAACGAACGTGTTGCGTAAGAACCATAGTGGTATGGAAACTTATCTGTTGCTTCAATGAACCTTTCTTCCAATATTTGTTGCGTAAGAACCATAGTGGTATGGAAACTGCTATCCCTCCTCTATAGGTCCCGGCGGGCAAACCACCGTTGCGTAAGAACCATAGTGGTATGGAAACACACATAGAAGGCAAAAAGAAAAGCCCCCATTTCTGGGGTTGCGTAAGAACCATAGTGGTATGGAAACGTATGAACATCTTAGCGGTTGACCACTCTCCTGAATCCCAGTTGCGTAAGAACCATAGTGGTATGGAAACGGCTTTGGCTTACGGCAGATTGCATAGGAGCGTTACTTGGTTGCGTAAGAACCATAGTGGTATGGAAACGAAGATCTCTTTGACAATATCCAGATCACAGAGATACGTTGCGTAAGAACCATAGTGGTATGGAAACCAAGATTGGCCCATGTAGTAGGATCGAGTCCTTTCGTTGCGTAAGAACCATAGTGGTATGGAAACCCGACAATTTACGTAACCCTAGAATGGTGGGAATTTGTTGCGTAAGAACCATAGTGGTATGGAAACTCAGGAGCGGGGTATTTCCCATTTATTCCCACGTCGGTTGCGTAAGAACCATAGTGGTATGGAAACTCGGGGTCCGAGGAGTCTATTAATACAGGAGCCTCGTTGCGTAAGAACCATAGTGGTATGGAAACCTCATAAGCAGTACTACAATTGACTAGATAATATGGTTGCGTAAGAACCATAGTGGTATGCCAAGAGCCGTTGTGGGTGGTTCGTGGTTGGTGGTTGGTCAGGAGCAAAAAACTGGAGCCTGACCTATCCTCAAGAAGCAAA
>JALHHH010000052.1 GCA_022837485.1 Bacteroidales bacterium
CAGGGAAGTTATGAGTCTCCCCCCAGACCCCCCTCATGTCAACAATAACAATTATATTTGTTTAAAATATTGTCCAAAGGGATTAGACCATCTCAGTTTTTTTTTTGTTAACTTTGTTCTTGATAGTAACGCATTTTATTATAAATTGCGCTTCATTAGCAAAGGAACAAACCAGAAAAGGAGGTCATGAAGGAGAAATGCTGAATTAACCAACCACCAATCAAAATGTAACCAAAGACCAATTGTTTTACAATTTACTCACTTAAATCACACACTATGAGAAAATTTGCATTGATGCTTGCACTTTTGGTTTTTGCCGGAGTGCAGGTAGTTCTGGCACAAACCACCATTACAGGTACGGTTACCAGCTCAGAGGATGGTAAAGGCATCCCCGGAGCTACAGTACTTGTTAAAGGAACCACTGTTGGTCTCACCACCGACATGAATGGTCAATACTCAATTAATGTACCAGCAAATGGACGCATTCTGCAGTTTTCATTCGTAGGAATGAAAACCAAAGAAGTTACCATTTCCAATCAGACAGTTATCAATGTAGTCCTGGATCCGGATATTATGGATATCGAGGGTGTTGTAGTAACGGCACTCGGTATCAGCCGCGAAAGGAAATCACTCGGATATGCTGTTCAGGACGTTGGCACGGAAGAACTTTCCCGCACAGGCAACAACAGCTTGCTTGGAGCCCTCCAGGGAAAAGTTGCCGGTGTCGAGATCAAACCCTCCAGCGGTATGCCCGGAGCCTCTTCTCAGTTCCAGATCAGGGGTGCACGTTCTTTCACAGGAAATAACACCCCTCTGTACGTAGTCGACGGAATGCCGATCGCCTCAACACCTGCATTCTCAACAGGAAACAGTGTTACAGGTTCCGACATTTCCAACCGCGCCATCGACATCAACCCCGCCGACATTGAAAGCATTGAAGTTCTGAAAGGACAGGCTGCAGGTGCCTTGTACGGTATTCGCGCATCCAACGGTGTTATTATCATTACTACCAAAAGTGGTAAAAATAATAAGGTTGGAAGACCGGTTGTTTCTTTCAGCCATACCAGCAGCTTCGACCAGGTTTCCAGAACACCCGACTACCAGACCACCTATGCACAAGGTACTGGAGGGAACTACGCTACAAGTTCATCCATGTCGTGGGGTCCGAAAATTGTTGACCTTCCCGACGACCCGAATCATGGCGGTAACAATTTTGGTCACCCCGGAATGTTCAGGGTACCTCAGCGCGAACTTGCCGGTCTCGATCCGTGGGTCCTCCCCGCCGTTTACAACAACTGGGACGATTACTTCCAGACAGGGTATACCATGACCAATAATATCAACGTGTCACAGGCTTCAAATGAAGGCAATTTCTCACTCGGTTTCAGCAACACCGATCAAACCGGTATTGCCTTAAATACCGGCATGACCCGTTACAACGTAAGGGCAAATGCAGAGAGAAACCTTAACAAGAACTTTACCGTCGGATTTGCCGCAAATTATTCAACCGTCAATATCGACAAATTATCGGGAGCGAACGACGGATCTCTGACCGGAGTTCTTGCAGCTCCTTCTAGTTACAATCTTGCCGGAACTCCTTACCACAGGCCGGGAGAGCCCACCCGTCAGATTTACTATCGCGGCGGAAGCTTCGACAACCCGTACTGGGTGCCTCATAACAACACCTTTAACGAAAACACCAACCGCTTCTTCGGCAATGCATTCATCAATTACAAAACCCAGATCGACGAAAGCAAATCGCTAAACATCCGTTATCAGGCTGGTGCCGATACCTATACAACCCATCTGCAGGATATCTTCGGATACGGCAGCCGTGGAAACTCCAGAGGTGTTATCGATAATTACGGATCAACAAACTCCATTTTCAACTCACTTCTTACCGGTACGTTCGACTGGAAGATTTCCGAAGATTTCGTGTTTGACCTTATGATTGGTAATGAAATCAACCACGAAAACACAAAGGGTTATACCGAATCCGGACAGAATTTCAACTTCCCCGGATGGAACCACATCGGAAATGCAAGTGTTGTAACTGCCAATGAATCGCAGTGGGCCAACAGAACCGTTGGTACCTTTGGAAGTGCATCTCTCTCATGGAGGTCAACAATCTTCCTGAATGCCACCGGCAGAAACGACGTTGTTTCTACAATGCCAAGAGACAACAGAACGTTCTTCTACCCCTCCGTTGGCGCATCGTTCGTTGCATCTGAACTTAGTGCCCTGCAGGAAATTGACTGGCTTTCTTTCGCCAAAGTCAGGGTTTCTTATGCAGAAGTAGGTCAGGCAGGTACTTTCTATGAAAACTTCTTTGTATCTCCCACATACGCCGGCGGCTTCTGGGTTGGCAATCCGATTCAGTACCCCATCGGAGGAATCAGCGCCTATATCCCAAGCTATGACCTCTACGACCCGAACCTTGAACCTCAGAACACCAAATCAACCGAATTTGGTATCGACCTGAAATTCTTTAACAACAGGTTTGGTATCGATTATACCTTCTCGAAACAGAATATTACCAACCAGATTTTCCCGGTTCCCCTCGCAGGTTCAACCGGAGCAGGAACTCTTGTAATGAACGGCGGCTCGGTTACCACCGATGCACACGAAGTCATGCTTTATGTAACTCCTATTCAGACCAAGGATTTCAGCTGGAATATCAATGTTAACTACACCAAGCTTACTAATATGGTTAACGAGCTTGCTCCCGGCGTAGAAAGTATCTTCCTTGGTGGATTTGTTACTCCTCAGGTACGTGCCGGTATTGGCAACACCTACCCGGTTATTTACGGTGTTTCTTTCGCCCGCGACGACAATGGCAACATCCTTGTCAACGACAATCCCGGAGCTTGGAATCACGGTTTCCCCGTGATCGGAGAGCCTGATGTAATCGGAGAAGTTTCTCCCGACTTTATCCTGAATGGTACCACATCGTTCAACTACAAGTCGGTTTCACTGAGTGCGGTATTCGAATGGAAACAGGGCGGTCAGATGTATTCCGGTTCTAACGGACTTCTCGATCTCTATGGTATGTCAGCCGTAACGGAAGACAGGGAATCAACTTTCATCTATCCAGGAGTAAAACCCGATGGTACCCCCAACGACATTGTAAGGGGAGGAATAAACGACCCCAGAGCAGTTGAACAGCTGTACGCCAACGTTTTATCTAATGTAGATGAGTATTACATTCACGATAATTCATTTGTAAAATTACGTGAAGTTGCCCTGAGGTATAAACTTCCGAAGAACATCTACAAAACAGCCACTGCAGGAATTTCCCTCTATGCAAGGAATATTCTGGTATGGAGCGCTCTGCGCAACCTCGACCCCGAAACATCACAGGGTAACACCAACATGGGCGGATCGTTCGAACGGTTCTCTATGCCGCAGACTACCAGCTATGGCTTTACGATTGATGTAACTTTCTAATCTTAAAAAAGGAAAAACATGAGAAAGATAAAAAATGTCCTTATCCTCGGACTCCTGATCCTTACAACATTTTCTTGTTCAGAAGATGTTATGGATGATATAAACAAAAATGTGAATGACCCTACCGATGTTGCATCAAACCTGATCATCTCCGATGTTCTTACGAGAACGGCTTTCACCATCACCGGAAGCGACCTGGCTTTTTATTCATCGGTATACATCGAGCACAACGTTGGAGTCTGGAATCAGAGTTACAACGCAGAAATCAGGTCGGGGGAGCCTACAAGTGCAACCACCTACAATAATTCCTGGAACTCAATGTACAGAAATCTCGCCGATCTGAAACTGATCATCAAAAAATGTTCAGAAGGCGGATCGGAAGAGGGTAACTACCATACGCTCGGTATCGCTCAGGCTCTGAATGCATACACCCTGGCTATTTTAACCGACTTAATGGGCGATGTTCCCTGGACTGAAGCCCTTCAGCCCGGCGTTATCTTTACCCCGAAACTTGACAAACAGGATGCTCTCTATACTCAGATTCTTCAGAATGTAGACGATGCTATCGAAAACCTTGGTAAAACATCCGTTTTCCCTTCACTGGGCGCTCAGGACTTTATTTATAACGGTAACAAAGATCGCTGGCTTAAATTTGCTTATGGTCTGAAAGCTCGTTATACCATGCGACTTTCGCACAAGTCACCGGCCTATGCCGATGTTATCACTTATGCTAACCAGTCGTTTACAAGCGCTGCAGAAGAGTGTAAATACAAATACAACGCTTCTACTACCTACAGCCCGTTCTATCGTTTCTTCACTGACCGCGACTACTTCGGTGCCAGCCAGAGTTTAGCCAACAAACTAAACGATAGAAATGACCCGAGAGCAGACATCTTCTGGAAGGTTCATCCCGCAGGTTCAGAACTGGAATTCGCTCCCAACGGCAATCCCGTTCAGGTTCAGGGCCGCTATGCAATTTCAGCACTCTCAACCGCAACTGCTCCTACTTTCCTGCTCAGCTACCACGAAATTGAATTCCTGAAAGCTGAAGCTTATGTAAGACTCAATGACCTCCCAGCAGCCGAAACTGCCCTGAAAAATGGTATTTCAGCTGCTTTCCAGAAAGTAAACATCGGTTTGACTGCAGAAGATGCTGAAACCTATTTCAACGATGAGGTACTTGCCAAGTTTAATGCAGATCCTCTGAAAGAAGTTATGAACCAGAAGTATATTGCTTTCTTTGAAGAAGAAGCCATCGAAGCTTATAACGATTACCGGCGACTAAAGGCAATGGGAAACAATGTGATTACTCTTGAAAATCCGTTGAACAATACCCAGTTCCCTGTACGATTCACCTACGGTGCCAGCGATGTTACAACGAATGAAAACGTTCGTTCAGCATACGGCGACGGAACCTACGTATACTCTGAAAATGTATGGTGGGCAGGTGGCTCACGCTAATAGTTTAACACTTAAAAAAACTAGAATATGAAAACAAGCAAAATATTGACATTTCTGGTAGCTATGGTTTTCGCCTTTACTTCCTGCGAAACAGAAGTAGAAGATCCCGCAGGTCTGAGAGGCGAAGGCGTTGTCCCATCCTTTACAAACCTGAACCCTGCAGTGTTTGATGTTAACGATCCGGAGAATACATTCATCCAGTTCGACCTGAATATTAACGAGGCCGATCGTGCCGCCGTTAATGAGGTTAAACTGATTGTATCCTACAACGGCAATCTGCAACGCGTGGAATTAAAGAGCTACACAACCTTCCCGCAGAATGTGAAGGTTTACATGTATGAAGCAGCTGCAGCTCTCGGAATTCCACTTGATCAAGTCGCTGCCGGCGGTGCGTTCAATTTTGAACTTCTGACCGTTCAGGGTGAAAAGACTTACAGATCCAGTGCATCTTTCAATGCAGCTGTAGTTTGTGCCTATAACCCTGAAAATATCACCGGAAACTACCGCGCTGTAAGTGCCGACTGGGCCGTTGACGGAACCGTTACCCTTACTGTAGATCCGACTGATGACTACATCATTTATGTTTCCGGACTTGCTGTTCTGGATGGTTTAACAGAGGATAAAGGCCCCCTCAAAATGGTTGTTAATCCGTTAGACTTCACAGTCACCGTTGAAAAGCAGGCTCTTGCATCCGTTGCATGGAGCTACACCAACCTTTCTTACGAAGGAAGCGGCTTGCTCAACACCTGCGACGGAACCTATGAAATGGGTTTCAGCATCACAGTTGATCAGGGCTCCTTCGGAGGTCCTTTCCCCTTTACTTTCACAAAACTCTAAGATAAAATCCTTTTGTTGAACTTCTGAATATCAACAAAAAGAAGAGTTTTTGATTTCTCTTAAAATACCCCGGCCAGGCTTAAGTCCAGGCCGGGGTATTTTTTTTTGATATTCTGCTTCCGTCTATACAGGTATAGCACCAGGACACCGACAAAGGCATTTTGCATAAATCAATACGCGAACCCCTGGATATTTTTTTTACTGTTTATGCCAACATAACTAATTTTAACGTATATTTGCAGTCCACTTAAGGCTAATTTCATGAAAATTATCCGATTCACCAATCCGTTGTTTGCCACATTTGCCGTGGCCTACAGCCGCTATATCCGGGTAGTTTTACCATCTGTGTAAACAGTACGTTTCACATATATCAAGCCCGGCCTATTCAGTCCGGGCTTTTTTATTCTCAGAAAATATCCAACGAATGAATCGAAAAATACAAATTAAGATGCGCAAGGAACGGTATGCGGTTACCAATATCCGAAGGAAAATATCGCTCTACCGGTATCTTATCCGCGATTCACTGGCCGGGAGCGAGCACGACTACACCAGCATGCGCCTTGGTGAAGCCATTTTTTTACTGGCAGTTCCTATGGTTCTCGAGATGGTGATGGAATCCGTTTTTGCCATCGCCGACATCTACTTTGTTTCGCAATTAGGTGCAAACGCAGTTGCTGCCGTCGGACTCACCGAGTCAATCATTACTCTCGTGTATGCCCTCGCTGTTGGATTCAGCGCCGGCACTACCGCAATGGTCTCACGCCGTATCGGCGAAAAGAACCCGGAAGCTGCATCCCATGCTGCAGCCCAGGCTATTCTCGCTGCTTCCGCCATAGCCATATTACTGGGCATTCCGGGAGTAGTATATGCATACGACCTTCTGCGACTGATGGGCGCTTCACACGAGCTGGCAATCGCAAATTACGGCTATACCGCAATTATGTTCGGCGGCAATATTGTCATCATGCTGCTTTTTGTGATTAATGCCGCGTTCAGGAGTGCCGGAGATGCAGCCCTTTCCATGCGCGTACTTTTGGTGGCAAACGGAATTAACATACTTCTCGACCCCTTGCTTATCTTTGGGTTTGGCCTCATTCCCGCCCTGGGCATAGAAGGTGCGGCCATCGCTACCAATCTCGGCAGAGGGGTTGCAGTACTTTACCAATTCTATGTTTTATTCCGCGGAAGCAAAAGAATCCGGCTCCGATTCGCTCATTTTGCACCAAAAGTAGAGTTATTGCTGACACTTACCAGACTTTCGGTGGGAGGAATACTGCAAAATATAATTGCCACCGCCAGCTGGATTATAATGGTTCGTATCGTCTCCGTTTTCGGAAGTGTTGCCGTTGCCGGGTACACCATTGCCATCAGGATAGTGGTATTTGCCCTTCTGCCTTCATGGGGACTTAGCAATGCGGCATCAACCCTGGTTGGTCAGAATCTGGGAGCAGGTAAACCCGGCCGGGCCGCACGTGCAGCATGGATAACAGGCTTTGCAAACATGGGATTGCTCGGACTTGTCTCGCTGATCTTTGTATCCTTCCCGGGAAGCTTTGTCCGGCTGTTTATTTCCGAGCCCGAAGTGATCGAACTGGCGGTTAGCTGCCTGAAAATCGTCAGTGCCGGCTTCCTTTTCTATGCAATGGGTATGGTAATGACGCAATCGCTAAATGGAGCCGGCGACACCTATACCCCTACCCTGCTCAATTTCATCTGTTTTTGGCTGATTGAGATTCCGCTGGCCTGGTTCCTGGCATTGAGAATGGGTTTGCAGTCGGAAGGTGTTTTTTACGCAATCGTAATTGCGGAAAGCACATTGACTCTGCTGGGGATGACAGTATTTCGCAGAGGAAAATGGAAATTGAAGGTAGTATGAACATGTAAACCGCTCTTAAAAAAGCAGTTTTCCGTATTCAGATTATTAAACCAAAAAAGGGCTCCATATCCGGAAGCCCTTTTTTTGATATTAAATTCGAACTGCGAATATTATTCGAAAGCCAGTATTGATTTTTTAATGCGGCCGATTGCCTCACGCAGTTGTCCCTCGGTGATCACAAGCGGAGGCGCAAAGCGGATGATATCGCCGTGAGTAGGCTTGGCAAGAACGCCGTTTTCCTTCATCTTAACGCAAACATCCCAGGCTTCTTTTCCATTCTTGGGACGAATAACCACTGCATTCAGAAGTCCCTTTCCGCGCACCAGTGCAATCATATCCGATTTCACCGAAGCCATCTCTTCACGGAAGATCTTTCCGAGGTACTCGGCACGTTCGGCAAGCTTTTCATCCTTTACAACCTCGAGCGCTTCCATTGCAACGCGGGCAGCCACCGGATTTCCTCCGAAGGTTGAGCCGTGTTCTCCGGGTTTGATGCAGAGCATGATATGGTCATCTGCCAGAACCGCCGATACGGGATAAACACCACCGGAAATCGCTTTTCCAAGAATAAGAATATCGGGACGTACGTTCTCATGGTCGCAGGCAAGAAGTTTACCCGTACGAGCAATACCGGTCTGTACTTCGTCGGCAATAAAGAGAACATTTTTCTCTTTACACATTGCTGCAGCCTTTGAAAGATAACCCTCATCGGGAACAAAAACTCCGGCCTCACCCTGGATGGGCTCAACCAGAAAACCTGCAACGTTGGGATCCTCGAGAGCCTTCGACAGCGCAGTCAGATCGTTGTATGGTATTTTAACGAATCCGGGAGTGAAAGGGCCAAATCCACCATAGGAATCGGGATCGCTCGACATGGAGACTACCGTAATGGTTCTTCCATGGAAATTGCCTTCACATACAATAATTTTAGCCTGATTCTCGGGAACACCTTTTTTCAGGTAGGCCCATTTACGGCAAAGTTTAAGCGCAGTCTCATCTGCTTCGGCACCGGTATTCATGGGCAATACTTTCTCGTAACCAAAATATTCGGTAACGTATTTTTCATAAACACCCAGTGAATCGTTGAAAAATGCCCTTGAAGTCAGGGTCATTTTTGAAGCCTGATCCACCATGGCCTTAATAATTCTGGGATGACAATGACCTTGGTTGACAGCCGAATAAGCCGACAGAAAATCGAAATACTCATTTCCTTCTACGTCCCATACAAGGGCACCCTCACCTTTCGCCAAAACCACAGGCAGCGGATGATAATTGTGCGCACCGTACTTGTCTTCCAGTTGCATCAATTGTTCAGATGACAGTCTTTCATTCATGACATTAGATTTTATAGTGTTAAACGTTGGATCCGGCAATATTCGGCAAAGATAGAACTTTAAGTATGCGCTGAATGAAAAGCGCTGAAATTTTGTTATTTAATGGTTTTATCAAATAAATATAACTCTTTAACATAACCGGCGGTCCCCGGGTTAGTGTAAATACAAGCTTAATAATGCCCTGAGAAGTTGCAGGTTCCTCAGGCCATTTTCTGATTTCCGGATTAAAATCAAACGAAATACAGCGGTGATTTCACCTGCAGGAATATTCAATGCAAAGTAAGGGCAGGTATTGTTTCTGTTCCTACTGCTGACGGCAACAGAAAAAAAAATTATGCCAATCCGCGATAAAGATTATCGGATGCAAAGGGTCTTAAACCAGAAACTCAGGTTAAAAATCAGAGAGGTTGCAGGATTATTCGTTACCAATAACGAATTTCGTCTCCTCAAACCCTTCCGGAACCTGGTCGCTGTTGTATTTCGACGGGCATTTAAGATTCATCTTATGTGCCGAAAAATGACCGTCTTTCATTTTTCCGATCACAACCAGCTGATCCAGTTTCTCAAAATCCTGAGGCTTTGTATCGCTGTAACGCACAAGCATCTCAACGCCTTCGTTGTCGAGCATGTAAAATGAAAAGCTGTTGGCATCTTTCATCGCATCGTATTCAACAGGCCTGTCCGGGCTCAGTGTTCCGATCACATGATACTCGCGTCCGGGGTGTTCGGAAGCCTCTTCAAATCCGGCATAGGTGGATGAGTTCATCGAAAGGCTCATCACAACACCTATAGCGGCAACCACAACAATAAGGGCCAGAATGTGTATCTTCTTCATAGCTCAGTTCTTTATATGCAGATACAAAGATACAGGAAATCTGTTCCGGTAAACAAATACCTGAATTATTCCTGCTCTTTACGTTTAAGCTCCTCCATCATTTCGCTCTGCTTTTTCTCTATGCGGCTCAGCTTGCGGTCAAGTAAAAATAGGTAGACAGCAAGTCCGGTAAAAATTATGGCCATTACAATAGCCACCACGAAGAATTTATCGCTTTCCATCGTTATTTACTGATTATTAAGTTTAACACCCTGAACTAAAGCCCTTCGGCGGTTATGAAGCTGAAGCAGCCAGAAGGCAATAAGGATCCATCCGATGGCTGCAGGGTAAAATACCATGCGCATCAGAGGATCAAGTCCTTCCATGGTTGAAGTATTGCCTCCCTTTCCGGGATGCAGACTGCTGTCGGCCAGGCGGGGCAGCACTCCAAGGAATATCACCAGAAGCATAAAGGCAAAAATGTTATACACAGCTGAAATTCGCGCACGCATGGCCGACTCGTCGATGGATCCCCTTAGCACCACATAGGCAAGATATGCCATCATACTTACGGCTGCGCCATTCAGCTGTGGATCGTTGGTCCAGAAATCGCCCCAGGTAAAACGGGCCCAGATCATTCCGGTTAACAAACCCAAACTGCCCATAAAAAGTCCCGTATTGGCAGCACCTGAGGCAATCAGGTCGTCTTTCATCCTGAAACCCGATAAATACCGGACACTGAAGACCAGAGAAGTTCCCAGCATAAAAAACATGCTGAACCACATGGGAACATGGTAAAACAGATTCCGGATGGTCTGATGGATAACCGGTAAGGCCGGAACATCAATCAGCAGTCCGGCAATTATGGAATACAGCACAAGGAAAACACCCAGGAACTTCCACCACATTGTTTTTATCATCGTTTCACGATTTTCAGGTTAATCCCTCCACAGATAGGGGAATAATATTACAGCTAAGACTACAATTACGAGATCAATCAAACCAATGGCCGACAGCAAACGTAAAATAACGCCGGCTTCCACAACCTCCTTCAGTGACGTTTGCGATGCTTTGACCAACAAAAGAAGCAACGGCAGAACTATGGGAAAACCAAGAATTGCCATAAGTGCAGCATTATTCCCCGACCGCGATGCTATAGCCGAAACCATGGTCAGAGCCGATGCCAGCCCCGCCGATCCCAGTAAAAAGGCTGGAATAAAAAGCCATGGGTACAAAGGCGGCATTCCCATAAAAACAGAGAATAATCCCAGGCTAAGTATACCAAGAATCAGCATCAGAAGGGTATTGTAGACCATTTTTGAAATTATCACCGACAAGGGTGATGCCAGCGTAAAATAATAAAGTCGCCGCGAAGAGCTTTCCTGATTGAAACTCTTCGAAACTGCATTAAAGGCGGCAAAAAGAAGGATAATCCAAAAAAGAGCGATCCAGGTTTTCTCGTCAATGATACGGCCAAAGCAAAGCTGAACAACAAAGATGGTTGAAAAAACGTAGAGTAATATGCCGTTTATGGCATATCGCTGCCGGATTTCCAGCCTGAAGTCCTTAAGTATTAGTTCGTTTACTTCTTTCAAAACTAGTCGTTACGCTGACCCGAAAAATTCCGGATTATGGTTTGATCACGGTTAGGCCCGGTTGAGATAACCGAGACTGGCAATTCCAATGCATCACCAATGGCTTCAGTGTACTTTCTGAATGCTTCAGGCAAAGCCTCCCAGGTTTTGATATTACTTATAGGCATATTCCATCCCGGGATTGATTTTAACACCGGAACGATGGAATGGTTCATGGTTTCATAGCCCGGAAAATCAAGAATCTGCTCCCCGATCCGATACCCTGTGCAAACCTCAACGGTATCAAACGTATCAAGGACGTCTGACTTCATCATAACCAGATCGGTAACCCCGTTAAGCATTACCGTATAGCGCAGGGCCGGAAGGTCAAGCCAGCCACAGCGCCTCGGACGGCCTGTGGTGGATCCGAATTCATTACCGTTTTTTCGAAGCATTTCACCCGTTTCATCAAAGAGCTCGGAAGGAAAAGGACCGCTGCCAACCCGGGTACAATATGCCTTGAATACGCCAAATACCCTGCCAACATTACGGGGCGAGATGCCGAGTCCGGAACAAACCCCTGCACTGATGGTATTGGAAGAAGTAACGAAAGGATACGTCCCGAAATCAATATCGAGCATAGCGCCCTGGGCTCCTTCAGCGAGCACCTTCTTACCTTCCTTCAGACACCGATTAATATACACTTCACTGTCGATAAGCGGAATATCGGCAATATATTCAATGCTATCGAACCAGAACTTCTCGTATTCTTCATAAGAAATCCCTTCGATACGCAGAATCTCCGGATCCGGATTAAAGGATTCAATCATCCGAAGGTGAAGTGTTTTCAGGTTTTCATATTTTTCACGAAAAGTTCCTGCAAGGATATCTCCAATCCTGAGTCCCTGCCGGCGTGTTTTATCGGTATATGCGGGCCCAATCCCCTTAAGTGTCGATCCTATTTTTGCCTTTCCTTTGGATGCTTCTTCAACGGCATCAATCAAGCGGTGAGTGGGAAGAATCAGATGAGCTCTTTTGGAAATCATCAGATTTCGCTCAGGATTTGCTCCTCGCTCCCGAAGTCTTTTCAACTCCCTGGCAAGAATGTAAGGATCCACAATAACCCCATTCCCAATGATATTAACCTTGTCGGGATGAAAAATGCCGCTGGGTATGGTGTGGAGGATGTGTTTGATTCCGTCAAATTCAAGCGTGTGACCGGCATTCGGGCCACCCTGGAAACGGGCGATAACATCATAACCGGGAGTGAGCACATCGGTAATTTTACCCTTACCCTCATCTCCCCATTGAAGGCCAAGCAACACATCAACTTTCATTTCACTTGATTTTCTTTATTACAAACCAAAGGTGAAGGCTATTTACAGACTTCACCCCGAACTACTTAAGAATATTTTCAAAAGAGAACCTGTCCGGAATTTTCTGAATAACCAACTTCCTGTTCCCTCTAAGTTCCTGCTTATACTAATCCGAAGCATCTATCCCGGTTTAACCAGGCACTCCGGTCAGGCAAAAATAATAAATCCGGAGTCACTTCCCCGGATAAGTTTAAACCGGTTCAATTACTTGCAGCTTTCTGCTCGTCTTTAACTGCGTTCTGGCTGTCTTTTCCGGCAACAGGTTTCCTGTATCCGAAAAAGGTAAGGGAATGACTGCTGATGGTAACACCAAGCAATTTTTCAACCGAGGCCTGAATCTCCTGAAGGCGCGGGTCGCAAAACTCAAGCACGCTTCCGTCCTCCAGATTAATAAAATGATCGTGCTGCTTGAACTTGAACGAACGCTCAAACTGTGAGCAATTATTTCCAAACTGATGCTTGGTAACAAGGTGACAGTTTTGCAGTAATTCAATGGTATTGTACAACGTTGCCCGGCTCACACGATACTTATTATTCTTCATCTGAATGTAAAGAGTCTCTATATCGAAATGCCCTTCTGTGGAATAAATCTCCTTCAGAATGGTGAACCGCTCTGGCGTTTTCCGGTGGCCGTTGTTTTCGAGATAATCGGTAAAAATCTTCTTTACCGTTTCAAAATCAAGTCGGTCATTGTCTCTCATAATCACTGTATGTTATTGTTTGCCAGCCGAATACATAAAAATAATCCTTTTTGGCAATCACACTGTATGTACCTTCAAATTTCCGGATAAAGGTAGTGAATTTATTCTTATTATTATTTGGTATAAATAAAAATAATAGAGCGGGAATGAACCGGCATCGCACCCGTCGCCAGTTATAGAACAACAATACTATTTGGATGACTGAGTGGATGCATTAATTCGGGAAACGTTTTCAATGCCTTTAACCTTTTTAAGCTCAGCCATAAGCTGATGCAATACATCTACCCCGCTAACAAGAACCATAATACTGGCCTCGTAGATTTCTCCGGTAGAATCGATGTGAAATGAACGGATGTTAAGGTTCATTTTCTCGGTAATCACTTTAGTGATTTCGTTTATAAGCCCCCGGTTATCGAATCCGCCAAGCCTGACTCCTGCCAGATATGTATTTGCTTCCCGGCTGGTCCAGTTGGTGCGGATAATCCGGTTTCCGTATTTCGTCATCAGCTGTATGGCCTCCTGACAATTGGTGCGGTGAATCCATATCTGTCCCTCGTTGGCTTTAAAACCAATAATATCGTCGCCTGGTATAGGGTTACAGCAGTCGGATATTCGGTATTCCACTTCGTCTTCGATGAGGGGCTCCTGCTTTTGCCGCATTTTCTCCCGCACATCTTCCGATAGTTTCTGAGGAACATGCGGCTTACTGCGTGAAAACGGACGAGTTATAATATTCAGCCACTTGCCCTTATCGTGCTGCTGAAGGCATTCTTTCAGATCTTTGAGACCCAGCTCTCCCTGAGCGATTTTATAGTAAAGATCAATGGTGGAGCCAATCTTGCTGCATTCCTGAAACCGCAGGATATGACTTTTCGAAGGTTCGACCCCCAGTTCCCTGAAAAACTCCTCCAGCATCCGCCTGCCCTCTTCAGCAAACAACTTTTTATGTTCCTTTAATGCATCTTTTATGTATGAACGAGCCCTGGCCGTTGCCACGAAATCGATCCATTCCTCCCTCGGATGCTGTTTCTTGGAGGTGATGATCTCAACCTGGTCGCCGTTGTTGAGCGGATGATTGAGAGCTACAAGCCGGTGGTTGACCTTTGCTCCAATACACTGATTTCCGATCTCGGAATGAATATTATAGGCAAAATCTAATGCGGTGGAACGGGCAGGCAGGGTTTTTACCTCTCCTTTGGGCGTAAATACGATAATTTCATCGGCAAAAAGGTTCAGTTTAAACTCATCCAGAAATGTAAGCGCATTCGGATCGGGGGTTTGCAGAAGTTCCTTTATCTTATTCAGCCAACGGTCGATCCCACTTTCACTATTTACCTTCTCCTTATACTTCCAGTGTGCGGCATAGCCCTTTTCGGCAATTTCGTTCATTCGCCGCGTACGAATCTGCACCTCAACCCATTGCCCGGTATGACTCATTACGGTTGTATGCAAAGATTCATACCCGTTTGCTTTCGGACTTGAAATCCAGTCGCGAAGACGGTTCTGCTTGGGACTGTAATAGTCCGTAACAATCGAATATGCCTGCCAGCACTGGTATTTCTCATTTTCCAACTCAGTATCAAGGATGATTCGTACGGCAAAAAGATCGTAAACTTCCTCAAAAGGAATTTGTTTTGACTTCATCTTCTGCCAGATGGAATAGATCGATTTTTCCCTTCCAATGATTTCAAATACCAATCCCTGTGAGGCCAGACTTTTTCGTATGGGATAGATAAATTTATTGATGAACCGGGTTCTGGAAACGGCAGTTACTTCAAGCTTGCGTGCGATACTGGCATAAATTTCGGGCTCGGTGTATTTCAGTGCCAGATCTTCCAGTTCGCTCTTAATCGCATACAGACCCAAACGATGTGCCAGGGGGGCAAAAAGATAAATGGTTTCAGATGCTATTTTCAGCTGTTTCTCCGGAGTCATCGAATCAAGCGTACGCATGTTGTGCAACCGGTCAGCAAGCTTGATCAGTATTACCCGTACGTCATCGGAAAGCGTGAGCAGGATCTTCCGGAAGTTCTCCGCTTGCGCAGATGTGCCTGTATGATCGAAAATCTCCTTGATCTTTGTGAGTCCGTCGATGATGGAAGCTATTTTATCTCCGAACATCCTGCGAATGTCTTCTACCGTATAATTGGTATCTTCCACCACGTCGTGCAGGAGCGCACAGATAATGGAAGTTTCACCCAGACCAATATCCCCGGCCACAATTCGGGCAACCTCAAGAGGATGATAAATGTACGGCTCCCCGCTTTTTCTGCGCATATCCTTGTGCGCTGTAACCGCAAGGTTAAATGCCTTGCGAACCATCCTCTTATTCTTCTGTTCACCGGCCTTGCCCCAAGCACTGAGCAGATTGCGGTAACGCTTTAAGATCTCCCTGCGTTCTTCTTCAGGATTTATTACATACATAGAGCCCCCTCCGGTTGCAACGGTATTGCAGTTATACAAACCTACATATATAATTCGATTTCACAAACGGAAGCAAACGTTTTTAACAGATATTCCAAAGCCGCAATGCCTCTTGTACAAAAAACAACCCTCCGAAAACCTGCTTGTCTGCCTTTTTCGCTGCTTACACGCAAAAGATACAAAACGTCTTCACGTAAGCATCTAACAGGTTTGATTACGGTATTGTTTTTGCGGCAAATAAACAGATTATCCCGTCAAATTGTTACTTTTGGAAGATCAAACGCGTGCCAGCAATACTTTCAGCTGATGACTACCGGAACCCTAAAAGGCCTGTTTGCCAGAATATTATTATCTTGCGCCCTGCTTATCATTGGTAGCCAAAGCCTTATGGCTACCCATCAGCGTTCGGGCGAGATTACCTACAGGCATATTTCCGGTCTGACCTATGAGGTCACCATTACTACCTATACCTATGCACCAAGTGCCGCCGACCGGTGCAGCCTTACCATCAACTGGGGCGACGGTCAAAGCAGCGAACTTACCCGCAGCAACGGCCCTCCCGGGCAAACCCCGGCAGGCATCTACTGCCCGCACACCGGAGAGAACATTACAGCCGACATTCGTTTAAACATCTACATCGGGCAGCATACGTACGCTTCCGCTTCCACATACCGTATATGGCTCGAAGACCCCAACCGCAACCTCGGCATTCAGAACATCCCCAACTCCGTTGACGTTCCGTTATACATTGAAACACTCCTGGTTATTAACCCCTTCCTGGGTCGCAACAATTCACCCGTCTTGCTGTTGCCGCCTATCGACAACGGTTGCGTTGGCCTGCCTTACCTGCACAACGCCGGTGCTTACGATCCCGATGGCGACAGCCTGTCGTACCGGCTGGTAACATGCCGTGGAGCCGGAGGACTTGATATTCCCGGGTATAAGCTTCCCAACGAGGTAGATACGCAAAATCCCGGATCCTTCACCATAAATCCGGTAACGGGGGACATCATCTGGGATAGCCCCACCCGGCAGGGTGAATATAATTATGCATTCCTCATAGAGGAGTGGCGTAATGGAGTAAGAATCGGATACGTTACCCGCGATATGCAGGTTAACATTACCGCCTGCAGCAACAATCCTCCGGTTTTAAACGTAACCACCGACACCTGCGTTATCGCCGGCGACACCCTGCGACTGACAGCCGTGGCTACCGATGCCGACAATCACCTCATCACTCTTACTGCAGACGGCGGCCCGTTACTTCTGCCGTTCAGCCCGGCTGTTTTCTCCAATCCCGGCGACTCAGCCGGAAGAGTTTCGGGAACCCTTACCTGGCCCACCGTATGTTCACACGTAAGAAACCAGCCCTACCAGGTTTACTTTAAAGCCGTCGACAACGGCTTTCCTGTGAAGCTTTTCGACCTTAAAACCGTCAGTATCCGGGTAATTGCTCCACCTGTTGAAAATCTTCAGGTTACTCCGCTCGGCAACAGCCTCATCCTAAACTGGGATCCACATTGGTGCACCGAGGCAAAAGGATACCGCATATACCGGCGCACAGGTTCCTCCGGCTTTGTTCCGGGAATTTGTGAAACCGGTGTTCCACCCGAAACCGGCTATCGCCTTATTGCAGAAACCAACGGCCGGGATTTCACTTCCTTCGTTGACGACAATCGCGGCGAAGGATTAGTACGGGGCGTTAATTACTGCTACATACTTACTGCCTGGTTCGATGAATTTACGGAGAGCATTGCTTCGGAAGAGGTGTGTGCAAGCCTTAAAAAAGATTTACCCGTACTGACAAATGTCAGTGTTGCAACCACTTCAGCAGCCAGCGGAGTTATTGAAGTCGCATGGTCAAAACCTACCGAACTCGACCCCTTGCAAACGCCGGGCCCGTATATCTACAGACTCTTCCGTTCGCGCGGATTTTCAAGTGCTGTAAAAGAACTGGCTGCAGAATTTGACAACCTGAACGACACCACATTTACCGACACCGGGCTTAACACCCTGGATACAGCATGGACGTATACGATAGAGTTCATCAACAACACTCCCGGAAATGTTTTCACCATGGGATTTACGCCCCAGGCCACATCACCGTTTCTGCGAGCGACTCCCTCCGACCGAAGGTTAACGCTGAATCTCGATGCCAGGGTTCCATGGCTGAACAATGCCTATACGATCTACAGAAAAAATGAGCTTACCGGAATATTCGACAGCATTGCACACGTAAATCAGCCGGTTTATACCGACACCGGTCTTATAAACAACAACACCTATTGCTACAGGTTTCAAACCTCAGGTACTTACGGAACCCCGGGATACATCGACCCCATTCTCAATTTTTCACAGGAATTGTGCGCAACACCGGTTGATAATGTGCCGCCATGTCCTCCGCTCCTATTGGTGGAAGTGGAGTGCGACGTACTGGAGCTTGTTTTCAGGTGGGAAGATATAAGCCAGGGGTGTGCGCCCGATCTCAGCCAGTATTTACTGTATCAGACCGGTAGTCCGCACATACTGCTGGCCACATTTCCTCCGGGCATAACAAGCTATGCCTATAAGCCCGCATCCGGAATTGCAGGATGCTTTTTCATTGTTGGCAAAGATCAGAACGGCAACATCGACACAACAACTTTCAATCAGGTTTGTACAAGCATCGACGACTGCCCGCGATACCGTTTGCCGAATGTTTTCACACCCAACAGCGACGGTTTCAACGACTACTTTGTTCCCTACCCGGGATATTCATCGGTTGAAAGAATCGACCTGAAGGTTTTCAACCGCTGGGGAGTTGTAGTTTTTGAGACCAGCGATCCTGCCATCCGCTGGGAC
>JALHHH010000053.1 GCA_022837485.1 Bacteroidales bacterium
ATGTGCCTACAGCCAGACCTGGACGGCAAATTATACCGATGCCTGTGAGAATGAGGCAGCAGAGGTAAGTATAACCTACACCTGGACGGTAGACACCGAAGCACCGATATTTACCGCGCTTCCGGAGAATATTACTGTAAACTGTGATGGTGCAGGTAATCCCGGAGAGCTGACGAACTGGCTGAATAGCCCAGTTGCTGAGGATGCCTGCGGCGAAGTAACAATTACCAATAATTTTGCAGGTCTGAGTGACCTTTGTGGAGCAACAGGAACAGCAACGGTTACCTGGACAGCTACCGACAATTGCGGCAATTCGGCTACTGTTACAGCAACCTTTACCATTGTCGACACAGAGGCTCCTGAAATTATATGTCCTCAGAATATTGTGGTGGACACTGAGCCGGGTATGTGCGGTGCATGGATAGAGGTACCTGTTCCTGCAGCAAGCGACGCATGCGGTGAAGTAACCCTGGTTAATAATATTACAGGTACAGCCAATGCCACGGGATCGTATCCGCTTGGTGTTACTACTGTTACCTGGACTGCTAGCGACGAATGCGGTAACGTTTCAACCTGTTCGATAACAATAATCGTTAACGATAACGAGGATCCGCACATCATTTGTCCCCAGCACATCACGGTTAATGCCGATCCCGGTGTTTGTGAGGCTTATGTTACCGTTCCTCAGCCTATTGTAAGCGATAACTGCGAAATTCGCACCATTACCAACACCTATACACATACCGACGATGCTTCAGCAGTTTACCCTGTGGGCACAACCGTAGTATGGTGGACCGTAGTTGATATGTCGGGCAATTCAAGCTCCTGCTTCATGAATGTCACCGTTGTAGACAATGAAGCACCTGTAATTGAGTGCCCCGAAGACATAGCGACAGCAGCCGACCCTGGTGTATGTGAAGCATATGTAAGCGTACCTCAGCCTGTGGTTTCTGATAATTGCGGAATTGTCAGCGTGGTTAACAGCTTTAATGGAACGGATGATGCCAGCGGAAACTATCCTGCAGGTACCACCATCGTAACCTGGACAGTTACAGACCTGAGTGGTTTTACTGCTGAGTGCAGCATGACGGTGACGGTCAGCGACGAGGAGCTTCCCGCAATTGAGTGTCCGGAAGACATTGCAGTAAATACCGATCCCGGAGTTTGCGAAGCCAGTGTAACCGTACCTCAGCCTGTAGTTTCCGATAACTGCGGAATTGCCAGTGTGGTTAACAGTTTTAACGGAACGAACGATGCCAGCGGAATCTATCCGGAAGGAACAACTACCATTACCTGGACCGTTGTGGATGTAAATGGCAACAGTGCCGAGTGCATCATGACCGTTACGGTTACGGATAACGAGATGCCGGTAATTGAATGTCCGGAAGACATTGCAGTGAATACCGATCCCGGAGTTTGTGAAGCTTATGTATCCGTTTCTCAGCCTGTTGTGTCCGATAACTGCGGTATTGAAAGCATCGTAAACTCTTTCAACGGAACGGACGACGCCAGTGGAATTTACCCGGCAGGTGTTACCACGGTTGTTTGGACAGTAACGGATATTCACGGATTAACCTCTACTTGTGAAATGAGCGTTACGGTTACCGACACCGAAGCTCCGGTAATTGAGTGTCCGGATGATATCCAGGCCGTTGCCGGTGAGGATTGCAATGCACTGGTTGAGATACCTCAGCCCGTTGTATCCGACAACTGCGGTATTGAGCAGATTGTAAGCGATCCTGAATTTACCGGAAGTTTGCTTTTGCCGGTTGGCGTTCACAGCATTACCTGGACGGTAACCGATATTCACGGAAATCAGGCAAGCTGTCAGATGAAGGTAACGGTTATCGCCGGTCCTTTGGCAAACGACGACTTTGCAACTACCGAGATGAACATACCGGTTTCTGTTCCCGTACTTGAGAACGACACCGATTGCGACAACAACATCGATCCTTCAACCGTAACTGTAATTACTAATCCCGGACATGGCTTCACCATGGTAGATACACAGAATGGCAACATTCTCTATACGCCGGAAGCCGGATTCCACGGAACGGATACCTTTATCTACCGTGTATGTGATGTTACCGGATTGTGTGACGAAGCTACGGTTACCATTACCATTGAAGGTTTTGATCCTATCTACCTGGTGGCAGTGAATGATCTCGATACTACCCTGATGAATACGCCCAGAGTAATCATCAACATGGCCAACGACATCGTTCCCGAAGGCATCACTGCCGGCATAGAAATACTTGTACAGCCTCAGCATGGTTCTCTGATGCTTCACAGCGATTATACAGTAACCTACACTCCGGATATGGATTATACCGGAACCGATGAATTCACTTACATTTTGTACGATCTGAATGGTGTTGCAACATCCGACACTGCAACCTCCGTCATCGTAATCGTACCGGATGATGAACGTGCCGAAATTGTGATCTACAATGCGATAACCCCCAACGGTGATGGCCGCAACGATAAGTGGATCATCGACGGAATAGAAGAATATGCCGACAATGAGGTATTAATCTTCAATCGCTGGGGCGATCAGGTGAGGTACTTTGAAAATTACAACAACACCTCAGTAGTATGGGATGGCTCGAATGCCAAGGGTAAGGATCTTCCCGACGGAACCTACTACTACATCGTAAAACTAAGGTCAGTCAGTGAAATTTACACCGGATGGGTAATTATTCACGGCAGATAAGATACCGGGTTAGCGCCGGTCGGCAGGGAGGGTTTAAGGGGTTTGAATCCGATGCCGGCCGGTTGCTGCCAGGTTTTCATAAGGAAAACAAACAAAGGGAAAAAAAGGAATAATCTTATAACAGCCAAGTAAAATGAAAAAGTCTTTACTCATAATCGGACTGTTACTGGTAACCATAGGTGCTATGGCTCAGCGCGATGCACTTTACAGCCAGTTTATGTTTAACCGGTTGGTAATCAACCCGGGTTATACAGGAAGTCGTGATATGTTAACCATGACCCTGCTGAATCGCTATCAGTGGGTGGGTTTTGGTGACGGAGCACCGCAAACATTAACTTTTAGTGCCCATACGCCGCTGCGCAATGAAAATGTTGCTCTTGGAATGTATGTCTATGCCGATCAGTCCGGTCCTTTTACGGATGTAGGCTTCATGGGCAATTATGCCTACAGGGTACGCTTGTTCAATGGTATTCTGTCGCTGGGTCTGCAAGCTGGTTTCAACCAGGTGAATGTTGACTGGGATGCTGTTCAGGTGCGCGATCAGGACGATCCCGTTACCCTGAGCCGGCCTAAAAATAAAATCCAGCCCGATGCAAATTTCGGGGTCTATTACTATACCCGTAATTACTACCTGGGAGTGTCGTCAAAGCAGCTCTTCGAAAGTCAGTACGGAAAGGTTGATTTTGAAGACGGCCTGACAACCTATGCTACCCTCGCCCGCCATTTCTATGGCATAGCAGGACTGGCACTGCCGATTACCGACAGGGTTGTTTTCAGACCGGGCATGATGTTTAAATACACTGCCAATGCGCCTTTGAATGTGGATTTGAATGCAAGTTTCCTGTTCAACGATGTCCTTTGGCTGGGTGCATCCTACAGGACCAATAAGAATGCCATCACAAGCAAGAACGCAATCGTACTGATGGTCGAGCTCAACCTTACTGAAAACTGGAGGCTTGGCTACTCTTACGATTCATACCTTACCGAAATGAAGACGCATTCACAGGGCTCGCATGAAATTATGATCTCTTACGATCTGAGCGTATTTAAGCCCAGGCTTCTAACCCCCAGGTATTTTTAACGCTTAAAATGAATGTCAACCCCTTCGAAAAAGATAAAGATCATGAAAACAAGATATCTGGTTCTGCTGCTAACCATTCTAACACTGGCCGGTTCAGAGGCCATGGCTCAAAAAGCAAAAGCCGACAGGATGTTCAAACGGTTCGATTTTGCCAGGGCGATACCCCACTATGAGCGTCTGGCAAATAAAAACAACCGCCACCTTACTTACGCTATGACGCGCCTGGGCGATTGTTACCGGCTTACCAGCAATTACGAAAAAGCTGCCGAATGGTACGGCAAGGTTGTGGAATCCTCGTCTCCCGAGGCACAAGTATACCTTAACTACGGACAGTCCCTCAGAAGTCTAGGGCAATACGACGAAGCCCGGGAGCAGTTTGAACGCTATTCGCAGCTGAATCCCACCGACTCGCGCGGCGCACTGTATGCAAAATTCAGTTCGGAAGTAAAAGCCTGGGCAGAACCTGAATACGACTATGCTGTAACCAACGCCGGAGAAGTGAATTCTGCATTCTCCGATTTTTCGCCCCTCTATACCGCCGACGGAATCATCTTTACCACCGACCGAATGGCCCGCTCAGGCGAAAAACGCTACGGATGGACAGGTGCCTATTATCTCGATCTTTTCTTTGCCAAAACCAAAAAGAATGATGAAGGTATCCTTGTGCCCGGAAGTGCTTCGGTTTATTCTTCCAAACTGAACCAAACATGGCACGATGGTCCTGCAACCTTCAGCAGCGATTTCAAGACCGTGTATTTTACACGTGTAATCCGTAAATCCGGAGAGCTTGATTCAACCCGTTATCATACCAACAGACTTCAGATTTTCTCGAGCACCATGCAGGACGATAAGTGGAGCGATCCAGAGCCCTTTTATCTGAACAGCGAAACCTATTCAGTTGGACATCCCGCTTTGACAAGCGACGGCAAAACACTGTATTTTGTTTCAGATATGCCGGGCGGACAAGGTGGCACCGACATCTATCGCGTTAAGCGACAGGACGATTCCTGGGGACAGGCAGAGAACCTGGGGTCGGTGATAAATACTTTTGGTAATGAGATGTTCCCATACGTTCATAAAGACAGCATACTCTATTTCTCATCCGACGGTCACGCAGGACTCGGTAGTCTGGATATTTTCAGAGCACAGATTCAGGGCGAGCAGTTTACTGCTCCTGAAAATCTGAAAGCGCCGGTAAATTCACCAGCCGATGATTTTGGAATTGCTATTGCCGATAACCACAGGCAGGGTATCTTCAGTTCCAACCGCCCCGGTGGTAAGGGAGAAGACGATCTTTACCTGGTTTCCATCAGCGAACGCCTGCCCGATTCGGTTCTGATAGCCGGAATTGTCCGGGATAAGGAATCTCTTGCTATTATGCCCGATGCAACGGTTTTTGCTTTGAACACTCAAACCGGCGATGTCCTGGTTCTGAAAACAGATGACCTTGGTCAATACAGCTTCACTGTCCCCAGAGGTTCGGTTTTTGTTATAAAAGGTATTGAAACCGGTTTTTATCCCGATTGTCTGAACGTGACCTTGGATCCCAAATCCGGCATCACCGAACTGAACAACCGCGACCTGTTGCTGGCTAAACTTAAGGTAGACCAGATATTTAAGCTGCACAATATTTATTACGACTTTGATAAACACAACATCCGTCCGGATGCTGCAGCCGAACTGGATCGTGTTGTTACTTTCCTGAACGAGAATCCAGATATTGCCGTTGAACTTGGCTCACATACCGATGCCCGCGGTACGCACCGCTACAACGATCGCTTATCGCAACGCCGGGCCGAGTCTGCAGTTAAGTACATTGTTGAGCGTGGTACCAGCCGTAATCGCATTACTGCACAGGGATATGGTGAGACCAAACTTGTTAATGAGTGTGCCGACGGTATCAATTGTTCCGAAGAAGCACATCAGGCAAACCGTCGTACCGAAATTAAAATCTCCGGCGTACCTGAGTCACCCCAGGCAGAGGGCGAACAACCTCTCGACCGGTTTAAAGCCGGTGATGTTTTAAAAGTCAGCGATTTCGACGAAAGTTTTTTCACAAGCTGCAACGATGCGGAATCGCTAAATGAACTGCCGGTTTACGGCATTACTCCGCGAGGAGAGTAATCCCCGCCAAACGGGGCCCTGAATTGCCCCCCTAAGTTTCCTTTATATTTGTTTTCCCGTCGCGGGGCCGGTTTCTTCCGGCCCCGCGGCAATTTTTACGGTTACCGCAATTTCCATGCTTTGGATATTTCATTTATGTAAGTGCAGTAATGATGTTACACCTGCAATATCGGTTGCACAAGCGGGAACGAACCGATGACCTGCTGATCAAAAACGTTTCACGAGTTTTACGAATGGTTTTGCTGAGGTTGAGATTCGGGGATTATAGTTTCGAGAAGGACTCAGACCCGGCAGCCCTGCTGATTATAGTTTAACTGCAGCGGATGGTGGTGGGTAGAAGTCAGAACGAAAGAAAGCCTGGTTTTCATCGGTAAGAATATCTGAAACAATGTAATACCAAATGAAGGCTTTGCGTATCGATCTGCTGTATGTTTCCCCTAAGGATATTTGCTATATCGGGTTTATTTTAGCTGGCAAGGATCTGTACGCAATTTTTACTGATGCCGTAACTTACAGATGAGGAATATGCTTCAACTATCCCTTCCGGGAAAATGCGAAGGAAAAAAAACGGCTGTCCGTGAAGAACAGCCGTTAAAATGTTTTGGTGTCTGATTAACCGGCGAGGGTAAATTTGATGGGCATGTTAAACTGAACGCGTACGGGTTTACCGCGTTGTTTACCGGGCACCCATCTGGGCATGGCTTTAATAACGCGGATTGCTTCTTCATCGCAACCGCCGCCAATACCGCGGAGTACTCTAACATCGGTAACGGATCCGTCCCGTTCTACAACGAACGTAACGTAAACGGTACCCTGAATGCTACTTTCACGGGCCATCTGCGGGTATTTGATATTTTCCTGCAGGAACCTGATACGGGCTTCATCGCCTCCGGGGAAAGATGGTGAATCTTCAACGACCATAAAAATTTCCGCTTCAGCAACCTCTTCTTCTTCCGATACTGCCGGAGGAACGTAGGTAGGAATTTCGGTAAGCTGGTTGGCTTCTGCATCAATTGTTATATCATCGTCAACATCTACGTCATCCTGAACGATGTTGATCAGGGTAGTAGTTGGGGGGGGTGGTGCAGGAGGTGGCGGAGGTTTGTTTTGCTGGGTTATCTCAACCATATCCTCTTCCACCTGAACGGCTTCACGGCCTGAAAGATCCAGCTGCTTTTTGTCGTATGTTTTCCATTCAAAAGCAACCAGAATGGCAGCAAGAGCAATGATGAGCCCGATCTGAACAAAGAACGTCCTCTTTCTCTCAAGATCAGCTTTCGGGGACTTTTTTGCTTCCATATGTTTAACTGATAATTAGTTACATCAACAACCCAACCCTCGTCGGGCAGAGTGCTAAATTAGTTAATTTTTTCTCTTGAGTGTACTTTTTTTCGTTTTTTCTTAGAAAACAACGAAAAAAGAATACATCCTGCCACTATTCCTGCAACGTCTGCAACCCCATCATACAAGTTCCCATCGCGTCCTACCGGCAGCAAAGCCTGCAGCAACTCTGTAGCAACAGCAACAAGCAGACCTGCAGCCATTGCCGTTGCATAATAAGAACGTTTGCTGATGCCCGGAAATTGTTTTACCATTCCTGACATGATCAGAAAGCCAAGGACGGCAAACAATCCAAGATGTACAAGTTTATCCGGACTATACAGTAACCAGAATCCCCTGGGAACCGGAATAAAATTTCCCGGTAACAGCGTCAGCAGCAGAATCAGTGCCGTCCAGACAGCGGATGGCAAAAAATTAAAAATGAAACGCAGCATCGGCCAGGCCCGGATATTAATTGGGGATCAGGCTCCTATTTGTGCTGTATAAGCATCTGCATCAAGCAATTGGTCAAGCTGTGCAGGCTCGGTGATCTTTAATTTAATGATCCAGCCTTCTCCGTAAGGATCCTTGTTGATAAGTTCGGGCGTTCCGTTCAGTGCTTCGTTAAACTCAGTAACCTCTCCGGATACGGGAAGATACAGATCGCTGACCGTCTTTACGGCTTCAATGGTTCCAAAGGTCTCTCCCTGCTCCAGGGTCTCGCCAACGGTTTCAACCTCTACAAATACTATGTCGCCAAGTTCACCCTGTGCGAATTCGGTAACTCCGATTACGGCAATGTCGCCTTCAACCTTAATCCATTCGTGTTCCTTTGTGTACTTTAAATTGCTGGGAATGTTCATGATATATAATTTTTTAGTGGAAGTTGCAAGTTGCCAAAGTTACGGAAACAGTTTGGAATTCATAATAATTCAGAAGATATTATCCAGTCGAGCGTTTTCAACTTTTCAGGTGCTTCGAAATATCCGAAAACGTGCGGTTTCTACCTGCATTGCGATAACGTTTCCGAGATCCGGGAAATACATTAAGGATTTATAAACAAATGGAAAACAATGAGATACAGAATGTAGATGTGGCTTTCATCCGGAAGGGCTAAACTACCTTCATTAGATCCCATGCCTTATCAGGATTCCGTTTCCAGGTTTTATGTAGCTGTCAGGTAATCGTACAGCAACCTAAAAGATGATTACTGGGCCAGTGTAAATCGCAGGCTAACCCCGGCATTGGTTGTTGAGTTGGGGAACTGTGATGAAACAAACGGATTGGTGATGGTTTTGTCGAAGAATAAGCGTACGTTGAAGCGCTGGTTTATCACATAATCGGCCGATGAGTTGATCGATACCATGCGGTTACCGGTCGATATCTGATTTATTTCTTCGTCTAAACGCCTCAGCACCGTTTTGTTGTCCCTTACCGAGAGGTCAAGTTTCACATTCAGATCGCTCTTGAGCTGTTGCCTGCGACCCCCGCTGGAAACGTTCAGCTTTACATCCTTAAAGCGGTAGCCGACTCCGATGATAAATTCACTTCCTGCAATCTCTGTTACCTGGTTGTTGACGAAGCTTAATGCCAGGTTTCTCGACTTCTTGATTTCAAATCTCGACAGCAGGCTGTTGTTCCAGGTCATATCGAAATTGATAAGCGGACTGAACTGTTCCGTTATCACGATTCCGTCGATCTGGTATTTTGAGATGAAATTGAAGTTAAAATCGAAGGCAGACTGGAATCCGTTTTGTTCCGCGTATTCGATGTTGGAAATGAAACTTCCGACCGAATAGGTGGATGTGTATCCGTGGGATATGGTCAGATTTTTCAGGAAGTTCTTGAATGCCGGGAGCTTGGAAAGTCCGGAGTAGGTAAATCTCCAGTTCGGCATTGGCAGGGCAGGGAATGGTGAAAGGGCAACTTTTGACGCATCGCGACCTGTATAGGCAGCAATAAAGGCGGGGATGATCACATCCTGCGATCCGGAGCCGTAGCCGACCGGGAAAAGTCCGACATCCGGTCCTGTATAGGAGTTGGGATTCTGAGCACCTAGCCGGTGAGCGATAATCCTGCGGTTTGCTTTGAATGTTTCAAAAACCTCGTTAATGTTCTCATCGCCGTCTTTCTTGAAGATGGTCTTTAGCGCCAGGAAGGTGAGGCTGTACGATCCTCTGTCCTGTGGTGATGAAGAGGTGAACTCCCCGTTATTGTTGGCCTTGAAATATTCCTGATATCCAAACGATTCTTTCTTTTCTGCAACTACTTCTACCCTGAATTCCGGGAACGGCTCATAGGTAACCCTTATGTTAAGGTTCTTGGTATTCCGGGTGATGTATGCACTGTTGAGGAGTGTGTCGGTAGTTAACCACTGGTTTCTTACGGCGGATTCCCGGATATCATACTGGCTTCCAAATGCAAATCCCAGTCCGGGAGCCATATCCCCCAGCCGGTTACCCAGGATGTCGGGTTTTGGCATAAAGCCCGGAAGCAGGGTACCGTTTGATTCAGAATATGAAACCTGGATATCTTTTACCCCGATGATCATCTTAACAAGTCCGATTCCTATGGTTTTGGCAATCTGCGGCGATTTCTTCTGGGTTGAATCGGTGCCGGCAGCCTGTGGATCGGGCTCTTTAGGCTGATTTTGTGGAGCCGTTCGTCCCGGAGGCATTCCCGGCCGGTTTGGTGACTGACCACGACCCTGCTGATTGAGCTTTCGCAAGAAATCCCATTTATTGTAAAGGTTGGTCATGCGGGCACTACCATTCACACTCAGGGTATTGGAGTTTTCGATGCTGTTGCCCATCTTATCCTGAATCGAGCGGGGAGAGGCTTCCCACCGGAACGTACTTGCATAGCGGGTATTCACCGTTACCCAGTTGAGAATCGGAATCTTATTGATGGGAAGATTGTAGTTCACATTCATGTTCTGGGTGAACCTGTTCATACTTCCGAAGTTCATGATCTCGTCCCATATGGAGTCGCGCTTGGCCTGATAATCATCGGCCGTCCGGTTGATCTGTCCGGGTGGCTCATCAATGTAAGCATTAGCATTCGCCTGATACTCCAGTTTCAGCGATTGCGTAAGGTCGTATTTCAAATCATAAAGCCGGTTCCAGTCCCACGTTTTGGTGTATGTGGGCTCCATGATGATAAGCGCATCGCTCTTGTTGCGGAGCAGGCGCTCGTTGTACTGCCGGTTCATGTCGGTGCGGAATCCGAACATCTTCGGCATATAGAAGAAGTTGAAGTCCTTGAAAATTGCCAGCGACTTTTTCTGCAGTACCTTCACGTTCTGCAATGGTCTTACCGGTTTTGGATTGGATAGGAAATTGTATCCTATGCCGCCACGGATCTGTTTACGGCTGTCGTATTCAATGTCGATGTTGCGGTGGAAAATCTCGGAATAGGCATAGGTAAAGTCAAAGTTCTCGATGTCCCAGATCTGCGGTTTCCCGGGGGCACCGACTTTGTCTTTACGCATATTAATGAAGTTAACATTGGTACGCCGTGTTACATCCTGCACTTTGCTGCGAACCGAGTCTTTTTCGGCGCGGGCCAGGTCGGTCATTACCTCACTCATCAGAACATCCGGATCCAACGGATCGTACTTAGGAGTCATGCGCATTTCGGAATAATCCACGTGCATTGGTATTTTTATTCCGGCCTTTTCAGGGAAGAATTTGCCGAGCTGAATATTGGTGGCTACGTCAAACTGTCCGATGGCTTCCTGCTGGCGTTCGTTTACCTTCTTTTCAATGCTTCCGAATCCGGCCGTGGAGTAACTTCCCGACAGCACTATATTTCCGAGGTCGGCAAGGTTAGCGGCAACTCTGGCTGTGGCAGCAAGTCCCGATTTTTCATCGAAGTCGGTGAGCCTTAATTCGTTTACCCAAATCTCGGCACACTTTGCTTCTCCGTCGTCGTTGTCGGTGATGTGTCGTTTTTTTGGATTCCTCACCCCGATCATAAATGCCTTAACGTCGCTCAGACTCGGCATACCCACAACGGTAATGCGGTTGTCGCCGTCGTATACCTCATACGGTGTCATTACGGTGATCATGCTCCCGGGTTGTCCCATGGCATTGTTTCGCTGCTGCTTGGCAGCAACCAGCTGCTCGAGTTCAATGTCGAGACGGTTATGGTCGGGCCATATCATCCCGGGGTTGGCTGCTGTTGTGTACCATGGGGTAAACTCAACCGGAATCTCATATTCATAATAGTTTTCCGTGAAGTCGGAACCCATCCTGATAAACACCGTAAGGTCACCTTTTGCCAGCTCCTGGTTGTCGATCGACTTCTCGGCATGGATATACATTTTCAGCTTTTTGTATTGCCTGAAGTCAAAGTCCGTCGTTTTATAGGTCCCCCTTGCATCTCCGTCGAGAAGGTTACAAACCTTCAGCACCATGGCCTGTTCGTTCAGCCTTTGGTAGTTGGTGGTTCCAACGTTTATCTCACGTTCGATGTCGGGAGGCAATACGTAAGGTATGGGCAATCTGCTGCCGTTTTCCTCGATGCTGACGGTTGAAATGTCGAAGGATGTTTCGCTTTGTGCGGGATTCGGAATGTACTCGCCCGGTGACAGCAGGTTACTGTAGTATTTTCTCCATTCTCCCCTCACGAGTTCAAGGGTTGCAAAACGAAGAACAACCGGCTTGTCAAAATTCTTCAGGAACATACGCATAAAACGTATACTCTTGAAGTCCTGGATGTTTCCTACAACCTGGTCGGGACTCTGTACGGGGATTTTGAACTGATACCATTTAACGTTTCCTCGTTTTCCGTTTTCAAGCGGAATATCGCCGGCCAGAAACACGTCGGTGATGTAATTCTCGCCCACATTCATCCGGTCCGGGTTAAGCCGGACGCGGTACTGGAAGTAGCGCTCCTGTTCGTTCAGGGTATTGTCGCGGTTGATGTCCTCCACGTTGGGAAGCGTGGTTGCCTGAGTCTGGAACTGTTCGTTCGACTGTTCGGTAGCCGGAGAGTTGCCTTCAACGCCGTTATACCGTTTGTACCGTTCGATTACACTGCTGTAAATGGGGTCGTTGTCGTAATCGCTTCCGCGGAAGAAGTGGTAATTGTCGCCCGATGGATCTTCAAAGGCCAGGGCATAGGCTTCCGAAGAGGTTCCGTAAAGATTGGCAATCGGCTGAAGGTATGTTTCTCCGAAGAAGCTGCGTTCATCCTCATCGCCAAGTCCGTCGTATCCCACATCCTGGAACGGCCGTGCGGCAATATCGTTGTCGAAAGCGTTTACCAGTGCCTGAAGGGTGGGAACCCTTCCCCAGATGGTTGTATCCACATTTTTCACTTCGGCTGAAACCGGCAGTCCGTTTTCGTAACTCTTCCGGCCGTCGCGAAGAATGTCTTCCGAAATGTCGCCAAGGTTAAAGTACAGGTCACCGCCTGAATGAATGGAGTCTTCGGAGAAAGGATCCATAAGCCAAAACTCGATGTACTCTACATTGGCGGCTTCAAAGTCGGTAGATTCGATCTTCCGCATAATACCTCCCCATCGGCTTCGGGGGAACAGCAGGTTGCCGTCTTCGGCAAGACCTCGTGAAAGCCCCGTTGGCAGTACGTCGTAGTTGTATGGTCCGCGCTCTTCGGGGAAGTATGCCAGATTAAGCACCGGTAGATTCATCGGCTGACCATTGGGCGGATCTGCATTGGGAAATACCTCGCTTTCGCGGACAAGCCTGACGGAGTTGCGCGAGAGCTCATCCTTCGATACATTTTTTGGTCTCAGGTTACTGTTGCGGTCGTAAAAGAGCGGATCTATGGTGTACCACGCCAGTTTTGCACGGTTGAATCCGTAGGCCAGACCGGTTCCCTGAGCAGCCTCCGGGAACATATCACGCGTTGTCTGCCCCTGGGGTGTACTCGCCAGAAACCAGGTTCCGACATTTTTAAGGTCGATGGTCGACTTGGCACCTTCAAAGTCATCGATGTAAGATGTTCCAGTCTTGCCTACCGCCCGGGAATGTCCGGGAATGAAATGGGCAAATTCACCGTTGAACTGAATGCGCGAAATAGTTTTGGTGCTGTAAAACGGCAGCTTGTCGATCAGTTTGGTAAGTGCCATAGACTCAGTCTGGTAGTTGAAATCCAATCCCCACATAGTATTCGAGATGGGCTCCTGACCGAAGTTTGTCTTCTGCGTAAGCGGACGCTCATGCAGGTTTAGCAGGGTGGCACCGATTATAAGGTCGTTGTTCACTTTATAATCAACGTGCATACCCATCATCGTCTGCGTTTGCAGATTAAAGGTGGCATTGTTCTCAAGCGAAATGCTTACCGGGGTGCCTGAGTTCAGGATACCTTCGTTGATAATTTTTACCCGTCCCAGGGTATAGTCAACCGTATAGTCGACATTTTCGGTGAGCGGAATACCACCGGCAGTTACGCGAACGGATCCCTGTGGTACGTTAAGGGCGTTGAGCGATATTTCCGAACCTGAGGAGGACTTATACTGTCCTTCAAGAATATACCGGTTTTTGTCGGGATATTGCTGTGCTCCGCTTTTGGTTAGGGTATACAACGAGTCGTAGCAGTACTTGTCGGCCAGCTGCTTGTTGTTCAGCTTATCGCGAAGGTAGCTCCCGAAGGGTTCCCGGACCGTGAAAAATACGCGTCCGTTGGAAGCCTGGATGGTACCTCCCTGCCGGGCAGCATTGTCGATAAAGTCGAACAGTCCGTCGTGAGGCGGATTCAGTTGCGGATCGAGGTTATCGAAGTTAAATATACGGATCAGCGGAACCCCCTTCACGCCCTCAGGTCCTTCGGTAAAGTAGCCGGTAGGAACGGTATTTTCATTGCCGCTGTAAAGAATATTAAGAATAAAATCTTCGCGGTTAAGCTGGAAAGCACCGATGTTATACACATTCTTCATCATCAGGTTCCACATTGGGATTCTGGTATTGAGAGCGGTACTTTTCAGCAATTTGACCATAAGTGTTTTTGGTGAAGAGATTCCCTGATCGGAGAACTCTCCCACCTGATATACGCTGTCCTGACCGATCACCGTGTACTGGTAGGCTACTGCCAGAACCTGGTCGGGATTAAGGGTGCTGTTGAGTGAGATAAATCCCAGTTTGGAGTTGAAGGTGTACTCGTTGGAATTAAGTTTTCTGGCGTTTTCAACTTTTTCGAAATCGAGTCCGGAGCTGTAGCCGAACGGCGATCCGGTGAGGTATTCGGTAACGCGGTTGATGTTACGGATTTGCGTGGAGTCGAACCTGGTGAGCAGGTTGTTGGAGTAATTGCCGGGGTAGGATGCTCCCGGTCTCGGGCTGATGCCGGTATTGTAAGGATTGCGTTCCCCAAGATCCATAAGTGCTACCAGGTTGCGGTTGTCGGTAACGGCAGGACCAATATTGGTTACCCAGACTTCAATCTTTGTGATGTTGATGTTGGAGTTTACAATAGGCAGTTCGCTGAGGGCCTTATCGTAGTTATCGGCAAAATACTGAGCCAGGAAGAAGTGCTTGTTGTCTTCATAGTCCAGGGCTCTCACATTGAACTTGGTGGTTTGTGCTCCTCCCTGCACGGTGATGGTTGAGGTTTCGCTTTTTTGCTGCGAGAAGACGCCGGTAACGGTAGCACGGCCGAACTGCATCTGGGTTTTTAGTCCGAAAAGACTCTGACTTCCGGTTATCAGGGTGCTGTTGAGCGGAAAGGTAACATCTCCGGCTTCAATAAGTTTGATGATTTCATCTTCCTTGCCTTCGTATTTGAGTTTAAGCTTGTTCTCGAAATCGAAGGTAGCTTCGGTATTGTAGTTGGTGTTAAATTCGATTTTATCGCCGATTTTGGCCATAACGCTCATCTGTATGCGTTGCTGGAAATCGAAGTTGGCGGTTCGGCGCTGCCGGATGTCGAGTGCAGGGTCATCGCGTCGGTTGGAGCGGATGCCGAATGTTACCTCGGCGGAACCCTGCGGGCGTATGTCAATGGTATTGCCTCCAAAGATGCGGTCGAACACTTCGCCGCCGATATGAATCTGCGGTATAATTCCGGTGCGTGAGGCGCCGGAGGGGGAAACGGCTTTTTCACGCCAGTAGTTCTGCAGCGAACGGTTCAGGTCAAGGTCGCTGTATTCGTTGAAGTTCAGTTCAGCAGGTGCAGAAAGCGGTACATTTCCTGCTTTTTGCTGAATGGTGTAGGTTTTGGTCTCCGGGTCATATATAATTTCTTCCGTTATATTGGAAGGGGATCCCAGAAAGAGTTTATTCTTGTCATGAGGCTCCGGAAAGGCTCCCGGAGGTGTTGATGGCAGGGGATAAGGCAATTCCACGCCCGGTTTGGTAGTATCGGGAGGTGGTGCCAGTCCGGGCACAGACTGGTATAGACCGCTGAGCTCAGGCGACACCGGTATGCCCCATGCAACGGATACAATAAAAAGCAGTGCAAAAAGTCGTAAAAAGGTCTTTATTGTGCGCTCCAAGAAACTTCAGTGTTTTGGTGTTGTGTGTAAATCGGCCGGTATCCCGGGTTTTCACGGCTCCGTTTTCTGGCTTCCGGATTCCTGATTGCCACGGTGTTCACAGCTGTGTTGTTCTATAATATCCGGAGGGCTCCTTTTATCAGTTGCTCCACAGTAACAGACGAGCCTTCCTCTTTTATAATCTTTTCAATTGCCTTTTCTGCCAGCACTTTGTTAAACCCAAGCATAGACAATGCAGATAACGCCTCTTCCTTCCCCGTATTGTGCGGACTTCCTAAAATATCTCTGAAGCCTGAGGCTTTCCCGAGCTTGTCCTTAAGGTCGATGATAATCCGCTGCGCTGTTTTCCCACCTATGCCTTTAACCCGCTGAAGGGCACCAACGTTACCGCTTACTATTGCTTCAGAAACTTCGTCAGGGGTTAGTGAGGAGAGGATCAGCCTTGCCGTTCCAGCTCCAACACCCGAAACACTGATAAGATGACGGAACAGCTGGCGTTCATCTTCGCCCGAGAAACCATAGAGTACGAGTGCATCCTCTTTAACAACCAGGTGTGTCAGCAACCGGCATGTTTTCTGGTCTTTAATCCCGGAATAGGTGTAAACCGATATGGAAATTCCATATCCGACACCACCGCAGTTGATGACAACCTCGGCCGGGTTTATTGCGGCAATTTCCCCTTCAATGAATGCGTACATATACTGCCTGCATTTCAGTTAACCGACAAAAATAGAGATATTTGTTGAATTGGCGACAGTTTTCGGATAAACACTTCAACAGAGGCAGTTTTAGGATAAAAATTAACAAACATAACATGTAGTTCCTTACATTTGTTAGTTAGTTCAAGGTTGACAAAAAATCAAATCTTCATATCATGAAAACGCCTTTGAGCAAGAAAAATGCCCTGGCTTATCACGCCGAAGGACGGCCGGGTAAGATTGAGGTTATCCCGACCAAGCCGCACAACTCACAGTCAGACCTCTCCATGGCATACAGTCCCGGAGTTGCCGATCCGTGTCTTGAAATTAAAGACAATCCGGAAGATGTATACAAATACACTGCTAAGGGAAACCTGGTGGCCGTTATTTCCAATGGAACGGCTGTGTTGGGACTGGGAGATATAGGCCCTGAAGCCGGTAAGCCCGTGATGGAAGGCAAAGGTCTGCTTTTTAAAATTTATGCCGATATCGATGTGTTTGATATTGAGCTGAATGATAAAACGGTTGACGGAATGGTGAGTACCATCCGCTCCATCGCACCTACCTTTGGCGGAATAAACCTTGAAGACATCAAGGCTCCCGAGTGTTTCGATGTGGAAGACCAGCTTAAAGAGATGCTGGATATTCCTGTGATGCACGACGACCAGCATGGTACTGCCATCATTACATCGGCAGGTTTGCTTAATGCCCTTGAAATTACCGGCAAGAAGATTGAAGACATCAAAGTGGTTGTGAACGGAGCGGGAGCTTCGGCAATTTCCTGTTCAAAGCTTTACCTTTCGCTGGGCGTTAAACCCGAAAACCTGGTGATGGTGGATTCCAAAGGCGTTCTGAACCGTTCGCGCACCGATCTCAATAAATGGAAGCAGCGTTTTGTTACCGATCGCAATATTTCTACCCTGGCCGAAGCTATGAAAGGAGCCGATATGTTTCTTGGTCTATCGGTAGCCGGTGTGGTGAAACCCGAAATGCTTCTGAGTATGAACGATCATCCCATCGTTTTTGCTCTGGCTAATCCGGTTCCCGAGATTTCGTACGATGAAGCCGTTGCCACACGCAAAGATATTATAATGGGAACCGGCCGCTCCGACTTCCCCAATCAGGTGAATAATGTGCTTGGATTTCCGTATATTTTCAGGGGAGCGCTGGATGTCAGGGCTACCAAAATAAACGAGCAGATGAAGCTGGCTGCTGCCCGCGCCCTGGCCGATCTGGCAAAACAACCCGTACCGGAAGAGGTAAACATCGCCTATCAGGTTACAAATCTTAAGTTCGGGAAAGATTATATCATTCCCAAACCCAACGACCCGCGACTTATTTCGCATATTTCGGTTGCCGTGGCTCTGGCAGCAATGGAATCGGGTGTGGCGCGAAAGCCTGTTACCGACTGGGATGCTTACCGTGAAGAGCTGGGGAAAAGGCTTGGATTGAGCAATCCGCTGATCAGACAAATAAAAGCCAGAGCGCGGAAAAATCCGAAACGCGTGGTTTTTGCTGAAGCCGAAAACTATAAAATCCTGAAAGCTGCTGAAATCGTCATCGACGAAGGCATTGCAACCCCCGTACTGCTCGGAAACCGCGATCTGATTATAGGTCTTATCCGCGAACACGATCTGGAACTGGAAAATGTGGAAATTATTGATCCCAGATCGGAAGATGAACGTGAACGCCGTGAAGCATTTGCTGCACAGTTTTTCGAAAAACGCAAACGCCGGGGCGTTACCCTCAATGGTGCCCGCGATATGATGTCCCACCGGAATTACTTTGGTCCCAGCCTGGTTGAAAACGGCTTCGCCGATGCCATGATATCGGGACTTACCAGCAGCTACCCTGCAACCATACGTCCCGCACTGCGCATCATTGGAAAGAAAAAAGGTACCAGCATCGTCTCCGGTACATACATCATGCTCACAAAAAAAGGTCCCATCTTTTTTGCCGATACCACAGTGAATATGAATCCCGATGTGGATAAGCTTGTGGAAATAACACTGCAAACGGCCGAAACCGTAAGGCAGTTCAATATCGAACCGCGCATTGCCATTAGTACGATCAGCCGTTGAAAAGCTACACCGCGAACACCCCGGTCTTATCGTTGACGGAGATATGCAGGCAAATTTTGCACTGAACAATACATTGCTGCGCGAGAATTTTCCCTTTTCTAAACTTGCTGATGGTCCTGCCAACACCCTCATATTCCCTTATCTGACAGCTGGAAATATTGCCTACAAGCTTATCCAGGAACTGGGCGGTGCCGAAGCAATAGGACCCATTCTTACGGGTTTGGATAAATCGGTGCATGTGCTGCAAATGGGCTCCAGCGTAGCCGAAATTGTAAATATGGTTACCATTGCCGTGATTGATGCACAATGCCACGACGATAAGGCTTGCGGCGATTAAAACAAGGAGAGCGGCAGACTGCAGCCGGAGAAAATGACACCCCGCGGATGATTTATCGGGATTTTTTCGGTTGAATCCGTGTATGTTTATATCTAAATCTATATTTTTGTTCTGTTAATCCGGACTGGATAAAGACAAGGACACTTGACCAGGTAACCAAAAAACAATTGTTAATATGAAAAAAATCACTGTTATCGGAGCCGGGAATGTTGGCGCCACCTGTGCAAATGTTATTGCACATAAGGATCTTACGCGTGAAGTCGTACTGGTTGACATCAAGGAAGGAGTTGCGGAAGGCAAAGCACTTGATATCTGGCAGACATCTTCTATCAATAACTTTAATACCCGGGTGGTTGGAGTAACCAACGACTACTTAAAGACCAAAGGATCTTCCATTGTTGTGATCACTTCCGGTCTTCCGCGTAAGCCGGGCATGAGCCGCGACGACCTCATTAAAACCAATGCAACCATTGTAAAGGAGGTTACCGAGAAAGTGGTGAAGTATTCGCCGGAAGCCATTATAATTGTAGTTTCAAATCCTCTGGATGTGATGACGTATGCTGCATACAAGGCTGCACGCAAGCATTCGAGCAGGGTATTTGGTATGGCTGGTATTCTCGATACAGGCCGGTACAAGGCATTCCTTGCCGAAGCCCTGGATGTCAGCCCGAAAGACATTCACTCCCTGCTCCTCGGAGGCCACGGCGATACCATGGTCCCCCTGCCAAGATTCACATCCGTCTCCGGAATTCCGGTTACCGACCTGCTCAATAAAGAAGAGATCGATAAGATTGTGGATCGTACCAAAAAAGGAGGCGGTGAACTGGTGAACCTGATGGGAACTTCGGCCTGGTATGCTCCGGGTGCTGCTGCCGCACAAATGGTGGAAGCAATCGTCGACGATCAGAAACGGATTTTCCCGGTTTGTGCACTGCTCAACGGAGAATACGGATTGAATGACGTATACATGGGAGTGCCGGTTAAGCTTGGTTCCAAAGGTATTGAGGAAATTATCGAACTGAATCTGAATAAGGAAGAAAATAAGATGCTTCAGGAGTCGGCAAGTTCGGTTAAAGGCGTAATGAAAGTCCTTGATGAAATGAACCTTTTCGATGATTAATACCCTGATTTACAAACATATGCAGGCCGTACGTTCACACGTTAACGGCCTGCTGCATTTAACAGAATCCTTAAAGCGGTGCCCAACCGGTACTAAACGTTTCTTTAGACTGCTTTTACACTTTCAGAAAAAAAAAGTTACCGTATTAATAACTCCGGGTAAGCAACCGAAAGTCCCGCAAATCAATGGATACGCGATTAGACTTCAGGTAATGGATTAAGTGTGAATCCTCCGTTTCTCTTAACATTAAATTTTTTTTGCATTTTTGCATCCGGTAAATCCGTTTCCCGCCCTCCGGGTTATACTTATCGCACACAGTATCAATCGGGATGGATTCCATACCTGTCCTGTCGCCAGGGCATCATTGGGAGAGAAGTGAAACGAAAAACCATCAAATGAAAAAGATTGTTGTTTTGACCGGTGCTGGAGTCAGTGCCGAGAGTGGAATCAGGACGTTCAGGGATAGCGACGGGATGTGGGAAGAGTACAGCATCGAAGAGGTGGCAACCTACGATGCCTGGCTTAAAAATCCTGCACTGGTTCTCGATTTTTACAACAAGCGCCGGCAGCAGCTTGCGAAAGTGAAACCCAATGCTGCGCATCTGGCTCTGAAGCAGCTCGAAGAGAAATACGACGTAACCATCATCACTCAGAATGTCGACGATCTGCACGAACGAGCCGGTTCATCCAAAATTCTACATTTGCACGGGGAACTTACCAAAGTCAGGAGTACTGTCGATCAGAATCTTATTTACGATATCGGATACAAGGATGTCGGACTTGGCGATACCTGTGAAAGCGGGCATCAGCTGCGACCCCACATTGTTTGGTTTGGCGAGGCTGTGCCAATGATTGAGCATGCTGCCGAAATTGTTGCAGAAGCCGACGTTTTTATGGTAGTCGGAACCTCACTTCTTGTTTATCCGGCAGCCGGATTGATTTATTACGCCCCACCGGCTTCGGCTAAATACCTGATCGATCCTGCGGGTATGCACGTCAGCAGGGTGGCAAATCTGGAAGTGATCCGGAAAAAAGCCGGCGAAGGTGTACCGGAACTTGTGGATATGTTGATGAATAACTAAACATTACTGTATATGAAGAGGATAGTCAAACGAAAAACATTACTGCTGCCTTTGCTGGCGCTGATATTTATAATCGCATTCACAGCCTGCGACAAAGAGGATGATGTGGATGTGGTGGACGACAACATTATTCAGGATTATATTGAAGTTTATGAACTGGAGGCTACCAAAACCGGATCCGGACTTTATTATGTGATCGAAGAACCTGGTACCAGCCAGAAACCAACCTGAATACCCTTATCCCGGGATGGCAGGAAGGACTTCAGCTGTTTGGGAAAGGAGGTAAAGGCATCTTACTGGTGCCCAGCCGACTTGGTTATGGAAGCAATCCGCCCGCAGGAATTCCGCCCAACGCAGTACTCATATTCAATATATATCTGATTGATGTAAAATAGAAAAAAATTGTTTTGCGCGGTTATCAATGGTTAACGCAAAAATAATTTGTTATTAGCCCGTGCTATAAGTATATTTGCAAGGAAAATAAATGTTTAAGAATTTGCGATATGAAAGAATTTGAAAAACAGCTGGCAAAAATCCGCCGGTGGTGCGCCATGCAGGAGCGATGCCTGGTTGAAGTCAGAATACATGCTCATTCCATAGGCATCTCAAAAAAGAATACGGAAGAAATCATAAAACGTCTTGTTGAAGAAGGATTTATCGACGAGGAGCGCTACGCCAAGCTTTATGCAGGCGGGAAATTCCGTAATAAAAAATGGGGCCGTTCACGCATTATCGGCGAACTCAGAGCCAGGCAGATTGCTGAAGAGGCTATCCGGGCAGGCCTTGCAGAAATCGACGAAGAGGAGTACCGTAAGGTGATTATCGGAATGGTAGAACACAAAATTGCCGTTACCGACCGTTCTAACATGCTGCTTTTTAAGCACCGCCTTGCTAAGCCGGCGGTTGCCAAAGGGTACGAACCCGAGCTGGTATCCTCAATCATTGATGAACTTATGAAAAACAAAGAAATCTAAATGGTCCAGAAAGAACAGTTAAACGACCTCCGGCGAAGGCTCGATGCCTTAAGGAGGTTCCTTTGACATTGAAGGGAAAAGGGAAAAGATAAGTGAAGAAGAAGCGCTGACGCATCAGCCGGGATTTTGGGATGACCCAAAGAAAGCCGAATCCCTGATGAAGCAGATTCAGGAAAAGAAAAAATGGACCTCCGTTTTTGATGCTGCCACCTCTTCGTACGATGACCTGCTGGTTTTGTGGGATTTCTACGATGCCGGTGAAGCCGATGAATCCGACCTCGACCAGCATTACGACCAAACCCTGGAATTGGTGGAAGACCTGGAACTCAGGAATATGCTTAGCAATGAGGAAGACCGTCTGAATGCCATTCTGCAGATCAATGCTGGTGCAGGCGGTACCGAAAGCAACGACTGGGCCGAGATGCTGATGCGTATGTACGTCAGATACGGCGAACGCAACAACTATAAGGTTAAGGAACTCGACCTGCACGAAGGCGACGTGGCCGGAATTAAGTCTGTAGCCCTTGAGTTTGAAGGCGATAATGCCTTCGGCTACCTGAAAAGCGAAAACGGTGTTCACCGGCTGGTACGCCTGTCTCCTTTCGATTCCGCCAACAAGCGTCACACCTCCTTTGCCTCCGTATATGTGTATCCCGTGGTTGACGATAACATCGATATCCAGATCAACCCATCCGATATAACATGGGATACTTTCCGCTCGAGCGGACCCGGCGGGCAAAACGTAAACAAGGTAGAGACCGCCGTAAGGCTTCGCCACGAACCTTCGGGAATTATCGTGGAATGCCAGGAAACACGCTCGCAGGGACAAAACCGCGAGAAAGCCCTTCAGATGCTCAGATCGCAGTTGTATGAAATCGAACTTCGCAAGAAAAAGGAGGCTATTGCCGCAATAGAAGGCAAAAAGAAAAAGATCGAATGGGGATCCCAGATCCGCAGCTATGTGCTTCATCCGTATAAAATGGTGAAAGACCTGCGCACCGATCATGAAACCAGCGATACCAACGCCGTGCTCGACGGAGACCTCAACGACTTTATCAAGGCTTTCCTTATGGAATTTGGAAGGGATGGCATATAAGAACTGTATTGCACAACTTAAAAAGAGCCGGAGCATTATCCGGTTTTTTTGTACTTTTAACTTCCGGGTTCATAGTCCGGAAAATGTTTAATCAGGAAAACACTCCGTATGATCACCATCTATCACAATCCCAAATGCCGGAAATCGAGAGCCGGACTGGAATACCTTAAAACAAAAGTGGTGGAATTCGAAATCAGGGATTACATCCGCGAAAGCGTAACCGTTGATGAACTCCGGGCATTGGTTGACAAACTGGAAATGAGGCCTTTCGATCTGGTAAGGACTCAGGAAGATTACTACAAGGAAAACTTAAAGGGTAAAACCCTGAGCGATGATGAATGGCTGGAGGTGATGTCTGGTTATCCGCGTCTTATCCGGCGGCCGGTGATTGTTAAGGATGACAGGGCTGTACTGGCCGATCCGCCGGGAAAGGCAGACCTGCTGGGGATTTGATGAGAGCCTGTGGCTTGTCCGGACAGGTATAAGTGCAGTGCAGGATTTCGGTAACGTTATCTGTCCGATTACAGAAGCGTTTTTTAAGAGAATAAATTCTGATTTAGGTATTAAATCCGCATTTCGCTTATACAATTTATGTACGTTCGGCTTGGTTTAATAATGTAGTTTATCATGACAGTTATTACAAACCGATACGAGCCATTTTATGGGCTCTTTCCCAATATTTCTTTTTGCATATCGTTTGTGATGGACCTGCGTTGCGCGGGCACCACAGTACACACACCGCCAATTATCCCGTTTTAGTACCACATAACGCTTTCGCCTCCAATCGTCTGATTTAAGATATTCGTTCCTGTAATAGTCTTTGCGCTGTTTTCGTCTTATTTCAAATATCCATCTTTTAAATGCAAAATAGATCGCTATAATAAGTATAATAAGAAAACTCTGGTATCCCATGGCCAATTACACTTATTCCGAACGTAATACCATTTCCTTATCCCGGCGTTGGTATATGTCCTTCCCTGTCAAATGCCCGGGAGGCTCCTGAATCAATCCTTTCATCCGCCATACATAGTGGTACATTACCAGCACATTATTCCGGTAAACGGGAATGGTGTCGGGTCCGTCAATCTGCCTGAAATATTGGCTGTAGAGATTGTTGGGGTCGGAAAAGGCATAGCTGGAAGAAAAATAATAGGCATCCATACCCGGTTTGAAGCCGCCTCGTGCCTGTGTTATCCAGGCGTATTTGTGGGTACGTTCAATTTCGGCAAGGGTCAGCACCTTTAATCCCAGCGGCCTGGCCACGTAGTAATCGATATTTGCAGCCGGGAACCACCGCTGCTGAATGATTACGGCATCTTTCTGCATCGTCCCTGAAGTCATATCCTTGCGGTAAACCGGTTCAAAGCCTTGCCTAAGCTGTTTCCAGCCGTACATATCCAGCGTAATATCTTTTATTCCAAGTCTCTTTCCAGTTTCGGGGTTAATGCCTTTATTCAGAAACCACCCCTGGCCGATTTGCAGCAATGCCAGTGTCAGCACCACCACCATAAATCCGGCAGCCCCTTTCAGTAATGGTGGCAGCCAGTATTCTGCACGGCCTTTTTGTGTTTCTTTTCGCAGATATAAGGCGGCCAGCGGCATCAGGCTTGTCCAGGCAGGTCCGGTCCAGTGGGGGAGGGTACGTCTGAAAAGAGAAAATCCGAGAAACAGTAAAATTACCGGCAGGGCAGTGGTAAGAAGTATGCGAACAGCCTCGCGGTTTTCGGGTAAACGTTTTCTGTAAAAGGCAATAATTGCCGCAATACCCAGCACAAAGACGAAGGGATTGTTGTAAAAGATCTGTCCGCCCAGTTCAATGGCAAACAGATCGGGTCTTAGCAGGGTTTTTACAACCTCCACCCGGTCGCTGTGAAAGCTGAAGCTGATGAAATCGTAACGGATATTCCACATGATTACCGGCATAAAAATGGCCAGGGCAATCAGCATTGATACATAAACTTCCCACATCCTGAACCAGCGGCGGTCATAGATCAGAAAATACAAACCGGCTCCCGTAAACAGAAATACCGAGGTGTATTTCGACAGCAAAGCCAGTCCGCCGCTTACGCCTGCCAGCAAAATCAAACGACTTACTCCTGCACCTTCGGGGCCGGCTTTAAAAGCTTTAACAAACAGCAGCAGCGTCAGCAGCCAGAAAAGCATTTGTGGTCCGTCGGGCATTATAAAGATGCCTGAAATAACAAAAGTGTAAAGAGAAAAAGTGTACAGCAGTGCGGCATACCAGCCCGTGGTTTCGTCTTTTAATTCCTTGCCGATCAAATACATGACCCATGTATTCAGGGATGCTGCGGCAACGGCACCCAGGCGGATAAACAGCTCGCTGCCGAACAGCAGGTTAAGGCTAAACAACTGAATAAACCATCCCACTACGGGAGGGTGATCAAAGTGACTAAGGTCGGGATACAGTGCGTAGTTGATGTAATAAACCTCATCGTTACCCAGTTCGGTAAATGAAGCTATCATCAGCCGCACAATGGCCGAAATTCCAATAAGCAGCAACAGCCGGTATCTCTTCAACAGCCTGGTATCCATAGGTTAGAATTCGATGGCGAATTTACAAAAAAGAGCCGTCCCTGAACAACACCGCTGCCGCAGTTTACAGTCTCTCCATCCGGTGTCTGTTCAAATCACCGGTTTTTTACTGCTGTGAAAGGATAAACAGCCGGAATTTTGTTCTTACTCTGAATCCAATGGCTTTATTAGCCTTTACAAGTTAACCCGGTATGAAAAATTCGTTTTTATCGTTTCTGTTTTCCATTCTTTTTCTTTTCAGCCATGCATTTGTCAGTGCCCAGACTGAAAATGTCAAACGCATTTTGTTTGTTGTTACCAGTCACGGTGAGCTTGGTTCTACCGGCAAGCCTACGGGCTATTACCTGTCAGAGGTTACCCATCCCTGGGATGTGCTGGCTGAAGCCGGTTACGAAATATATTTTGTGAGTCCCCTTGGCGGGAAGGCTCCCGTTACGGCTTTTAATATGGAAGATTCGGTTAACCGGAAGTTCTGGCAGAATGAAAAATACCGCCACCGCATCGAAAATACCATGAAACCGGAAGATGTGAAGTCTTCGGATTATGTTGCCATTCACTATGCCGGTGGACATGGTACCATGTGGGATTTCCCGGGCGACACACTTATTGCAAAAATTGGCGCTGAAATTTACGATCAAAACGGAGTTGTCAGTGCCGTTTGTCACGGACCGGCCGGTTTACTGAATATACGGCTCAGCGATGGCTCGTATCTGGTATCGGGCAGGCGGGTAAATGCTTTTACCAATGAAGAGGAAGCTGCAGCCGGTCTTGATGGTGTTGTGCCTTTTCTGCTGGAGGACGGATTGCGTAAGCGGGGTGCCATTTATGAAAAATCGGCTCCCTGGCAAAAACACATTGCCATCGACGGACGACTGGTAACCGGTCAGAATCCCGCTTCCGCGCATGCGGTCGGAGAAGCAGTACTGCAGCAACTGCGTGTCTTGCAGACGGAATAATTTTATAAAGGTAGGTAATTTGCCGGAATCCGGATCCGGTAAACTTCGGCTGAAGTTTAACAAAATGCAATCCGGCTTGTTAATCAAATCTATGGACCAATGCCATTTCAAGCGATGACACCAGATCCGTTCATTCAGTTTATCCGCCCCGCGGCTCAGGGTGATCCCGTTGCCATGCAGCGGGTTTTTCCCTTGATTTATAACGAATTGTTCAGCATTGCCAGACGTGTCCGGTTCAATTTTCACGGATTGGATACCATGAATACGACTGCCATCGTTCACGAGGCCTATCTCAAGCTTTCGGATGGCAGCATTAATCCTGAAAACCGGGCTCATTTCTTTTCCGTAGCAGCCAGGGCTATGCGTCAGGTAATGCTGAATGCAGCCCGGAACAAAAATCGCGATAAAAGGGGAGGAGGTCTCACGCCCGAACGTCTGCACGAGCTCGAAGACCGTATAAATCTCTCTCCGCACGCCTCCGAACGCATGATCGATTTCGATGAGCTGCTGAGCAGACTGGAGGAAAAGGACAGGCTGTACGGACAAATTGTGGAATGCCGCTTTTTTTCAGGCCTCAGTATTGAAGAAACGGCCGATGCCCTGAATGTATCTCCGGCAACGGTCAAGCGCAAGTGGCAGATGGCAAGGGCCTGGCTCTACATTCACATGCCAGCCTTTAACGTATCCTGACATGGCCTATTCGCTCGAGAAGCTTGAAGAAGCCTTTGCGATCTGCCTGGAGCTTCCGGAAGCAGACAGGGAGTCATTTATCGCCGAAGCTTCACAGGGAGATCCGGAAATGCAAAAGGTACTCACCCTGATGATTAAAAATGAAAGGGAGGCTGCCGGATATTTCAGTAATCTTCAGAGAACCATCGCTGGCGGACTTGAAGGGGAGCGCCCACCGGAACTGGCCCCGGGGACGTTGCTGGGGAATTATATTGTCACGAAATTTCTTGCCCGGGGAGGGATGAGCAACATCTACCTGGCCGAAAGGGCCGACGGTCAGTACGAACAGGAAGTTGCCGTTAAATGCATTGCAGCGGGGGCATTCAAAACCCGGGATGTTGTGCACACCATAGGCGAGCAGCAAATACTGGCAAAACTAAGGCATCCCGGAATAGCCACGCTTTACGATGCCGGAGTCACCGCGGAGGGAGTCCCGTATTTCATCATGGAATACATCGATGGCCTTCCGGCCGATGAGTGGGTGATGAAAAATAATCCGGATCTCAGGGAAAGGCTTTTATTGTTTAAGCGCATAGCTTCTGCTGTAGCACATGCACACAACCACCTGATTCTGCATCTCGACCTTAAACCATCCAATATCCTGATCGACCATGCGGGACAGGTAAAGCTGCTCGACTTTGGCATTGCAAAAGCTCTTGCGTCAGGCAACCAGGGATCCGCCGCTTTTGCTGCCACACCTGCAATTGCCGCACCCGAACAGCTAAGCGGAGGCACGCTCACCGCGGCAACCGACGTTTATCAGCTGGGGATGCTGCTTTATCGGTTGCTGACGGGTAAGTATCCTTTTAAGGAAGATTCGGAAGTAACGGAATTTGCCCCGGTAAAATCATCCGGAGAAAAAGTACTCCCGCTGACAGAGGATCCCGGACTAAAAGCCATTGTTTCGCATTGCCTTGAACCGGAACCGGATAAGCGTTACCGCTCCATTCCGGGACTGGTACAGGACATCGACAATTATCTGAACCATTATCCCCTGGAGGCTTTGCCTGCCGGAAATTTTGGAAAGTTCAGGCTATTTCTTCGGCGTCACCGGGCCGCGGTAACGAGCACAGTTCTTATTGTTGCGGCACTTGCAGCTGGTGCGGTAATCAGTCTTTGGCAGGCCGGAGAAGCACGCAAACAGCGCGACCTGGCCGTGAAAAACGAACAGGTATCCACGGCTACGACCAACTTCCTGCTCGACCTGTTTATGTCGGCACATCCTTCGAAAACCAGGGGCGATACCATGACGGTATTTCAATTTCTGGATCGCGGATACGAGGAGGCCGGGAATTACAATGGGCCTGCCGAACTGAGGCTGGCGATGCTCACAACCATCGGGAAACTCTATCGTTCCCTGGGTGACTACACAAAATCGCGGGCAGCACTCGACAAGGCGTTTGCCCTGGCGCGCGACTCAGCCCTGCCTTTGTCTGTATCCTACATAGGTGCGGTAGAGCAGCTTGCTCTTTATCAGCGCGATGTGGGCAATAACGATTCGGCCCTCCGATTGATGAAAGAGGTAATGGAACTTTACCGGCTGGCAGGACATCCCGAAAAGGACAGCACATATACCGCCTCGCTGAAATACCTTTCATACATATACCGGAACCTGGAGAAAACGGACAGTGCCGAGATGCTTATCCGTAAAGCCATTGGTCTGGAAGAACAAATCTGGCCGTCGCGGCGCAATATAAATCTTGCCGAAAGCTATTACATACTCGGGGTACTTCAGCGCAACAAAGGGGAGTATCGGGAAGCAGTAACCAGCATTACGGAGTCTCTCGAACTGTGCGAAAGCATTATGGGAACCAACTTCCCGGGTACCATTGCCAATCTGAACCTCCTGTCGGGAACCTTAAGTCAGGCCGGCCGATACGATGAAGCCCTTGTACACAGCAGGAGAGCCAGGAGTATCGCAGCCCGGCTTTATGGAGAAAATCATATGGAAACGGCAACCTCCACCGATAACCTGGGCGGAATATTTATGAAACTCGGAGCTACCGACAGCGCCGCATACTATTTCAGAACCGGCCTTAACATCCGCCACCACCTGTATCCGGAACGTAATAATACACACGTTATGATATCCACCAACAATATGCTTTCGCTTTTCGTAAAGACACAACAGCCCGATTCGGTCTACAAATACCTGAAGGAAGCCCTTAGAGTAGGCAAATCCACGAAAGTGCAGGCAAGGCAGCGGGCTGTCACCTACTGGCAGGCCGGTGAATTCTACGAACAGATTGCCCGTCCAGATTCCGCCCGTTATTATTATGAAAGAGCCCTCGCTGAAAACCGTTCGTATTTACCCGAAAACGATGAGCGTATAAAAAGTGTTCTGGAGAAATTGAAAAGTGTCGGATACAAAGAATAAGGACTTGATTAACGGACAATAGTAGTTTGGAATTTGAATAGATAATCGGGGGCGGACGCAAATTTAATGCGTCCGCCCCCGATTATTAATGGTTGCAAACAGATTAATTAATCCTGATTAACCGCCCGGAGTGCGTTGATCCTCCCGTTGTTATGCGGTAGAAGTAGAATCCGGCCGGGAGAGACTTCCCGTCAAAGGTCATCGAATATTTTTCAAAAGCATTGGCGTAACCACGATAAAGCTCACGTTTGCGTTCACCGGTTAAATGGAACAGTTCGAGGGTCACATAACCGCTTAGTTCCACTTGAAATTCGATGGTAACCTGATGGCTGAAAGGATTGGGGAAAGCCTTTGCACTAATTGCCCGATCCGGTACAGCATCTTCTTCCGAATTGTCGGAGCCCGTGATTCGATGTGAGAATTTCGTAGTTTGATTGCAATGGTTCCTGTCAATCCAGTCACCGATATAGCCGGCTGCATTGCTCACTATTCCATTGGCAGGCAGTGGATATTCGCTGGCAAAGTAGTCGTCAATGACAGCCATAGCATCCGACAGGTCAGGGAATAAGCTGAGAGTAACCCCGCTGAGATATACAGCAGCATATTGGGTGAACGCAATTTTTGTTGGGGTATTGGGAGGCCAGAATTGTTTTCCTTCTTCCTGGGTAAAGCTTAATCCCCCTACAATAACGTTATAAGGCCATACCACTCCGGGTTTGGAAAACCAGTATCCTTGTGAGAACGAACAAAGCACCGGTGTCCCCTCCTCAAAGTTCGCAACCAGATTCACGTCTTCTGCCGGCATTGTAAATGCAAAAGAGGTTTGCACAGAAACCACCTGACCCTCAAGGGTCCAGTTAATAAACTGGTATCCTTCATAAGCCAGAGCCGAGACGGTGATCAGGACTCCCGGTTCATAATTGCCTGCTCCATAAACACTGCCTCCCTCCATAGGGTTTGCAATCAGGCTCAGGGTGTACAGATCGGGCGGCAGCATCTGGAAGCTGGCGTGAATGCTGTGATTGGCGGTTACGTTCTCAAAGAGGTAGGAAGAGACGGCGCC
>JALHHH010000122.1 GCA_022837485.1 Bacteroidales bacterium
GGTCGGGGCCAGTGCCCACTTCCACGCCCCCGTCATTGTGCCATACAATGCCAAAAGGAATAACTGCCCCAAACACCATACCCGTGATGGAACCATCTGACTGGTTGCAGTTGGAATTGGTGAACGCTGCATTTGAAATATCTGCCGTAGCCTGTGGGTAGCTGCCTACATGGATAGTATCATACCCGTTACAGCCATGCTCTTTTACCCTGACAAAGTAAGTGCCGGTATCTGTAACCGCCAGGGTCTGGCCGCCGGGGGTAAAATTGCCATTCCAGTTGTAGAAATCTCCCGGACCGGCATCCAGCATAAGTGCAATGGGTGCACCGGGGCAAAACAAGGTATCGCTGCCCAATTGCGGCGTGGGCAAAGGATAAATAACCACGGTATCCTTTACCGTTTTTTGCAGCAGGCCCGAGTAAACGGTAAGCTCCGGGTAGTAGGTGCCCGGTCCTGAAAAGGTATAGGCAGGGCTTAGTAGGGTGGAGGTATCATTGGGCATATTGCTAAAATCCTTAAACTTCCAGTACACTGAATCTATGCCATTGGTGTTGGCAATATTGAACTGGGTGGGCTGGCCTGCACAGTTTTGCACGGTGGCATACTCCGGGTCGTTTAGGTAGGATTGGATAAAGGAGGGGAGGCCAACCGAACTGTACCCGCTCTCCAGAAACACCCCCTGGGGATCAAAATTGCAGGCCATGCCCGATTCGTTGGGGTTATTGATTACACTAAGGTAATTGCCAATTGTAGGATAATATATTTTCCCATCAGGGCCCAACTGAAGAGCACAAAAAGGCCCTGGGCCTAAGTTAAATCTGGTATTTAAAATATCCTGATTATTGCCAGCATTCAGATTATATTGCTCAACACCGCCTTCAATACCGCCACTCAAATACAGCATAGAATTATCGGGAGAAAACTCAACTCCAAAATATCTTAGAGGGATATTCAGAAAGAAACTCTCACTAATCTCTCCTGTTGTACTGTTAAAATTTAATAAATCAAAGAATTCATTATTTCCAAGAAATACAGCAGAGCCAATTAACTTCCCATCCGGAGAAATCTTCATATAGCCTGAATATGATGTGAAAATGCCCCCTGCATTGCTGATCACGGGTTGGGTGTGCAGGCTGTCTGCCGTAACAAGGAACGAATAATAATTGCTGGTTCCAAGGCCATGGGCAACCACCCATACATCTTCGGTATTGGCATGGTGCACTGCACTGAGATGGTACGAAGTATTATGTAACAGTGGGATTGACTTATAGGAAGAAATAACCCCGCCAAGTCCGTTGTCGAGAGTCATATCAATAACAGAATATTGAAAAATTAATGGGCCTTGAAACCTGAAACTAAAAAAGTAATAATAGTTGGGGTTTCCCGGATCCTTCACAATCATAGCACCCTGGGTTGATATATTTCCTATATTATCACCGTTTAACATTATTACATGATTGAGGTTCCATATTCTAATACCATCAGAATAGAACAGTAATCTGCCATTTTCATCTGAAATTGTTGCGGTACCGGCACTCGGTCCGGTAAAAAGATTGGTTTGTCCATTAATAAGAGCTGAGGGAGGACTTCCTGTGTTAAAATCAATGCCTGCATGTGCACCAAAATACCAGATATTGGCTTCTTTGCCCTGGGAAAAGGCAGAAAATGGAGAAAGAGCACAAAATAAAGTAGTTACCATATAAAGCAACACACGGGAAAGTATAATATATCCGGAACGATTAAAATGCTTTTTATCGTGGGCTTTCATCTGTAGGGTTGAGTTAAGTACAATTATGATCGTAAAGATAGGTTCTTTTTATTTGAATTCGGCGAAAATTAATAAATTTTTAATGTCAGGAAAAGCTTACAGATTTTTTTTTAATGTAAATTTACACTATTATCCGACTAACTTTCAGAACAAGGCATAAAACCTTGTAATTGTTTGATAATCAGTTGTTCGTTTTTATTTTCAAAAAGGCACCCCCTTATTAAAAAGCAAAACTGGTTTGCATCGTTGAAGAAGGAGACCCTCGTTTTTTCAGGTATTTTCGTTTAGTACTGCGCAGTAATTCAAATACATCAAGCAAACTTATCAGGTGTATCCTGACTAAGGTAGCCACCACTGAAAATGCTTTTTTTGTATTGGCCTTCTTTTGTATTACAGTCATTAACAGCTGTGCTATGAGAGTACACCAAACTTGTGTGCGGATTGCATTTTCATTTTCGCCATAAAAGTATAATGGAGTTGGAAGTTTTGCTTCATTTTTTAAACAGAAGTTCTATACCCCACCCCTTTTTATACAAAAATGCAATTTCATCTGCTGTACTGTCCATGCTGTTGCTGATAAACTCGTAATACCGGTGTTTTTGTCATGTACCTTGGTCTCAGTAATCTTAATAAATCGGCTGTCCGACAAAATTTATTTCCATATTTTTGCTCATGTTGTGCGTTTATTTTGCAAATACAAACTTACAACATGGGGCGAAACTTTCGAGGAGTAACCCCTTATTTTTATTTTAGTCGTTCAGTAGTGGTAAATTTAATTATTTGTAGAATATTATTATGAAATATTAATTATATTTGAACTGTTTAAATATTACAGAAAGGATGTATTAATATTTGAAGTGCGAGCTTTTAATTCTTCTGTTTAAAGTGTTAACCAAAAAATCTTAAGCCATGAAAAAACAATTGACAACTGCAATAGCTGTATTGCTAGTCATTACCGGTTTTGCACAAAGATTCGAACAATCTACATTCTTAGATTCAGCACACTACAAAAAGCATTACTCACACAATATCGAAGGCGGTTTTGTAGATGGACAGCCACGTGAATTTATTGTAGGCAACCTTACCGATTGGGGAACAAACAACTATTCGGTATCTGGGCAACCCATAATCGGAAATGCCATACAAAATGGCAAGGTTGTTTCTGTCATTCAAAGCAATATTCAGTTGACAGATTTCACCGTTTTCCCCTCCACAGAAAATGAATATGCCGCAGGTACCGGTATTTATTACCCCAATGGAACGTCGGGTATGGGCTATCCTTTTCTTGGTATATACAGCCGAAGCGATATGAACCTGATTTCGTTGGTTTATTACGATATATCCTATCCCGGGAGTGATGTTCCCCGTAATTCGGTAGGTTTAAGGATTAAATACTCGGAGAAAGCTGAGGCTTTTTATATTTCAGGCCTTATGTCAGACAGGCTTTTTACCGACCTCAACCTAAGCGATCTGCTT
>JALHHH010000054.1 GCA_022837485.1 Bacteroidales bacterium
GGTTTCCTTTCCGATGGGCTGGCCGCCACCGTTAACACAGCCTCCCGGACAGGCCATCACCTCAATAAAATGTAGGTCATCGCGTCCGTTAAGAATCTCTTCAATCAGCTTATTGGCATGTTTTACTGTGCTTACGGCTGCAAATCCAAGGCGATAATCGCCGATTTTGACTTTCACCTCTCTGTATTCTTTTCCGTTCCTCAGCTCATTGATTCGCAATTGATGCATATCCTTGCCGGTTATACGGTAGTGTAATGTCCGGATCAGAGCTTCCGTTACGCCTCCGGCAACGCTGAAGAGCTTGCCTGCCGAGCTTCTGATATGAAACGGGAAGTCTGCCAGCTCCGGATCGTTCTGGTGAATGTCGATGCCGTTAAGGCGTATGAATTGGGCAAGTTCCCGGGTGGTGAGCACGGCATCAACGTCGCTGATACCTTTTTGCGTCATCTGCTCGCGCTTGGCTTCAAACTTCTTGGCCGTACAGGGCATTGCCGATACGGTGTAAAGATTGTCGACGTTGATGTGATAGGTTTTTGTGTAGTAATGGCTGATGATGGTTCCCAGCATTTGTTGGGGCGATTTGCATGTGGAAACATTGGGTATCAGTTCAGGATGCCATTGCTCCATGTACTTAATCCAGGCCGGACAATCGCTGCTGAATAGCGGCCGGCTGGCGCCTGCGGCCAATCTTTGTTCCAGTTCGGCGGCCAGCTCCATGATGTAAAGGTCGGCTCCGAAAGTGGCATCAAATACCTTGTCGAACCCGGCTTTTCTCAGGGCGGCATTCAGCAATCCGTTGATTTCTTTGCCGGGCTTCAGCCCGAACTCTTCAGCAAGGCTTACCGCTATGGTCGGTGAGTACTGTATTACGACGTGAATATCCTTATTGTGCAGCGCATTCTGCAGATTGCTCGAATGCCTCTTTTCGTGCAGCGCTCCGGTAGGGCAGGCCATTATGCATTGTCCGCATGTGATGCAGCTTGAAAGATTCAGTTCTTTGTTGAATACCGGGCCGATTATTGTTTTATTTCCTCTGCTGATGTAACCCAGCGTTGCAGGGCCAATGATTTCGTCGCATGTTCTGACGCACCGGCCGCAAAGGATGCACTTGGCCGGATCGCGCACAATGCTGGAGCCCGAAGGGTCGGTTTTATACTTGTTTTTCTTGCCGATGAACCGTCGTTCCCTCACGTTGAGCTCTTCAGCGAAGCGCTGCAACTCGCAATTGCCGTTGCGCTCGCAATAGAGGCAATCGTCGGGATGATTGCTCAGCAGCAGTTCCACATTGGTTTTACGTGCATTCACCACCCGGGGGGAGTGGGTTTTAATTTTCATCCATTCTTCAACAGGATAGGAACAGGCCGTGATCAGGTTGGGTTTCCCTTCCACTTCTACCACACACATCCTGCACGAACCGGTAGGGTAGAGGCCCTGCATATGGCAGAGTGTCGGTACCTTGATGCCATTTCGTTCAAGAGCTTCAAGTATGGTTTCTCCGCGACGGGCTACGATGGTTTTATTGTTGACTTCTATGGGAAAGTTCATTTTTCCTGTTTTTACTCATTGAAATCATTTAACAAGAACGGCTACAAACTTGCATACATCGAAGCAGATACCGCAACCTATACATTTATCTTCAATAATGAAGTGAGGTACACGCGGTGAGCCTATGATGGCAGTAGTGGGGCACTTCTTGGCGCATGCCGTGCATCCGGTGCATTTTTCCACATCTATAGTATAGACTTTCAGGTCTTTGCATACGCCGGCTCTGCACTTGCGGTCGAAGATGTGTTCCTCAAATTCCTCCCTGAAGTATTTGAGTGCACTCAGCAGGGGATTTGGAGCGGTTTGGCCGAGTCCGCAAAGCGAGGTGTCTTTTATTACATCCGCAAGATTTTCGAGCTGCATCACCCCTTTGAATCTTTCCAGTGTTTCGTGTCCGCTTTCATTCATCGGCCGTTTGGTGATGTTCTCAAGGATTTCATGCATACGTCGTGTGCCTTCGCGACATGGAATGCACTTTCCGCAGCTTTCGCGCTGCAAAAAGTCGGCGAAAAATTTAGCGATATCCACCATGCAGGTGTCTTCGTCCATAATTACCAGGCCGCCTGAGCCCATAATTGTACCTGCTTCCCGCAGAGCTTCGTAATCGATAATTACGTCGAGGCTCTTTTCCGGCAGGCAGCTTCCCGAAGGGCCGCCAAGCTGAATTGCTTTCAGCCGTTTGCCTTCTTTAACCCCGCCGGCTATGATGTATATAAGATCCTTGAGTGAGGTTCCCATGTTTACTTCGGCCAGTCCGGTAACGGATATCTTTCCCGCAAGGGCAAACACCTTGGTACCTTTGCTTCCGGCAGTCCCCATCGATGAGAACCAGCTTGGTCCGTGTTCGATTATTGCCGGTATATTCGCCAGAGTTTCAACATTGTTGATTATGGTTGGCTTGCCGAAAAGCCCGCGCCATGCTGGGAAAGGTGGTTTCGGCCTGGGCATCCCGCGTTTGCCTTCAATGCTGGAGATCAGGGCAGTTTCTTCACCGCAGACAAAAGCACCTGCTCCTTTTCGGACCTGAAGGTGCAGGCTGTACCCGCTTCCGAGTATATTATGGCCAAGAAGTCCGGCTTCATAAGCCTGATCGATAGCCGCCTGAAGGCGTTCAACCGCTATGGCATATTCTGCCCGGACATAGATGAATGCCTTTTTTGCATTGATGGCATAGGCGGCAATGGCAGTACCTTCGATCAGTTTGTGGGGATCGCCTTCGAAAAGTGCACGATCCATAAATGCACCGGGATCGCTTTCGTCGCCGTTGCAGATCAGATAACGCTCTTCATCGGCCGTGTTAAGCGCAGTCTTCCATTTCCGGCCGGTAGGGAAGCCTCCGCCTCCACGACCCCGCAGCCCGCTTTCCTCAACAATGTCGCAAACCTTGTCGGAACTGTAATTGCGCAATACACGAACCAGTGAACGATAACCGCCCCGAGCAATGTATTCTTCTATGGAATATGGGTTGATGATTCCGCAGTTCTTCAGAACCAGCCGGTTTTGCAGCCTGAAATAGGGCATCTCGGCCAGGAGCTTAACCCCGTCCCATGCCTGATGGTGGGGATGCGAATACTGGCCAATTACGTATGAGGATGGAACCGTGTAATTAAGAATGTCATCGAGCAGGGGCTCAACCTTATTTTCGGTAATCCGGGAAAAGGCAATTCTTCTTCTTCCGGGAAGCTGAACATCTACCATTGGTTCATGAATGCAGAGGCCAATGCATCCTACTTCAACCACTTCCGCATCAATATGCTTCTCTTCAAGGTACTGGTGAATGGCCTTAAGTGTGGCAGTGGCTCCCGCGATCATTCCGCATGTTCCGGACCCTACGTATATCACAGGCCGGTCTACCGTGTCGCGGCGAAGAATGCTCAAAGCGTCTTCCCTCAGTATATCCTGCCCCGGGGCAGCATTCAGCAGCACGTAATCCGTCAGTTCCCTGAGTTTATTTTCACTTGTAGTGGTCATAAACGGCTGATTTTAACTTTACAGTTTTCGATGATCTCTTTCAGATCTTCCGCGGCAATTCCATGATAATAGGAGTCGTTGATTGCCATAACTGGCGATAAGCCGCAGGCTCCCATGCAGTTGACTATTTCCAGACTGAATGTGCCGTCGCGGGTGGTTTGCCCCGGCTTTATTTTCAGCAACCGTTCCGCTTCCTGTATTATTCGTGCCGAGTTGTTGATGTGACACGCGGTGCCATGGCAAATCTGAATGTGAAAACGACCCCTGGGCTCAAATCTGAACTGATCGTAAAAGGTAGCCACTCCGTAAACCTGGCTTGCTGAAAGGCCAAGCGAAGCTGCTATCCGGGTAATCGACTCTTCCGAAAGATAACCCTGGTCATTCTGAATATCCTGTAACAGAGGGAGCAGACTGTCGCGCTGTACATTCAGGTGCTTTTTTATTATCTCGTCTATCCTGTCAGCCATAGATATATGTTATTCAGTTGCTTGGGATTTTCCAGACTCGCTCCGTACGGCAAATCCTGTCAACGATGGTTTTGTTTTCAATTGTTAAAATTACTGTTATTTTTGTAACAATGTTAATTCTTTAACAGATATTTTTCAAAAAAATGTTATTTTTGTTCTTTCTTAATAAGATTCAGATGTCCTTTCGTTTCTTCCGGGAAAGGCATCGGATACATTGATGCATTGCCATAGTGCAATCCGCAAATGCCGGGAGAAGCCGGTGATGCCGGACATTATTGAAACGAAATGGAAAACAGGATCGACATACAGATTTGCCTCGGAAGTTCGTGTTTTTCGAGAGGCAATAAACACCTGGTAAAGGTAATTGAACAATACCTTAACGAAAATAACCTCAGGCACCTAGTACATTATCATGGAGCACACTGCTTCAGCAAATGCGACCGGGGGCCATTATTAAGTATTGATGGTAAGGAATATACGGAACTGAACGAAGAAAAAGTGCTCTCCATCCTCGATGGAATTTTTGGCAACACTTCCTCCGGCGTCTGATTGTACCGGTTGCAAACAATTGATTTATGAAACCTCCGCTGATAAGCATCAATAAGGAAACCTGCAAAGTTTGCTATGCCTGTGTGCGCGCCTGTCCTGTTAACGCCATCCAGGTTATAGTAAACCAGGAACCACCAGTAGTGGATAACGAGCGCTGCATTGGATGCGGCAGCTGCCTGCAGGTATGCGTTCCCTCGTCCATTACCTATCGCGATTCGTGCGACGATGTTAAGAAACTGCTTGCTTCCGGTAATAAGGTGGCTGCTATCGTCGCGCCAAGCATTTCAGGAGAGTTTGTCGATATAACCGATTACCGGAAGTTTGTCCGGATGATTCGCGAACTTGGATTTGCCTATGTAAACGAAGTCTCGTTCGGTGTTGATCTCGTTGCCTCCGGGTACAATGAACTGATGTCGAACTTTCTGGGTAAATATTACCTTACGGCAAACTGCCCGCCGATTGTGTCTCTTATCGAAAAATACCATCCGGAACTTATCGGTAATCTCGCCCCCATCGTTTCCCCAATGGTAGCAATTGCCCAGGTGGTGCGACAGCTCTATGGAAAAGATACTCCGGTTGTATATATTGGTCCCTGCATAGGCGCTAAAGACGAAGCCTTGCGGTATACAGGTGAGGCCAGGGTTGATGCAGTACTTACTTTCGTTGAATTACGCCAGCTCTTTACCGAATTTAACATCAAGGAAAGTACGGTTGAGTATTCCGATTTCGACCCCCCTCTCGGATTCAAAGGCTCATTGTATGCCGTAAGCAACGGAATTATACAGGCTGCAGGTCTCAGCGAAGACCTTATGAACGGCAGGGTGATTACCGCAGAAGGAAAGGATAATATCCTGGAAGCTATACGGGAGTTTGAAACGTCCATCGACTTTATCCGGAAGAATTTTAACCTCTTTTACTGCGAAGGCTGTCTCATGGGACCTGGCACCACGAAAGGAGGGAAAAAGTATGAACGGCGCACCCTGGTAACCGATTATGCAAATAAAAAACTTGCCGATTTCGACGAAAAAACATGGAAGTCGGCATGCAGCAAACATTCGGACAAAATCTCCTTTAAGGCCGATTTTGAAACAAACGACCAGCGTATGCCCCTGCCTTCGGAGGAAAAAATTGAAGAAATCCTGAAAGTCATCGGCAAACAGAACAGCGAAGACAAACTTGGGTGCGGAGCCTGTGGTTACGAATCGTGCCGGGATTTTGCCGTGAATGTGGCTAACGGACTTACCAAGACCGATATGTGTATTACCTATTCATTAAAGAGTAAACACGACTTTATAAAAACGCTGAAACTTACCAACGAAAAGCTGGCCAAAACCCAGGAAGCCCTGCTCGAGTCGGAACGCCGGGCCCGCCAGGAACAGCAAGCATCTCAGGAAGCCCTGGAGCGCACCTCTTCCATGCTTCAAAAATTGCCCAGCGCCATTGTAATTGTTGACGAAAACCTGAAAATCATTGAATCCAACCAGAGCTTTATCAATATCCTGGGTGAAGATGCGGCTGAAATAAATGAAATAATCCCAGGACTTATGGGGGCCGACCTGAAAACTTTGCTTCCATTTCAGTTCTACAAGCTTTTCTCTGCAGTAATTTCCAACAACGAAAACCTTGTGAACCGAGATGTTCACCTTGGTGAAAAGCTGCTTAATGTTTCTGTGTTCTCCATAAAGAAAGGACGTATCGCTGGCGCGGTGCTGCGCGATATGTACCTGCCGGAGGTAAGAAAAGAGGAGGTAATCCATAGGGTTACCGAAGTGATAGACGAGAATCTCGCGTTGGTCCAGAAAATCGCATTTCTGCTTGGGGAGGGCGCTGCAACTACGGAGCGAATGCTTAATTCAATTATCGAATCGCATAAGGAAGGCAAAAAGTAAGCTGAACGCATGGATAACAGGTTCTATATTGAGGTAAATGCCGAGCTGAAGTTCCACCACGAATCCAGGATCTGCGGCGATGTTTTCCTTTCGCGTCGCATTAACGAGGAAAACCGCATTATTGCTGTGCTTTCGGATGGTATGGGCCACGGAGTAAAAGCAAATATGCTGGCAACCCTCACCGCTACCATGGCTCTCAACTTTACCGCTGAACACAAGGAAATACACCGAATCGCCGAGATCATTATGAATACGCTCCCCGAATGCAGCGAGCGTAAAATGAGCTATTCCACATTTACCATCGTGGATATTGAATTCGATGGAAAGGTACGTATCCTCGAATACGACAATCCTCAGGCAATCGTGATGCGCGGTAAGAAAATTTTTGAGCCCGAATGGACCTGTGTTATGCTCGAAGGCGGCAAAAGTGCCGGAAAAGAGCTGAAAAGCTGCGAGTTTGTCCCTGAAAAGGAAGACCGTATTGTCTTTTTCAGCGATGGCGTTGCCCAGTCGGGGCTCGGAACAGGAAAGTATCTTTTCGGATGGGGACGCGAAAATGTGCAGCAATACGTTTCGGAGCTAGTGGGTCATGAGCCCGATATTTCTGCCCTTGAACTGGCGCATAAAGTCGTTAATATGGCTCATGTCAACGATGGCTATCTGAGCAAGGACGATACATCCTGTGGTGTGATTTATTTCAGGGAGCCCAGGAAAATGCTGGTATGCACCGGCCCTCCGTTTGAAGACGCGCGCGATGATGAGTTTGCTCAGATGGTCGATTCCTTCAGAGGTAAAAAAATCATTTGTGGTGCTACTACCGCCGATATTATAGCCCGCCAGCTGAAACGAACCATCGAAGATACGTTTGATTTCGAGGATCCGGATCTTCCACCCATTTCTTTGATGGAGGGAGTAGACCTGGTTACCGAAGGTATTCTAACCCTGGGAAAGGTCACAGAGATTCTGAAATCATACAATAATACCACCCGTCTGACAAAAGGGCCGGCCGACCGTATTGTGCGTATGCTTATCGACAGCGATGAAATTCACTTTATTATAGGGACCCGTATCAACATCGCTCACCAGGATCCCAGTCTGCCGGTAGAGCTGGAAATCCGGCGTACCGTAGTGAAAAGGATTGCCCGCCTGCTTGAAGAAAAATTCCTGAAAGAAATTTCACTTACTTTTCTCTGATCGGGTCTTTACCGGAAATTATTTTTTATGTTTACTAGGCCCTTGACAAAATGTCATTGATATTTATATGGCCTGCATTTTGCTGGGGCAGCCGCGTATATTAATTAACATGTTATGAAAATCACATTTGAAGGAAACAAAAAAGTTATTGCCGATTTCAACGGTCGCCGTATCGTTACCGATCAGCCCGTCCGGGCCGGGGGCGACGGTTCAGCACCCGCTCCCTTCGATCTTTTCCTGGCCTCCCTCGGAACATGTGCCGGAATCTACGTTAAGTCGTTTTGCGATCAGCGCGGCATTTCAACCGAAGGAATTACCCTGGAACAGGAGATGAAATTTAATCCCGAAACACATCTTATTTCCGACCTCGAGATCCGGATAAACCTGCCTGCCGGCTTCCCAGAAAAATACAGGGATGCAGTAGTTAACTCCGCCAGCTTGTGTGCAGTCAAACGCCATTTGCACAATCCGCCGGCAATGAAGGTTGTGGCAGTTACCGTTTGATAAGCGGATGGTAATCCCCCGTTAATCCTGCAGGAACGGCATTTCTGATGCCGTGTACGGTTGCAATGCTGCTCCGGGCCTCTTCAATACCGAAACCACGTCCTTCCAGGATGTGCCGGTACGATTTCGTATGCAGATCGGTGAATCCTTCTGAAAATTCCAGCTCTTCTCCTTCTATGGTTAAACTGCGGTAGGTTTTGCGGTTTTGTCTTTTAACGGCTTCCGGAAGCGATTGCTCATTGATGCTCAGAAACCAACGAACCCTGGCTTTCTCAAGCCTCAGAAAACCGGCAACCATATCGTTGCGCTGAAGATGTACGATACTCTCTTGTGTCTCGCCGAATATCCACGTTAGCATATCGAAAAAGTGTACCCCTATATTGGTGGCAATGCCTCCCGACTTTTCGGTATTCCCTTTCCAGGATATATAATACCATCGACCCCGGCTGGTAATGTAACTCAGATCAATGTCGTATACCTTGCCGGCCGGACCATTTTCTATTTTTTTCTTCAGAGCGGCTATGGCCGGATGAAGGCGAAGCTGAAGTATGGTATAAATCTGTTTCCCCGATTCCTTTTCGATTTCTCCAAGTGCATCAACGTTCCAGGGATTTAATACCAGTGGCTTTTCGCATATGGCATGGGCCTGGTTTCGCAGAGCCAGACGGATGTGTGCATCGTGCAGATAGTTGGGGGAGCAGATGCTCACATAGTCAATCCTGCCACCGGCCGTTCGCCTCAGTTTGTCAAGATGACGGTCGAACCGCTCAGGTTCGGTGAAAAAACTGGCTTCAGGAAAGTAACTGTCGATGATGCCCACACTGTCGAACTTGTCGAGCGCCGTAACAAGCGTATTGCCCGTGTCTCTTATGGCGCGCATGTGCCGCGGAGCTACGTAACCGGCTGCACCTATAAGAGCAAATCTCAGGGGATTGTCTGCCATCGTTTTGGTTTGTTATTACAAAGTTAGCAACAGTGCCGGGAGAATGCCTTTAAGACTGCCGCTAACTGCAAAGATAACCAGATAACAGCAAAAGCCGGTGCTTATTGCATCCGTGCCGAAATTCATACGCCCTTTAAAACGAAACAATCCCCGTCGCAGAAGGCGGAGATTGTTTCATAATATCGCTTAGATTCAGGCCAGTCTGGCCAGGGCCTCCCTGATCCTGCGGGCTGCTTCCTTAAGTTCAGCATCGGAGGTTGCATACGAAAGACGAATGCATTCCGGATCGCCAAAAGCTTCGCCCGGCACCAGCGCAACGTGCGCATAGTCAAGCAGGTAGTTGCACAGGTCGGTGGAATTTGCTATAGTCACACCACCGACAGATTTCCCAAAATAGTAGGTTACTTTTGGGAATATGTAAAATGCACCGTCCGGCACATTGGTTTCAAAGCCCGGGATCTCATTCAGCAAGCCCAGGAAAAGATCGCGCCTGCTCTTAAAAGTGGCGATCATTTTTTTTAGCTCTTCCGATTCCATTGGATTGGTTTGCAATGCTGCCAGCGCTGCTTTTTGCGAAATGCTGCTGGCTCCGGAGGTAAACTGACCCTGTATCTTGTCGCATGCCTTAGATATTATTGCAGGAGCTACACAGTAACCCAGCCGCCAGCCGGTCATGGCAAATCCTTTCGACACCCCGTTGATAATGATGACCCGCTCTTTCATAGACGGGAACTGTGCAATGGACTCGTGTTTGCCCTTGAAATTGATCAGCTCGTAGATTTCATCCGAAATTATGAAGATGTCCGGATGTTTTTCGAATACTCTGGCAAGAGCTTCCAGTTCTTCCCTTGAATAGACAGAGCCGGTTGGATTGCACGGACTGCTGTATATAAACACTTTTGTTTTCGGTGTAATGGCCCTTTCGAGCTGTTCCGGTGTCACCTTGAAATCGGTTTCAACGCCTGCATTGATTACCACAGAGGTGCCTTCGGCCAGCTTAACGATTTCGCGGTACGATACCCAGTATGGCGCAGGTACGATTACCTCATCGCCGGGATTTACCAGACTCAGCATGGTGTTGGCAAGCGCCTGCTTGGCACCGGTTGAAACAACCACCTGCTCGGGTAAATAGTCAAGGCCGTTGTCACGTTTCAGCTTGTCGCAAATGGCTTTCCTGAGGTCTGGATAACCGCTGACGGGAGGATAAAATGTAAAATTCCTGTCAAGAGCCTCCTTTGCAGCATCTTTGATGTAGTCGGGAGTGTTGAAATCGGGTTGCCCGATGCTCAGGTTGATGACGTCGAAACCCTGTTCTTTCAGCTCCCTGCTGCGGCGGGTCATGGCAAGTGTTTCGGATTCGGCCAGACGATGGATTCTTTCGGATAGTATGTTCATAATTTTTTTATTGATTGTCAACCGGTATGCCTGGGAAAGGGACAAATTTAAAGAAATTAAATCCGGACCTACAAGCATTTTGACAGGGAAAAGTTTTAAAAATTACGACCTTTGCAGCTCACGCCTTAAATTTTTTGCGATTATGGTTGTTCTAAGAGATGTTCTGCTGATTTTGATCCCTGCTCTTTTAGTAGGTGCAACAATTTATTTTCTTCTTAAAACCTATCTTAAAGGTGAAGCCGAACGCCGCACGAATGAGTATAAAACCGAAAGGCTGCGGTTAATTACTCCGCTCCGCCTGCAGGCTTACGAACGGATTGTGCTTTTACTCGAACGGATAACCCCATCCCAGCTTATCATGCGCAACATTAACCGGGATATGACAGCCCTTGAATTGCAGAATGCACTGGTCAGCAACATCCGGCAGGAGTTCGACCACAACCTTTCGCAACAACTCTACATTTCGTCCAATGCCTGGGAACTGGTGAAAAATGCCCGTGAAGCCCTGATATCCGGCATTAATTCCGCGGGAAGCGAGCTAAAGGAAGATGCCTCAGCTACCGACCTTGCGCAACTTATTTTTGAGGGAGAGCTCGGAAGTGAACGCTCGCTGATCAATAAGGCACTGGAATACGTTAAAAAGGAAGCACGCGAGAATTTTTAAACGACGCGTTTTTTCTCTTCATTGCTTACCGGATTATTTATCTGATAGCCAGCTTTCGAACCATCAATCCTCTAGAGGTATTGAAGGCGATGAAATAAATTCCGCTTTTAAGCGATCCGGTTTCAATGCTGAACGAAGTCGTATTTCCGCTGAAGCGCGCAACAACGGCACCTGTGATGTTTGTAACGGTTGTTTCAGTGACCGGGATCTGCGATTCTATGTAAACTATGTTACGGGCGGGATTTGGATAAATCTGCACGGCATCTCCCGAAAGCAGTTCATCGATGCCCTGCGGACCAACCTGTACAAAAGCCGATTTCGTTTCCGAGTCTTCTTCGTTCCCGTTCGAAACCGTCAGGGATACCGTATATATGCCCTGATTATGGTAGGTGTGCGACGGATGCTGGCTTACGGAAGTATTTCCGTCACCAAAATCCCATAACCAGAACATTATGCTTCTTCCGGCAAGGATTTCAGAAGTGTTTGGTTTTGTGTCAGCATCGCGGAAATTCAGATCGGGCGGGTGCAATTGAAGGTTATTCCGAATGTTAATCTCTCCTTCCGGGCCATTTACTTCACATACATTCCAGTAATTCCCCTCTCCGGTTTCCGGAATACGTATGGTGTGTATCAGACCCTCTTCAGCGTAAACCTGCACAACCGCTCCGGAAGAAGGTAACGATTGCGTTCCCGAATAGTTGTGTATGTAATAGAAGTATTTTCCTTCACGGACCTGATAAATTGTAACCGTTTCAGGGCCAAAGCCGGTTGTCACATCGTTGTCGAGACGGGCCCATGGAACCGAATTGGCATATCCCCTGTTTCCCCAGTAAATGTGATGGGGAGTGCCTTCAATAACAGGCGTCGCGAGGTGGGAGTCGAGGTCGGGAGGAAGCGCCCCCCAGTTTAGCACAAACCGCAGATTACCGGCCGCCAGCTCTGGCGACAAGGAAATATTCATTTGCAGATTGCCGTTTCCGGGAATTGCCACCATTTCGTTAACATAGGTTATATAGCCTGATTTGCTGCATGTTACCGAATGGGTATTTTCAGTGGAATGATCGTAAAACTGAACGGTAAGCGGTGCAGTGCCGGTGGTGGCTTCGGCGTAAAAGTCGGCATTCAATGCTCCGACGGGTATTCCGGCAATGAAATAATTGCCGTTCACATCGGTGGTATCCTTTAAGCCCGCCACCGTTACAACTGCACCTTGCAGCGGATTTCCGTCCAAAGCATCCGTAACCATTCCCGAAAGAGTATCGGAGTTAACGGCGGTTGTGGTAAAGACAAAATCATCAACCATAAAGACGAAAGCATTGTTGGAAACACACTGAATGCCAATGTAGATATTCTTGCCGTTGTAAGCGTTTAAATCATAGTTTTTTTGCGTCCATACCACCGGAGCAAGCAGGTAGGAACTGCCCGATATATAGGTGAAATCGCCCGGATCGGTTCCGGTTGTGGATACTGCAACACGGTAGCGCTCGAGTCCGTACTGAGAGGTAAACGATTTTACGAAGAATGAAACCGATGTATTGCTGCCGGCACGCAGCCGCGGAGAAATCAGCCAGTCGTTGTTTGCGGCTCCGTTGGCTGCAAAACATGCGGCAATTTTAAGTCCTGAATGGGGGGCAATTTCAGGGTGATTAAACGGAGGAACGGTTGATTCGGGCGTAAAAACAATAAATGATTTGGGTGAAAACTGATTTGGAAACTGTATGCCGTCTAAGCCCCAGGTAATCATCCCGTCAAGGTCATGAAGTGTCCAGGGCTGAAAGTCAATGCTGAAATCGTCGTAGCTCTCAAATCCGTCTTCCAGAAGATACTTTCCTTCTGCCCGGCTGTGCTTGGCTGAGACTTTTTTTGGCGTCTGCGTAAAACCAGGGTTACCGGAAATCTTTCCGAATGACTGAGCATGCGCCTGAAAAATCATCAAAACAAAAGCGATAACCGGAAAGATGCGACTTTTCATAGACCTATTATTCATCTATATGTGAATCATTTTCATTGCAAGATTTTGATAATAAGTAATTTAAAACAAAAACAACTGCCATCGGGTGTATTTGCAATTTGATGAAAATCGCTCCCTTAAATTAAACAATATTTTATTAGTGTTGAAAGGTAAATTACAATTTGTTAAAACTCTGTAAACCATGCAGTCATAAATCGTACAATGCGTGTGTAATGAGTTGGAAAGTGTAAAAGCGGAAATATTGAAACCGGGTGTTGTTTAATAAATAGCATAAAACTTTAAACAATATTTGTTTAAAGGTGTTAATAATGAGCTTCAATACAGAAACTACTTTTTTTACGAAGGATTTTCTGAATTCAATAATCGTTTTAGAGCTTTCTCTTTCCGAAGCTGTTTTTGATTTTGCACTGATTTACCCAGGTCTGCCATCGATTATACTGATCATTAAAACCCTGTGACAATGCCTGTATTCCAAAAGACCCAACTTGTAAATGCCGGCCTCGAAACCTGCTGGAATTTTTTCTCTAACCCTGCAAATCTTAGCAGGATTACTCCTCCGGAAATGGACTTTCGTATTCTTTTTCCCGATCCCGTTCCAGTTATGTATGCGGGAATGATTATCCGATACAAAGTCAGGCCGTTTCCTTTCATGAAGGTAACATGGATTACGGAAATAACACAGGTAAAGGAGAAGCATTTCTTTATTGATACCCAGGTGTCAGGCCCCTACCGGCTTTGGCATCATCAGCATTTATTCCGAGCAACTCCCGATGGCGTTGAAATGACGGATATCGTAAACTATGAACTTCCGTTTGGCTTTATAGGGAAATTGCTGGCAGGCAGGATGGTTAAACGAAAGGTTGAAGCGATTTTTAAACACAGAACGAAGGTAATATCCCGGCTTTTTCCTGAAAGGATGAGTGGCTGAGTTGGAAATAATCGGCACTTATTAACCGGTTTTTCATAGCTTTGCCAAGCCATTCTTTCCAATTACGGCAATCGATGACCAAATCCGGCAAAACTCTCATTTTAGGCTCACTGGCTATCTGTTTCTCTGCATCGCTCTGGGGGCTCGACGGAATTTTACTCACCCCTCAGCTCTACAACCTCAACATTGTCTTCGTAGTCTTCATATTACATGCTCTGCCTTTTACGCTGATGAACCTGTTTCTTTCCAGGGAATACCGGCATCTGCGTACGCTTTCGGTCAAGGAAATGGTCTTTTTGGCTCTGATTGCCCTGACCGGTGGTGCTCTCGGTACGATGGCTATAGTAAAAGCATTGTTTCTGGTTGAATTTCAGGATCTTTCAATAGTAGTTTTGCTGCAGAAACTGCAGCCTGTTTTTGCTATTACTCTTGCAGCCATTCTTCTGCGCGAGAAAATGAACCGGAATTTTATTTTCTGGGCATCTCTCGCCATCTTATCAGGCTATTTTCTCACATTCGGGTTTAACCTGCCAAATTTGAATACGGGTTCCAAAACCATATTTGCAGCCGGATATTCGCTGATTGCAGCTTTCTTCTTCGGCGCAGCTACTGTCCTGGGTAAAGGAGTGCTCCATAATATGTCGTTTCAAACTGCAACGTTTTTCAGGTATGGATTTACATCCCTGATAATGTTGATCCTTGTGCTGATAACCGGTACATTGGGAGGATTTATGATGGCAACAAAAATCAACTGGATTGTTATTGTGATCATTTCTCTCACCGTGGGTTCCGGAGCCATTTTTTTATACTATTTCGGTTTAAAAAAAGTACCGGCAATGCTTGCTGCCATATGTGAGCTGTGTTTTCCGATTTCAGCCATTGTCTTCGATTATATATTCCACGATAAAGTCCTGAGCCCTGTTCAGTGGATGAGTGTTGGACTTATGCTGCTGGCTATTGTCCGGCTCAGCATCTCCCGGAAAACAGCCCGGGAGCAATAAGCTGCATGACCTGCAACTTCACGGATTCCATAAATTTATTGTTGTGATAGGCCGGCCATTGCGGTCGGGCTCTGTGCATGCACACTGTGAAAAGGGGAGGAGCTTCCGGTGATTTACCGGATTACAAATCCACGAAAGTTGTAAATGTACTGTTGTATTCCGGAATTACCGGAAATGGTCTATTCGCGCACCTTGCGGATAATTGCCATGGTATACAGGCTGAAAATAACCGTAGTCATGGCCTGAATCCAGACAGGTGTTGAAATGAGTCCCGGGCCTAACAGTGCAACGGAGATAAAAACGGCTTTTAGACCGTAATAAGCTGCTTTGCTGATAGCGATTGCTGAAGCCATCGCAGCAAAGGCACTCCGCATGCGGCTTCGTAAAAAATAAAACAGCCAAACATTAAGCAGCAGCTCGGCTGTGATGAGCAGCATTTTGAAAATTACCGGATGTGCCGAAACTGCAAAAGAGAAAAGGGGAAGTGTAAAAGCGAGCAAGTATGCATTTCGTTGCCCGCTGTGAAGTATGGCCAGTACCAGCATCAGCCGCATGGGCTCCGCCAGGTAAAGCGGAAAGTTCAGCAAATGCGAAAGGGCAGGTGTGAAATAAATAAGAAGCAATGCGCTGATGTTTATCAACAGGCCTGAGATCGCTTCTTTGCGTGTATAACTGCTTGTCAGGGTCATATCTTTTCGGGTTGGTTTATCTGATTGGCTCCGGCTCTTATGGAAACGATACAAAAATAACGTTTAGCGCGAAAGTGACAACTAATTGTTAAAAAGTCGCTTGCAGATCTGTCATTTTTTCTATTTTTACCTCCTCCCGGAAAAAATACCCGGTGCAATTTTGTAATTAACCCCTGGCTTATATGAAACGCCGTGATTTTATTGTAAAAGGTATAAGTGCCGGACTTGTATCCGGCAGTCTGGCCGGATTGGGTGGTCTGCCGCTTCTAACCCAAGCCGCAGCTCCGTCTAATAATTATGACCTTGTGGCCGTTCGCGACGGGGAGCCTGAAGTGATGTTCGACCGTGCCATTGCCTCCCTTGGCGGGATGTCGAAGTACGTGAAGAAAGGTCAGAAAGTGGTAGTTAAACCCAATATCGGATGGGATGTATCCCCCGAAAGGGGAGGAAATACTAACCCAAAACTCGTGGCGCGCATAATAAAGCATTGCCTGGATGCAGGAGCTTCCGACGTCTACGTTTTCGATAATACCTGTGACGCCTGGAATCTGTGCTATAAAAACAGCGGAATCGAAAAGGCCGTTAAAGATGCAGGAGGTAAAATAGTACCCGGCAATACCGAAAACTATTACAAATCCATCGCCATCCCAGGAGGAAAACGCCTGAAAGAGGCTAAAGTGCATGAGCTTATCCTGAATTCAGACGTGTTTATCAATGTCCCCATCCTTAAACACCACAGTTCCGCAAGTATTTCACTTGCAATGAAAAACCTGATGGGTATTGTGTGGGACCGCAGGTTCTGGCACCGTAACGACCTGCATCAGTGCATAGCCGACCTTACAACATGGCGGGTTCCGACCCTTAACGTCATCGACGGCTACCGGGTGATGCTCCGCAATGGTCCGCGGGGAGTTTCAGAAGCCGATGTGGTACTTATGAAACAAATGATAGTTTCTTCCGATATCGTGGCAGCCGATGCCGCTGCAACCCTGATATTCGGCAGTAAACCCGAAGATATCCCCCACATCCGGATGGCTCATGAGATGAAAGTCGGAACCATGGATTTGAGTAAACTTAATATCAATCGAATAAAAATCTAAAATGCGAAGTGTTGCCTGGCCGCGCAAAGCCCGGATTGTTCTGTCTCTACTTTTTCTGGTACTAACCGCCTTCCTTTTTCTGGATCCGGCACAATTTATTCCCGTATCCCTTATTAAAACAATCACCTGGCCTCAGTTTACTCCTTCGCTGCTGAAGTTTCTTGTTACGGGAAGCCTTGCAGCAACCGGATTCCTGTTGTTTATTCTGCTTACTTTTCTCTTCGGTCGCCTTTACTGCTCCTCGGTTTGTCCGCTGGGTACGCTTCAGGATATTATTTCGCGTCTTGTGCGACTTATACGCCCCCGAAAACCTCTGCGATTTGCCCGCCCCCGGAATCTGTTACGGTATTCCATACTGGCAGTTGTAATAATAGCTTTTTTGGCAGGTACCTCCCTGCTTGTCAATTTTCTGGATCCGTACAGTAACTTCGGCCGCATTATGGCCAATATTTTCCGGCCAGCTGTCCTTGCCGGAAATAATACCCTTGCCGGAATCCTCGAGAAACAGGATGTTTTCTGGCTTACCCGAACCCCCTTTAAAGGCTACCAGATAATGTCCATTGGATTTGCCTCCGGTTTCTTGATTCTGCTGACATGGATGGCTGCCGTAAGAGGCCGGCTCTATTGTAATACGGTATGCCCGGTCGGAGCCTTGCTCGGACTTTTTTCTAAGGCTTCGCTGTACAGGATATCACTCGATAAACAGCTCTGCAACAGCTGCGGACAATGCAGCAAGGTGTGCAAGGCACAATGTATTGATGTGAAAAGCCGGGAAATCGATTACAGCCGTTGCGTGGCTTGCTTCAATTGCCTGGATGCCTGTCCATCTTCCGGAGTTGTCTACAGGTTTGCATTTGCACATAAAAATACCGCATCGGTAATTCAATCGGAAACGGGCTCTGCCCGGCGCCGCACGCTGCTCAAAGCCATTGCTGCCGGTACGGCTTTAATTACATCCAAAGTATTTGCAGTACGCATAACCGGTGGAGAAAAACCTACCGAGATCCCGGAAGAACGTACGCTGGTGGCGTCTCCTCCGGGTTCGCTGGGGCATGAGCATTTTAACCTGCAGTGTACTGCCTGTCACCTGTGTGTGAGCGCATGCCCCACGCATGTTCTCCAGCCTTCGTTTCTGCACTATGGACTGCAGGGCGTTATGCAGCCCTACATGGATTATCATTCGGGTTTTTGCAATTTTGAATGTACCGTTTGCACGGAAGTTTGTCCCACTGGAGCCTTATTACCTGTTTTTAACGAGCAGAAAAAAACACTTCAGCTGGGGGTGGCGGTTTTTATAAAAGAAAACTGTGTGGTTTATACCGACGAAACCGACTGCGGTGCCTGTTCCGAACATTGTCCGACCAAAGCGGTTGATATGGTGCTTTATAAGAATGGACTTACCATTCCGGAAGTAGACGATACGATCTGCGTTGGATG
>JALHHH010000055.1:0-38099 GCA_022837485.1 Bacteroidales bacterium
ATGGTGTTTGAACCGCCGTATACGCGACCCGTACGTACGGTGGTGTGAGAGGCGCACCGGTGGGCTTATGGCTCACCGGCCGTCTACTCGATTGGCGGTATGTGGCTTTTAATCAGGCTTTAAGTCGGATAATTTCTTGCTTTATTTCATCAATTACTTCTTTGTTTTGGATTTCCTTTTTCTCACCAATCTTAGCTGAAAACAAATAAAATACTTTACCACCAAAAACTTCAGTGAATTTTTTATGCGTTTCCGCTTGCAAACCGTATTCTTTAAAAATCTCTGGCAATTGTATTCCGCTATTTACAGGCTTTATTTGAAGTCCAATAAACTTCTCACCAATTTGAATAAAAAAATCAACATTAAATAGCCTATCCCACTCGTCAGGTGCTGGCTGAATAGGGATTTCCAATATTTTTTGTAACTGTCCGTAAATGGTTTGTATTTCCGTCATATATCCGTCAAATGTCCTATCAATTACAAGTTGTATCATATAATCAATACAGTCTTGCTCAGTCAAATCAGCTACTTCTGACTGAATTACTTCTGTTATTTTTACATACAGTTTTTTTCCTAAATCTTCGATATGTTCTTTAGGTTTAACATTTGTGAAATAATATTCACGCCATTCTTCAAGTGTTTTAGGAGAACATTTTCTTATTGATTCAGAAGTTGGTCCAACATTTCTTTTGAAGTTCAGTTGGAAGCGATTCATCGCACTATTTAAAATCCATTCTTTTGCCATTATGTTATAATTAAAGGTTGTTTTGTCGTTCGCACATTCGCCACATTGCCATTCCAACTATTTATTAAAGCTGTCCTTCTCTGATTATCACTTCTTGTTCTGTTTTCTAAACTGTTAAGATAGTTTTCTAATTCATTGACATTGGAAATTATGAAGAAACCGGCTGGTCTGCCTGTCGCTGCTCCAATTAAATCACCATCAACTTCAATACATTCTTTTATAAGCCCACGTAACTGAACTTGATTTCCACCTGTTGGGTAACCTAATATTTGAGCCAACCTTCTTGCTCCAATGGCGTTTGCTCTACCAATACCTAAAGAATTAAGTAAAGATTGTCTTTCTTGCGGTGTATAGTTTACAGGCATTATTTTAATGAGGTTAAGTTTAAAAATTTGTCCTTGTATTTAAAATCAAAATCGCTGTCTACTTGTACTAACCCGTTTTTAACTAAATGAGCATTTATAAAAGTCTTGTTTTCCAAATACAAATAACAAAGTAGATTATTCTGATTATCATACTTCACATTATCATACTTCAGAAATACTCTTTTACCTTTGGTTTTCTCAATTAGAAATGAAGTTGCTTTACCATTTGCATTTGGGTCTTCCTTGATACCAATAAGTTTTATAGTTAAGTCATTGTTGAGTTTAATTAATTCAGGACTAATGACTTCTTTAACTGTAAAAAGTTCTTCACGTTGGGTTGAACTATCTTTATCTATTTTAGAGCCGAACTGCAATTTCTTTACATCAATTTTCTTGTCTAAAGTGTGAGGGTCTTTGAAGATGTAAGGTAATTTTTTGATTTCATTTTCAAAATCAAGTGTAGATTTGTTTTGCGTTACAAACTCATAAGTTGTTCCATCCAAGTCCCTTTGTTGAATATTTAATTTTTCTTTTATGAAAGGGATAAATTCAGGATTTATTTCAAAACCAACAGAATTCCTGTCTATGTTTTTTGCTGCTAATGCTGTCGTACCACTACCTAAAAATGGGTCAAGTATTGTTTCTCCGACAAATGAAAACATTTTAATCAGTCGGCTTGGTAATTCTTCCGGAAACATTGCGATATGCCCATTTTGTCTTGCCCCTGCGAAATTCCAATGTCCAGCAAAATTAGTGTTCCATTCTTCTGCAGTCATTTTAGAAAGTTCTTTCTGTTCTTTTGTCGGCTTTGGTGCATCACCGAGTTTCTTAAAAACAAGAATAAATTCATAGTCAAGTTTCAAAATGCCGTTTCTCGGATATGGATATGAACCCATTTGAACGCCACCGCCAGTTGTGTTTGAAGTCGTAACCTTTTGCCAAATGATAGCTCCCATATAGTCAAACCCTACATTTTCGCAAAACTTAATGATTTCTTCACGAATAGGAATGACTTTATAACGTCCATAATAAACGGCTCTTGCAAATTGGTCACCAATATTTACACACAATCTACATCCATTGTGAAGAGTGCGGTAGCACTCTTTCCAGACTAAATTTAGGTTGTTAATGTAATTTTCATAACTGTCGTGGAAGCCAATTTGATTGTCGGTTCCGTAGTCTTTAAGTTGCCAGTATGGAGGCGAGGTAATTGCCAAATGCACCGAATTGTCAGGCAATTCTGTCATTTGTCTACTGTCCCCATTTATTATTTTATGATGTGTATTCATTCCAATTTCAATTTATGCAAAATTACTCAAATTATCCGACTTTTCATCAGATTTTCAATGTCTCGGTGGTCTTTCTGCCATTACCGCCAACGTTTGAGGCTAAGCGTTGGCGGGCAGTTTTGAATTCACATCTTTCCGGCCAGCACAATTTCCAATAAATGTACAATCTTTCTCCTTACAACCATGAGCCCGATAGCGTTTTAGCCTTTGTGTGTGCCCTGCATGAGCTGCAGCGCACACTTGTTGTACGCTCTGGAAAAAGGTTAAAAATCACTGTTGTCCGGTAAAATTACAAAAATCAAGCTTTGATTATGTAATAAGTTGATAATCAATTACAATAATTTCCAATTTTCCCAACTTTTATAAGTAAAACTTTTATAAGTAAGCCCCTTTTTAAAACAAGGCTAACTGCTCTTTATTTATGAATGCCTTCTGCCAGTCTTTGTCAGGATTCTCCAGAAAACTGATTAGATGGATGTAGTTAAACAGATGAATCTTGCAAAAACCAACCAGATTTGAGAATGCCCAGCTTCTTTTGAGGCTTTTTTGCACAACTGTCATCAGAAGATTTGCAATTAAAGCGCAATATATTTGAATCTTAATCGCATTCTCGTTGTCCCCAACAAAGTATTTTAAAGGAAAATTTTGCTTTAATTGCTTGAAAAGCAACTCTATTTGCCATCGAAGTTTATAAATGGCAGCAACCAAGTCCGCCCGCATTTCAAACAAGTTGGTAAGAAATTCAAATTCTCGTTTAAGAATCCTGTCATAGAATCGGATTTTTCTCAGCTTAAGTTTATTTTGACCACTATCATCCTTAACAGTGATGGTTATGATTTCATCTTGCCTTACCCCTGAATGAATGTCTTCATCAATGGGTTGTTTTTCAACAGATTCAAATACAGCATTATCTTTTATGCGGGTAACGAAACCAGTCTGGTGGTTGCAAAACTTCCGGAATGTTTTATAATCGTTGTAGCCTTTGTCAAACACGTAGATCGTATTGGAATCCAGCATTAATTTGTCAAGTAAAACATGGTCGTGGGTGGTGGCAGGTGTGAACCATACCATCTTTGGAACCGCTTCATCAACGTTCATGATTGTATGAACTTTGATCCCTCCCTTTCTCTTGCCGTTTTGTGGTTTTCGGCCAACACATTTCAATATATCCTGAAACAGACTGATTGTTGAGCTGTCAAATATCTCTATCTGTTTCTTAATAACATCTTTAATCCGGCTGTCCGAGATAAAATGACCATGCTTGAGCAGCAATTGATTGTAAATGTACCCGAATACTTCTGATGAACGTAACTGATTTGCATCTGCCAATGTGCTACGCCTGGGAATGTGATCTAGCTGGAAATGCCTGGTCTTACCTGATAATCCAAGCATTGCACCAGACACCTCCCGTAATGAGTTACACTTGGCAAAAGCACAAAACAGCATACTTATCAAGTGGTCTTTTGTTTTGAACTTCTTTACATACCGGTCAGAACTGTAATGATTGACTGCCTTTGAAATTATTGAGCCATCAATTAATGAAATCAGCTGTCCGAAAACCGAGGTACCGAAAAAATGTGTACTTTTATCCATGTAGTATTAAGTTTGGCGACTCAAAACTACATGAAGAGTTGGTTAGTTTTATTAAAACTTGCTAACTCTTCATTTTTACCGGACAACAGTGATATTTTTACTTTCAAATGAATCTTTTTATATCTTTCGCCATTTTCCGTGCAATACAGAAAGTAAATTTTTATTACTAACCAACGGGAATTCCCCGAACGACTTAAGTTGTACTTACATCTGAAAAAAATGAGACGCCCCGTTTTTGCGCCCCTGAATTATTGTGTAATAATTTTTATTTTTCTTGTTCAAACTGCTTGTCAAAAACATGGGGGAATCGTTCCCGGCGAGAAACCGAAGGTTGCAACAGACATACGTTCCGGTTTTTCAATTGACAGTTTATTGTCGCTTTATGAGTCACTCTTGGCCGATTCGCTGTATTCAAAATCTCTGGGGAAGGCGGAGTCTCAGTATTTACAAGCCTCTTTTTACCACCGGCGATTCTCACACGACTCCGCACTTTTCTGGTACAACAAAGCGAAAGAAGAAGCCTGGAAGGCAAACGATACGGCATTGGTTTCCAAATGCAACTTGTTATGCGGTCAAATTCTGGCCGTACAGGGCTTGTTACCCGAATCCTATGCCATTCTGAAAGAAGGCCTGAGACTAGCACGGCAGATTCAGTCGAAGGATCTCGAAAACTGGCATAAAGTCAGCCTCGGCGCACTCAAATCCCAGATGGGCGATATTCAGGGAGGTCTTTTAATGCTTACCGAGAGCGCACAGTACTTCGAAAACATGGAACTACGCGGCGAACAGGGTAAAGCCTTGTGGAATATTGCGAAGGTAATGATGCTTAACGGCGATACCGAATGCGCATTGGAATACTACCGGAAAGCCTTTGATCTGCTTGAACGATATGGCAGTCTGAGAGAGAAAGCGGCGATAACCCTCAACCTCGGTATCTCTTATCTGGAAAACAGCATATACGATTCAGCCGGGATGCTGCTAAATTCAGCCATGGCACTTTCAGCAAGACTAAACGACAGTCTTTTGTATTACACGGTATGCTACAACCAGGGTTTATTGTTCAATAAAATGCAGGAGTATCGAAAATCCGAACCCATCCTGCTCCGGGTAAAGGATTTCATGACATTAGCTTCTCGCCCTGAAGGAGTTTTTATGGCCACCTCTGCCCTTGCAGAGATTTATCGTGAAACGAAACGATACGGTCATTCGCATAAAGCCTGCACCGAAGCAATCGACGGGTTCAGGCAAAACGGTATGGGTAAAGAACTATTGCATGGACTCGAACAGCTTCATTTACTGCTTGCCACACAAGGGCTTTACCATAAGGCTTATGAGGTAATTTCAGAGCTGGATCACGCGCGCGACAGCGTTTATACTCTGCAGAACCAGTTGACCATGACCTATATGCGTGCATTGCATGAAACCAGGATTAAAGAACTGAACATCATTAACATAGCTAAAGCCCTGGATGCTGAAAGAAAAAACGGGAAAATACGGAAAATCGTACTGATTATTACTGCAACCGCACTGATCGTGGTCCTGCTTTTAACTTTAACGCTTTATTATCTCTACCGTCAGCGTTCGGAGGCATTTCACGCTTTACAAAAGATATTCGGAACCAGGGAAATAAGCGATTCATTATCCGTTAGCCCGGAGAATCCGGCAAGCAACATACTGGAAGATCCCGCACCAACCTACAGGAAAACATCAAATCAACAGGAAATCGACGACATTTATACAGAGCAAATACAAAAACTCAAAAAATATCTGATCGAAGAGAAGGCCTATCTGCAAAGAGACCTTACACCCGAACTCATTGCACAGAACACCGGAATCAACCGCCGGCAATTACCGTCGTTGATAAGAACTGCTTATAATAAGGATTATACCTTCTTAATCAGTGGGCTCAGGGTCCATCATGCCATACAAATGATGCACGACCCTAAGACAAAGTTTTACAAAATAGATTATATATGGTCACAATCCGGATTTTATAACCGATCCACATTTTACAAGGCCTTTTCAAAACATACAAATATGACGCCTGCTTTGTTTATGAAAGTTTTGTCGAAAAAAGAAGATCACCTTCCGTGGATAGAGCGCATCAAGTTTCCGTTTTTACAGAACAACGAATTATAAACCAGATCTCTAAAGCGATAAACAATAGTCCGGCGGATTTACACTTCAGCCGCAATTTTCAGCAATTCAGTCAGATTGATCGACCGGAGCCGCGGGCAGGGTTTTACTTTTGCAGAACGCACATTGAATGACCTTAACCTATAGCCTTATGAGATCAATCGAACGTATTGTGTTGGTTCTGCTTGTCACGGGTCTGCTTGCCGGCTGCAACAGCAATCCTGGAAAACAGGAAATTATCAGGAAAGTAAAAGTAGAGCAGGCGGGCCTGGCTGATTCACTGGAGAAAAAAAGTTTCCCCGGGATTTTGCGGGAGGCGGGCGAAATAAATATGGCTTTCCGGGTTGCCGGCTCTATTGCCCATATAGCGGTAAAAGAAGGCGACTATGTGAATGCCGGGCAGCTGATTGCCCGCATGGATACGCGCGATTACGAAGTCCAGGTACAAGCCGCACAGGCACAATACGATCAGGTGAAAGCCGATGCCCAACGCGTTACCGAACTTCACAACCGGGGAAGCATTTCCCTAAGCGATTACGACAAGGCCGTAACCGGGGAGCGTATGGCTGCCGCACAGCTGAAGCATGCAAAAGATCAGCTCAGCGATACCCGCCTGCCGGCTCCCGTCGACGGGTATATCCAGAAAGTGAATTTCCGTGAAAACGAACTGATTGATGCAGGCATGCCTGTTGCCACCCTGCTCGATCTTAGCTCCTATCAGATTGAAATTAACATCCCTGTTTCGCTTTATCTTAAGCGCGACGACATAGTCTCCTATACCGGAATTCAGCCCTTCCTGCCAGACCAGAAGTTTAATCTCAGACTGCTGAATTACAGCAAAAAAGCCAACCAGAATCAACTCTACAGTCTCCGCCTTGGACTCAGTCCGGATTCACGGACAAAACTGGCTCCCGGAATGGACATCCAGGTAGAAATCAGTTACAGCAATCCGACCGGATTACAAACCTGCATTTCGCTTGATGCATTGTTTCACCGGGATGGCAAAACGTATGTCTGGATCTACGAACCACAGACACAAATGGTATCGGGCAGGACAGTTACAACGGGGAGCCTTACCGGCGACGGACGAATACGGATAACCGAAGGGCTGGAGCCGGGCGAATACGTTGTTGTTGCCGGAGTAAGTCTGCTTAATGAAGGCCAAAAAGTCATGCCCCTTGAACCTGCCTCAAAATCCAATACCGGAGGATTGCTATGATGAATATAACGGATTATATTTTCCACCGGAAGGCGATATTCTATTTCATCTTCTTTGCTATGATTGCCGGTGGCATTCTTGCTTTTCGCAGCATCAGCAAGCTTGAGGATCCGGAGTTGGTGGTGATGCAGAGCCAGATTGTTACTGTTTATCCGGGAGCTTCGGCGCATGAGGTAGAGATGCAGGTTACCAATGCAATTGAAGAACATCTCAATACCCTTGCCAACGTAGAAAGCATACGGTCCAAATCGATGCCCAATCTTTCGGTTGTGGCTGTTACGCTTGAGCTTACCGTACCACAGGAGGAAATAGAGCAACGCTGGGATTACCTGAGGCGCCGGATGAACGAAGTAATTCCCGAACTGCCCGAAGGCACATTGGCACCCATGATCTACGACGATTTCGGGGATGTTTACGGGATGTTTTACGCAATGACAGCCGAAGGCTTTACCTACAAGGAGATGAGTCGGATGGCCCGTTATATTCAGCGTGAAATGCTTGCCATTGAAGGGGTGGCGAGGGTTGAAATATACGGTGAGCAGGAGCCGGTAACCGAAATAGTATTTACCCCTTCCGGGATGGGTGAACTTGGTATTTATCCCCTTCAGGTAATGGCAGCCATCAACGGACAAACCTCCACCGTTTATCCCGGACCTCTGCAAACCGGCAGTCAGCGCATCAACATAGAGGTGGATGGCCGGATTAAAAGTCCGGAAGATGTTGCAGGCACACTCGTAAAAGGAATCAACGGCAATATCTTCAAACTCTCCGATATAGCTAAGGTCGGGGAGACTTACAGCTATCCCCTCCGGAACACTTTTTTTCTGAACAATCGGAAAGCAATCGGCATTTCCCTTTCGATGGAATCGGGAGAGAACATAGTGGAAGTTGGAAAGAGAGTAGAAAAACGCCTTTCTGAGCTTCAGAAAAATATTCCACTGGGTTACAGCTTCGAAAAAGTCTTCTTCCAGCCCGATCTGGTGAAAAAGTCGATCGACGGCTTTATGTTCAATCTTTTGGCTTCCGTTGCCATTGTTATTCTGGTTCTTATGATCGCGATGGGACTTCGCAGCGGAATCATCATAGGATCGGGGCTGGTGCTGACGATAATGGCTACATTTCCTATATTGCTGGCTGCCGGGGGTACGCTTCAGCGTATTTCTCTGGGAGCCTTTATCGTTGCCATGGGAATGCTGGTCGACAATGCCATTGTAGTTCTTGACGGCATTCTTGTTAACCTGAAAAAAGGGATTCCCCGGCACAAGGCACTTATCGATCCGGCAAAAAAAACTGCCTGGCCGCTTTTCGGTGCCACATTTATCGCCATAGCGGCTTTCCTTCCGGTATATCTTTCGCAGGATGCAGCCGGTACCTATGCCCGCGATCTTTTTGTTGTGCTTTGTATATCCTTGCTTATAAGCTGGTTACTTGCAATGACGCAGGTTCCGCTTTTTGCCGGTAAACTTTTAACGTTTCGGGCTGTAACCGATGAAAAAGATCTTTTCAGCGGGAAATTTTATGGCAAGCTTAGAAAGGTGCTCAACACACTTCTTCATTACAAAACGGCAACACTTTCCATATCGGCCATTCTGCTGGCCGCGGCTGCATTTAACTTCGGCAACATCAAAAAATCGTTTTTCCCCGACTTCAACTATAATCAGGCATACATAGAATACCGTCTGCCTGCCGGAGCAAGTCCGCAAAGGGTTAACAACGATCTTCACAGCATTACCGAATACCTCAATTCGCTTGACGAAGTTAAAATGGTAGCTTCGAGTCATGGACAGACTCCATCCCGTTACTGCCTTGTTCGTCCTATGGGAGAAGCCGGCGACAATTACGGGGAGCTGATCGTGAACTTTGAAGATTACGAAACCATGATCCGGATGAAACCTCAAATAGCGGAATATCTGCACGGCAATTTCCCCGATGCCCGCACCCGGATCCGGAAATACAATCTCTCGATCAAGGCCTCGCATACCGTTGAAGTCGAATTTTCAGGTCCCGATCCTGCGGTATTGCGTAATTTGAGCGATCGGGCAAAAGAAATTTTCAGACAAAATCCATACGTCGATCAGTACACTCTGGAAGACGACTGGGAGCCTGCCGGCGAGGTGCTTACGGCCCGGTATGCCCAGCAGGCAGCGCGCAGAACCGGCACCACCCGCCAGGATGTGAGCAATGCCCTTCTGGCAGCAACCGACGGACTGCCCATAGGGTCATACTTCGAAAACCAGACCCGGGTGAACATTGTGATGAAACTCAGGAATCCCGACGGGTCGCGCATCGAACAACCCGGCGATATTCCCGTCTGGAATATGATTCCGGATGTATCGGGTCTTAACGAACAAACCATTCGCGAATTGATGACTGGAATAAAATCGGCAGAGGATCTCACCCGGGAGCTCATCCGTCCTGTTCCGCTTAGTGCCGTTACCAGCGGACTCGACCTTACCTGGCAGGAACCGGTTGTCAGGCGCATCAATGGGAGGAGAGCCATTCAGGTACAATGCGAACCCGGTGACGACTACAGTCCGGCACTTGTTTTAAATACCAGCAGGAAGGCCATGGAAGACATCCCGCTTCCCGACGGTTACAAGCTTACCTGGGTAGGCGAGCATGAACTGCAGGGCGATGCACTCAGAAACATTTTCAGATTCCTTCCGATTGCCATCACACTCATCATACTTACACTTATACTGCTTTTCAACGATTTCAGGAAACCACTTATCGTTCTGCTGTGCATCCCGATGGCCTTTACGGGAATTGTTCCCGGTATGATACTGGCCGGACAGCCGTTTACCTTTATGGCCATCATCGGATCGTTCGGACTGATGGGAATGATAGTAAAGAATGCCATTGTACTTATTGACGAAGCAGAGCAACTCATTGCATCAGGTGCTGAAAAACACCTGGCACTTGTCAACGCAACCATCTCGCGTACACGCCCTGTGCTGCTTGCGTCCCTGACTACCATTCTGGGAATGCTGCCCCTGCTGTCCGATCCCATGTATGCAAGCATGGCCGTAGCCATCATCAGCGGGTTGCTTATCGGCACCCTGATTACACTGCTGTTTGTTCCCATCCTTTATGCCGCATTTTACGGGGTAAGGCCCGGGAACGTTAAACTGTAAATGAACCTTACTATGAATACGATACGTATTTTCGCACTGCTTCTTTCATCAATCACCGCTACCAATGTAAGCGGCCAGGAAATAATGAGCCTGATGCAATGCCGGCAGCGGGCAATTGCGACGAACGATAACCTGAAAATTGCCAGGCTTCAGCATGAACAAGCGCGCGAACAGCAGTCGGCTGCCCGTACCATGAGGCTGCCCTCGCTCGCTTTCGCCGGAACTGCAATATACCAGGACAAGGACTTCGAAACGGAGCTCACTCTTCCTACGGTAAAGCCAAATCCATTAACCGGAGAGCTGGAGCCCAACATCATGATTCATCCGCTGACGGGCGAGCCGGTGATTGGACCCGACGGAAATCCCGTTTTCAATTTATATGCATGGATGCCCCTGAGTGTAAGCCTAAGCGGAGCCTATCAGCTGGAGTTAACGCTGCAACAGCCCGTATATGCAGGTGGAAAAATTGAAGCCGGTAATCGTATGGCTGAGGTTGGCGTTGAGATGGCCTCCGGAAATATAGAGCTGTACAAAAACAATACCCTATTGGAAGCCGACAACGCATACTGGACGTTTGTATCGCTGAGCGAGAAGGTGAAGCTGGCCACACAGGCGGTTGCAATGCTGGAAGAGCTTGTTGCCAGAATGCAGAATACACATGAGGTCGGTTTTGCACAACGCAACGACCTGATGAAAGCTTCGGTTGAGCTGAACACTGCCCGCCTGAATCTTCAGCGCGCACGGAACGGTTACGAACTCAGCCGTATGGATTTGTGCCGAATCACCGGCTACCCCGCCGAAACGCACATCGTCGCCACCGACACAATCATCGAAGCAGTAGCTCCCTTACTGTCCGATTCACCGCGAGCCAAATCCGTAAACCGTCCTGAATATAAAATTCTCGAAAGAAACATCGCCCTTCAGGATCAGAACATCCGGATGGTACGGGCCGATTTTTTGCCGGTCGCCGGGCTGCAGGCATCCTATAATCATTTAGGTGGCATTGAGTTCAGCGGCACTGAGTTTGACAATACCAGTCTGAATGTGATGGCTTCTGTTAAAATTCCGTTGTTTCACTGGGGAGAGGGTATGCGAAAGATAAGATCGGCACAAATCGAAAAACAGATCAAAGAAGCTGAGCTCTCACGAATAAACCAATTGCTTCAGCTCGAAGCCGAACAGGCCGCAATGAGTCTGATGCTGGCGTGGGAGCGCATTCGTATGAACGAGAAAGCCCTTGAGCAGGCAGACGAAAACCTGAGACTCAGCCGCGACAATTACGAAGTCGGCATGGAAACCATAAGCGAAGTTCTAATAGCTCAAACACAATGGCAGCAGGCATACAGCGAACTTATAGATGCAAAAGCCGAATTTCGGAAAATGGAAACAGCCTGGGAGAAAGTCAACGGTACTTTAGGCGAATAACCCTTTCCGGACAATGTTATATGTAAAAGTAATGGAAGCCGGGCTGCAAAAGCAACGGAATCAGATCCTGAAGTCCTGGTTAAAAAAGGCGTACTTTTGAGAATGCTATGAATAAACGCGAAACACACAGCAATAACCTTCACATCATCAGCCGGCTTTCTGACTACACACCCAAAAGTGTACTGGTCAGAATTGCCCTTGTAAGTGGTGTGGGATGGCTGTTCTTATTTATGGCAAGCTGGTTTGCCGGTGATGGAAGTGCAGATGTTTCTGCATTGGAATACATCCGCACTATACTGATCTTTAATATTATAAGCGAAGGAAACGTACTTTTCGACCACATTGCGGAACGCTACCTCCCTATACCTGAAAAGATTAGTCTCCGAATCATCCTGCATGCCCTGCTAAGCTTATTAATGGGCGGTTTAATTCTTGTTCTGCTGATGATGACAGGCAGAGATATTCTGTTTTTCTCCAACCCCATCATGCAAATGATGATACTGTTTGGTCTTATTTTTATTTTTATACTGATACTGGTATCGATAACCTTAAGAATCATTGACAAATGGATTACTTCCATATGGCAGCTGGAGGAGATAAAAGCTCTGAAACTGGCAAGCGATTACCATTCACTTCAAGCACAGCTGAACCCTCATTTCCTATTCAACAATCTAAGTGTACTTAAATCGATGATAACCTATGATCCGGAGGCTGCAGCTCAGTTTACGCAGAATTTTACAGACGTATACCGGTATGTTCTTCAAAGCAAGGATAAGACGACGGTAAAACTTTCAGAGGAGCTTGAATTTCTGGAAGCATTCACAGCTCTTCACAAAGAGCGCATGGGAAGTGCTCTTCATGTTGAAACCGATATCAGTGAAGCGCAGTTAAAGCGGGAGCTTCCCCCTCTGGCACTTCAGCAGCTTGTGGAAAACGCACTGAAGCATAACGTTGCGCTGAAGGATTCGCCTCTGCACGTTATTATCAGGAGTAATGCAGACACAATAACCGTTACCAATAACGTTAACCCCAAGGAAGCAACCTATTCTGAAAAAACTGGACTGGCAAACCTTAAACAGCGGTATGCACTGCTTACCAGCCGGCAGGTAGAGATTTTGCAGGACAACTCAATGTTTGAAGTACATATTCCTTTGTTATGAACAGGAAGGCGAACATACTCCTGATTGAGGATGAAGATTACAACCTCAGGCTTCTGGAAGGCATGATTCGGAAATTGCGGCCAACATGGCATGTTGCCGGGACTATGGAAAGTGTAAAACGAAGCGTTGAATGGCTTCTGCAAAACCCCCGTCCCGATCTCATTTTTATGGACATACAGCTTGCCGACGGACTTTGCTTTAAAATATTTGAAGAGACAGAGGTGCAGAGCATGGTAATCTTTACTACCGCTTACGACAACTACGCCATCAGGGCTTTTAAAGTCAACAGCATCGATTACCTTCTGAAACCCTTTAAAGAGAAAGAACTTGAACAGGCCATCATCAAATATGAAAATATCGCCGGACTTTCCGTGCCTTCCGGTGGAGTAACGGATTATTCCGAAATTCTGGATGCTATCCGAACCGGTGAAAAGAAATTCCGCAGCCGCTTCCTTATTTCCAAGGGAGATGCCTACATCCGGCTCGATGTGGATGAAATCGCCTACTTCCACAACGAAAACAGGATTACAACCGTCGTTACCTTTGGAAACAGCATACACATCGTCGATTTCCCCCTTGATGCTCTGGAAGATCAACTGAATCCCGAGATATTTTACCGAGCCAACCGGCAACTGATCGTAAATGTAAAGGCGGTGGAACGCATTGAAAACCATTTTGGAGGCAAGCTGAAGCTGCGCCTCACTCCTCCTTTCAGCGGCGATCTGATGGTAAGCCGGCTCAAGTCGGTCAGCTTCCGTCAATGGATGGGGCAATAGCTCCGGACGAATATCTGTTTTCCGTAAAATCATAAGGTATTCAAAAAGAGCCCTGTTTATCAAACAGGGCTCTTCTGTTGAATCCATTTTCCGGAATCCTTATTTTATATCCACTTCTATCCAGCCGGAGCGATCGGGAGGTGCCGGTGATTTAACTTTCTTTACCGGATTTTCTTCCAGTTCCCTGAGCAGCACTTCCACAGCTTTTTCAATACCCGGATCAATACCTTTGGCCAGCTGTTCGGGGCGGTCAACCACCTCTATATCGGGGTATACCCCTATACCTTCGATGATCCAGTTTTCGTTTTCATCGAAAATTCCGAATCGCGGTACCGAGATGTAGCCGCCATCCACCAGACGTGCATTGCCCGATATCCCGACAAGGCCTCCCCAGGTTCGTGTACCGATGAGTTTTCCGAGACCTAGTTTTTTAAAGAAGTAGGGAAACGCATCGCCCCCGGAGGAGCTGTACCCGTTGATCAGCATCACCTTGGGCCCGTCGTGTGCAACTCCCGGGGCTTTGCTGGGTTCCATGCCGTTGCGGTGCCAGTAGGTAAGCGTGCGGCGATCGAGCAGATCGGCCATGCGGTCGGGAATAAATCCTCCCCCGTTGTACCGGTCGTCGATGATCAGAGCCTCTTTGTTATGATAGGTATACATACCGCGGTAGAGCTCACGGTTTCCGTCCTGGGCCGTATTAGGCACATAAATGTATCCGATGCGTCCGCCCGAAAGCTTGTCAACCAAAGCCCTGCGCTCTTCCACCCAGTTGAAATGCTTCAGTTCCACTTCACTTTCGATGGGTTTGATAACAGATATTACGGCTCCGGAAGCATCCGCTTTCTTATTCACGGCTATTTCAACGGGCACACCGGCAAGATTTTCCAGGAAAAGATACGGATTGTCTTTTGTGGTGATGTCACGGCCGTTGATGCTGATCAGATAATCGCCTTCTGTAACGTTAACCCCCAGTTCGGTAAGCGGTGAACGGCGGGCTTCATTCCAGTTCTCCCCTTTATAGATCCTTTCGATGCGATAGCGTCCTGCTGCAGCATCGGCAACAAGTTCGGCGCCCAGCAGTCCGGTATTCACCCGCTTCACCCGCCTGATGTCGCCCCAGTCAACATAGGCATGTCCGGCATTCGACTCGGAAACAATTTCATTAAGAATGTAATCAAGGTCGAAGCGGCTTCCCACGTAAGGCAGCAGCTCACCGTAACGTTTTTTCAGTCCGGGCCAGTCAACGCCGTGCAGATTATTCACGTAGAAATAATCCCTGAAAATGCGCCAGCCGTCGGTATAGATCTGATTCCACTCCATGCGCGGATCGATTTTCATCTCCATACGGTCGAGATCCAGCTTACCGGTACCCTGCTTCTGGCCCGGAGCAACCTTAGCTATACCATAGTCGCCGCCCGAACGGTAGAGGAACGATTTTCCATCGGCCGAAGGGATAGCCATAAATACCCGGTCCATAATCTCCTCGGTTTTTTCATCGGCAGCATTGTACCGCATCAGTTTACCATCGCTCACGTAAAGCAGTCCGCCATCGGCGGGGCCTATGATGCGGTAATTCCCGGAAGGCACCGGCAATGCTTCAACGCGATTGTTGATGCCCTGAAAATCAATGGTAACTTTCAGCTTATCTTCTTTCTTTTCCGGCTCATCCTTTGCCTTGCCTTTCGATTTGCCGTTGCCGGCTTCTGCAGCCGGTTTCTCCTCGTTTACCGGTTCAACATCGTTCTTCGTCTTAAAGAGCTTTGATCCGTCGTTTTTAAGGGCAACTGCATAAATTTTCGATGCTTTGTTGTAGAGGTAATCAAACTCATAGCTCGAAAATTCCAGGTTGAAATCTCTGTTTGAAACAAAGAATATGAACTTTCCGCATTTACTGAATACCGGAGAATAATCGTCAAAGCGGTCGTCGGTAAGCTGAGTAGCTTTGGCTGAGGGTATATTGTAAACCCAGACGGCAGAAAAACCGTTTGCACCCTCTTTGTTGTAAGTGATCCACTCCGAATCGGGTGAAAAAGCATAGGTCCGGATTTCGCTTTCAACGGCCTTGTCAACCACGGTCTGACGGCCCGATTCCACATCCACCAGCAAAAGCTGCATGGTGCGGTCGCTGTAAACCAGGTATTTGCTGTCGGGCGACCATTCCGCATCGTATTTCCAGGCAGCGGAATTACTTGTCAGTTGACGGGGTTTGGCTCCCTTTTTATTTTCGAGAAGGTAGATTTCGTATTCGCCTGTGGCATCGGAGTAGTAAGAAATATATTTCCCGTTGGGTGACCAGGAAGGATTGATTTCGCGGGCATTTTGCGTTTGTGTCAGGTTTTCAATAACTCCGTTTTCAGCCGGAACCGAGAAAATGTCTCCCCTTGCATCGAAGAGGGCGCGTTTTCCGGTAGGCGATATATTCAGGCTGTGAATGTCGTCCTTTACATTCTTAAAATACGCTACCAGGTTGGGGTTATCGAAATTCAGGCTGACGGTAATTTTCTCATTCCGGCCGTTGGCAATGTCGAGTTTGTAAAGATAACCGCCGTTTTCGTAGACTATCTGTCCGTTTTCACCGGAGGGCCACATCACGTCAAAATCCTTGTGAAAGGTAAGCTGCGTGGTTTGCCTGGTAGTTGTGTTGTAGCGGTAGAGATTCAGCCTCAGGTCGCGGTCGGAAGCAAAGACGATATCGCTGCCCCACCAGGTTGGCCACTGATCCGATCCGGTAAAGTCTGTAATCTGTTCGGCGGTATTGTTCTCAAGATCGTAGGTCCACAGTTCGGTGGCCCGACCGCCTTTATACCGTTTCCAGGTTCGGAATTCACGATCGACGGGAGTGAAGGCAAGTTTTTTTGCATCGGGCGAAAACACGGCAAACCCGCCGTTAACGATGGGCAGTGGACGTTCAAAGCCACCGTCGATATGTACGAGAAAATATTTCCCGTTGCGTTCGCCAAAGGTGGTACGGTTGGCCCGGATAAGAATCTCTTTGCTGTCGGGAGTCCAGTCGAGAACCACATGGTCGTAACCTCCGCGGGGAGGCATCACACCGACTTCGTTGTACCAGGTAAGCTGACGAGCCGTTCCACCTTCTGAAGGCATCACCCATATCTGACGGCTGCCGGAATATTCGGCTGAAAAGGCGATCCATTTCCCGTCGGGCGAAATCTTCGGAAAAAGCTCCAGCCCTTCATGCGAAGTCAGACGTCTGGCCTCTCCCCCATTGGCAGAAACCGTCCAGATGTCGCCTGCATATACAAAGGCGACCAGGTTTTTATTGATATCGGGAAAACGAAGTAAACGGGCATCGTCCATGGCTTTAACCCCTGCCGACAAACCGATTGCCAGCACCATTAATAATATTTTTCTGATCATGACTGATTGGATTTAAAGAATAGAAAACAGGGGCACTAAGGTAAAGTTTTTTTTCAAGGTCAGGACTACCGGGCAGGTTATTCACCGGATGTTCGTTGGCATGAATATCCCGGAAACACTATTATCGGTCAACTGAGGAATGGAAGGTTAATCGCCAAAACACTAATTTCGGAAATACACTAAAATACTGTAATACAGTTTATTAAAAGAAATATTCCACATGCTTATAAAGCCCCGGCGAATCAGCGGAAACGCAATTTCCCGGGTAAGTGAAAATTCCCGGAATCCGCGCAGCCATTAAAATATGGGGATGCCGAAAAAAGAAGCAATTCAGACAGCAGCAGGCGAGGCCATTCTAATCCAGAATGTAAATCAGCAGTGGAACGGGAAGCTTACCTTCGATGTTGAAAACAATGGTTCCGTAATTGCTTGAGCCTTTGCGGACAATGGTGCCGTCGAAATTGTAGAGAATGGTTCCATAGTCGCTGTTTCCCTGGCGGATGTAGCCATTGTCCCAGTTGTACATCACTTTTCCGTATGCGCTTCTGCCCTGCCGGAGATTGCGGCCATCCCAGTTATAAAGAATTTCACCATAGTTACTCGAACCCTGGCGTATAACAGTTCCATCGTAATTAACCATTACTTGTCCGTAATCACTTTTCCCTTTCCGGAGGTAACGGCCGTCCCAGCTGCACAGCACTTCTCCATATACACTTGAGCCTTTTCTTACAAGCGTTTGCGCATGCGCCTCTGCTGCCATAATGCTGACAAAAAGCAGAATCAGGATCTTTTTCATAGAACAGGCTTTTTATCTGTTTGTATATTGCTGCAGAAGGAAATAATTTCAGATACGGAGCAAGCCGCGGAATCCGCGTGAAGCGTAATAGGATTCAGCGCCGTTATGATAAACAAAAACCTTACCATAACGGAAATCGGCGAACAGTGCTCCGCCAAGCTTCCGGATCGATGCGGGTGTTTGTATCCAGCTCGAGGTGGTGGTGTCAAATCCGCCGAACTGCTGTAAAATGCGGTATTGCTCTTCGTTCAGGATTTCAATCCCCATTGAGACAGCCATATCCAGGGCACTGTCTGCAGGCTTATGCTGTTTTCGTGATTCCAGTGCCTGACGATCGTAACAAATGCTGCGGCGTCCGCGCGGACTTTGCAACGAACAGTCGTAAAACACAAAGCCGCCATGATCCTGTATCAAACCCAATACGTCCGGTTCGCCACCTGTTTCTTCCATCCTTTTCAGAGACAAAATCTTTCCGGGATTTTCCCGAAGTCTTGTTTCCACTGCATCCCATTCCATGCCCGGATGCCTGTGCATATTAGATTTGAACCGTTCGGCCAGGAGTTTTAACAATTCTTCCGTTTCTATCCCTGAGAGCATACTTTCTTTTTTCATTTTTCAAAGAGTTAAGGATCGGCACACCAAAATCAGCTGAAGCAGGTCACCTTTAGCCCGGTGCATGAAAAAAATGTCCGGATACCGGAATTATAACAATCAGTCGCCTTAAGGGTTTAACATCCTAATGCAATGTACGGCTGTGCAGAAGGCCTGAAAATTAATAACGCCGATAAAATCCTCGTTGCCCGGTTACTGCCAGGCATGAAAAAAAAGTAGCATCCCCGGTTTCAGAACCTGTAACCAACGCCCAGCCCCAGGTTTATCGTTCCCATTGGCTGACTGAATGTTACGTAATTGCGTATTCCCATACTTGAGGTTGTCTCAACATCCTTAAACTTGGGTTTTGCATACAAATAATCGAGGTTAAGCAGAATACAAAGTTTCTCTCCGGCATTGTACTTCAGTCCTGCTCCGGCCATTAGAGCAACCGAAGATCCGGTAGCACTCTGTTCTTTAATCCAGAATATTTCTCCATCCGCCAAAATGTCGATATTAAATTCAGGGGAGGCAGCTGACATCAGGCCAATCATCAGGCGGGCATCTGCACTGGTTTTGGAGGACCAAGGCCAGGATCCGTACACACCGGCGAGGTAACTCCCTGCCGACCAGGCACCACTCTCAACTGTACCATTGGTGCCAAATGGAAACATGACCGATAACTGGTCGGCAATTGCCTGTGCATCGGTACCCAGGGCCTGTCCTCTTATTAAACCGGCTATACCGTATGTATCGCCGAGTTTGGATGCAAAAGAGAGATCAAACATAAAACCTGCTTTCGCCAGTCCAGCCGAAGAATTATCAGGGTCATTACTTGCAAAATCGCCCTCCGGGATGCTGATTCCCATAGCAATGGCAAAATATCCCTTATCCTGCGAAAAAGTCTGCCAGGCCGTTAACAGCAGTATGGAAATCAAAAAAAGAATTCGTTTCATAGTTCAAGATGTTTCAAAAAAACTAACCAAACCTTTCATTTGAACCGGTTAGCCCGATTCATCCGGAGTTGAGCAGTATAACGGACAAGGAAGTTTGTTATGGAAACAGAGAATAAAGAACGCAGACAGGAATTACAGACCGGATGTGGAAACGAGCATACCGTTACATGCAAAATTCTGTTCCGTGTCGGGTTGCGGGATGATTCTGCACTTTGATTCGGATCAAATCGCAGCGGAGTACAATCGGATGCTGAGCTTACCCGGACATAACCTTCCAGAGGCTGCGGTTTAATTGTGATAACAGATTACGATGGCAGAACGAAGGCAGTCACGCCTTTCCCAGAAGATGCATCTACGGAAAGTACTTTTTGCCGGTAATTATTCCGGAATGCACGACGGATTGGCACAATGTTGTTCATTCTGTCGTCAGAAGACCTAATTTACAAAAAAATATGGAATTATCAAAACTATGGAGTTATAATTTACTAAGGTGACGAGGTGAAAGAATATTCAGCTCGTCGCGGCCAGGCTTTTATACATACAAGCCGATCCATGAGGGGCCGTAAGCTTTGGAAAATTTCCCGGCTTTCCGGATCAAGGCCTTACAGTTGTAATAACGAAATTGAACGGCAGTAAAACAAACATCCGCGCAAACGACAACCTGCCGGACGCGGATGCTCAATATAATTTTGTTCATCCGGACGAATTCCGGTGACGGTCAGGAATACTTAACTGTCGATCCTGAGAAAATCGCCCTTCATGTTAAACTCAAGATCAAGACCGTTGTCGAGCTCAACCTGCTGATTCTTCCCGTCAATCTCCCAGCCGGTAATCGAATTTGCCGGATAGTTTTGCTGTACGTAGTTCAGTATCTTTTCAGGGATCACACTGTCAGGAAGCGGAGTCCTTCCATCAATGCCAATAATTTCTTTTTTCCGGTTAAACTCCAGATTTATGTTTCCCTCCAGGACAACATCATACGTCTTTGTAAGCCCATCCCTATCGATAACAGACTGAAGCACCTGAATGCCTGCAAAATGCGTTGAAACATAGGTCTGAATTTCGTCGGGCAGTCCGGAATATGGAACAATTTCGTCTTTGCTGCAACCGGAAAGACTTATCATAAGTGCAGCAAGCAACAAGCTCCATTTGGAAATGCTACTTGTAAACATTTTTTAAATTAATTTTAAGATAATGCTACTCTATTAAAGGATTTTTGCAACTCCAGGCACATTAAACGTAATATTGCAACAATTGTTTTGGTTTGGAGTGATGATATTCGTTAATGGAATTTCAGCAAAAAGCCTTAGGATTAATCAAATCGGAAAGCCCGATACCATTCAGGTATAAGGGTTCCTTCATGGCTTCCGTCGCTTCTTTAAACATGGGATCAAGAAGAGGATAACAGTGAACCATATCTTCTCCCTGTCTGAATACGACATCGCAGCCGGCATCCTTAGCTTTCCGGGCAAACTGTTCTCCGTCGCAGTACAGCTCATCGGCATCGCCGGCATTGATCAGCATGGGCGGCAAACCCGTCAAATCGCCAAACAGAGGTGAGATCAGGGGATTGGAAGGATCGCTCCCGGCCGAATAGTAACGACTGAAAACGGTCCATGAGTCCATAGGAGCCAGAGACACCCTGTTTTTTGTTTTGTACGATTCGCCCGAGCAGGTCAGATCGGTCCACGGGGAAATGGCTACTGCAGCCACGGGGATGGGCAGGTTCTCATTTTTCAGGGCAAGGAGTGTCGCCAGACAAAGACCTCCTCCGGCCGACTCTCCGGCAATAAGTATGTTTTCGGGTTTATACCCGGATGAAAGCAACCAGCGGTAAACGCTCACGGAATCGTCGAGAGCGGCAGGAAACGGATGCTCCGGAGCAAGCCTGTAATCGTACTGAAGACAGTACACTCCGGTTTTAGCTGCCAGTTTTGCCACAATGCCGCGATGGTCGCTGCACGATCCGGAAACATAACCGCCGCCGTGAGCGTACATAAGAACCTTTTCGGGACCGGAACCCGAAGGAACCAGCATTTCTGCATTAATTCCCTCAATCGCAAGCTTTTGAACGCTGACGTTCGCAGGTAACCTGCCAAATCGGGCAGCCCCTTTCTCGCATTGCTCTCTGAATGCAGGAATGGACGTATTGAAATCGAACACCGGCTTTCGCAGTTTGCCTTCAAATAAATGCCTGTTTCGCAACATTAAATTTATCATCCTGCTTTTAAACCCTGCCATATTGTTATATTTTTAAGGTTTTTAACACGGAAATCGGATAAAGGCGAAAGTGAAATCACTGTTTTTCCTGTTTGCACAGTTTTTCCGCCCGGGAATAGTATGCGTTTTAACTGCCGCTACATACCTTCTCCTTTCTCCGAACCAGAGCAAAAGTATTCATTTCGTTTAATATTCGTACAATATATTTATATTAATTCTATCGATATAGAGTAAACTATATAAATACATGTAATGGTATATCTGAGAAAAACTAAAAACTTCCTTTGCATTTTCGAATATACACTACACAGCAATGAATCCTAACGGTTTAATTTGAAACCTATCCCGAAAGGCCAGCAGGAATGGATCCTCTGCAATAATTATATTCTGAATTTAACGGGCTGAACAGCTCAGAGGCAGGGAATGAAAACAGGCAAATCGCCCGGGTTTTAAAGGATTATCGTTCCCCGATCTGCTGCCTCCACATGGCGTAGTAGAGTCCTTTGTTTTCGAGCAGGGCGTCGTGATTACCTTCTTCCACGATTTTCCCCTTTTCCAGAACATAAATACGGTCGGCATGCATGATGGTGGAAAGGCGGTGGGCGATCATCAGGATAATTTGCTTTTTACCTGCCGAGATTTGGCGCAGAGTGCCGGTGATTTCCTCTTCCGTAATTGAATCGAGAGCCGAAGTAGCTTCATCAAAGATCAGCACCTTCGGATTTCTCACCAGAGCCCTTGCGATAGCCAGGCGTTGCTTTTCTCCGCCTGAAACCATTTTTCCGCCTTCGCCCAGTAGGGTGTCGAGTCCGTGCTTCGATTCCTCCACGATTTTAAGGCTTGAAGCCTTACGCAATGCTGTCAGTATCTCTTCGTCGGTAGCATCGGGCTTAACAAACTGAAGATTGGCACGGATGGAACCCGAAAAAAGCTGAGTATCCTGTGTAACAAAACCCAGTTGGCGGCGCAGCCGATTGTACCGTATCTCCCTGGCTGGAATATCGTCGAAATAGATTTTGCCACCGGTGGGAGTATACAGCCCGACAAGCAGCTTAACCAGCGTTGACTTACCGCATCCCGAAGGTCCCACAAAGGCAATGGTCTCTCCTATTCCAACTTTAAACGACAGATTCTCAATGGCGTCGTGACCTGCCTTAGCATAACGAAAATGCACATCTTCAAAGCGTAGAGATTCAATTTCACCGATATCAACCGGCTCGTCGGGCCGGTATTCCGTCTCCTTTTTCAAAAGATTTCTGAACATCTGCAAAGATGCTTCTGCTTCGCGGTATGCCAGAAGAATGGAACCCAGATCCTGAAGGGGAAACATAATGCGGGTTGAAATAAATTGCATCGCAATCAGTTCACCGGTTGATAACATATTTCTGAAAATCAGCCATAACAGTATGAAAAGAATTGATTCCTTGAGTATCAATAGAACGGATTTCTGATAAAAGGTCAGTGTCCTGATCTTCTTCACCTTATTCATCTCAAGATCGTAGATGTTTCCGGTAAACACACGCAGCCTTCTGATTTCAGGCCATGTAAGTCCCATGCTTTTGACAAACTCAATGTTCCGTAGCGATTCGGTAATTGTTCCGCTCATCTTGTTCGTTTCCTGAATTACGGACCGCTGAATGGTTTTAATTTTCCGGCTCAACATTCCGGTAAGTCCTCCAAGCCAAACCACCCCGATAATAAATACGGGTATCAGTGCCCAGTGTTTGGTCACGGAATACCATATCAGAAAAGCAATGCCGACTACGGCAGAAAAAAGGGAAGTAATGAACGCATTGATGAACCGCTCGTTGTCGTTCCTCACTTTCTGCAGCAGCGACAACAGATGACCGCTGCTGCTGTCTTCGAATTCGCTGAATGGAAGACGTAAAGTATGTTTCAGACCCTCATTGAAAATGGACAACCCGAATTTCTGTACAACCATTCGCGTAAAATAATCGGTGAATGCGTGTGTAAGCCGGGCAGCAAGAGCAATCCCTATTGCCAGTGCAAGCAGACCAAGAACGCCTTTTACAAGTTCATCCTGACTGCGTCCGTCGGGGTTAACTGCAAAATTATCGATGATCTTTCCGAAAATGATGGGATCAATCAAATCCAGAACCTGAGCCACTGCAGCCAGGGACATCGAAAGAAACAGCCACTTTTTAAAAGGCTTAAGGTACGTCCAGAGAATTTTCAATCGTGCGCTTATTTTGAAATTACATAATAAAACTCAACTGCCTGAGCGCTGAAAATCCATGACTTAGCAATTTCTGTACCACCAGGATTGTGATTGTCATTTCTTTGTCAGGCATTTATTGCCTGAGCCGCTTTTTGCATTTCTCACGGCAAGGCTGGTCCGGAATGCTCTGAAGCAAAGCCTTGCCAAACCGTCATTTTTTGTTAAACAGCTGTTCGGCAGGACATCCCAGCTCTCTCTGCCTGCAGTGTTTACAGGTGAGCTTCCCTCTCACATAACCATTGCCGGCGGTTGAAAGACCGGCCAGGAACAATGCTGCCAGCAACACAATCAGATTAAAATCCGTCAGGAGATAAAAAATAGCCGTACCAAGAGGAATCAGAACTACCAGCATATTCGGGAGCATATGTTTCCATGAAAGTGTTTTGCTGTTAAACTCTTTCGGCTCGCCAAATCCAAAGAAAAAGGCGCTTATTTTTCCTTTTCCGAAACCGCATCGTTTACCGCAATAGTAGCAGTATGTGCAGCTTGTCTTTAATAATCTGACCTCCAGGATCAGAATATAAGCCAGATAAAAAAGGGCAAAAACAAGTCCTGCTTTCAGCATAATCCCTATCCCAAGTGCATAGGAAGCCAAAGAAAAAAGATTTGACACCAGCACCGTCCGGACCGGGAATTCCGCATATGCATCCAAAGATTTCATACGTTGGTTTTTAAAAACGGGAGTCCCCAATGATTTCCTGTATACGGAATTCCGGGACCAGTTAACCATTCCGCTTCAGGCCTTCCGGCATTTAGATTTGAACCGGTAAACGATTTCTGCGGTACCAGGTGCCATTACCAGCGTTAGTAACCATCCTCTAAGTTAAGAAATTCATACATCGAACCAGACTTTTGGAACTCCATTTTCAAACCATCCGGTTTTTTTGGAGAAGCCTGCGGTAACAAATCGAATGCCTGAAAAGTAAAGAAATAGCAGATTAACGGGATTCCTTTGTGATTCCTTCGTGAGAAATTCCTTTTAAGGTCCTTTTAATGACCTTTTATCATGGAAAGACAGATTCTCTCCGGTATATCCAAATTGCATGTAATCAATGAATTAAAGAGAATATTTTACCGGTGGAATTTTATCCCGGTGAATCAAAAAAGGACTCTGAATGGTCTTTGGTAAAACCCAATTATAGAGAAAGGTCGGATGAACATCTGAGATCGTAAACCGGAGACTTAAGTTCTCACATCAGAAGATGTGCAAGGGCAGGTTTCAGTTCAGGGAACTGAAAAACGAATCCATCCTTTTTCAGGCGGGCGGGAACGGCTTTTTGTCCGTCGGTAAGAACCTGGGCTCCTTCCCCGAAGGCCAGTTTCAGGGCAAAGGCAGGCAGGGGCATAATAACGGGACGGTGTAGCACTTTCCCGAGTGTTTGTGTAAACCCAAGATTATTGGTTACCTCCGGAGCTGTCAGGTTAAAAATCCCGGTTAGGCGGCGCTCCAGTACAAAAACAAACGCGTTGATGAGGTCATCGATATGGATCCAGGAAAATCCCTGTTGTCCGCCGGCTATGGGGCCACCCAGTCCCAAACGGAATGGCAGCAGCATTTTAGGCAGAGCACCGCCTTTGTTATCGAGCACCACGCCAAGCCTCATTATGGCAAGTGCTGCATCTTCCGGCAGTTTTGCCGCTTCGGTTTCCCAGCGTGTGCATACTTCCGAAAGGTAATTGCCCGCAGTTTTTTTGCAGGTCTCATCCACCATTTCACCGTCGGGATATATACCTACAGCTGAAGCAGAGATAAAAACCAGAGGAGATGTAACGGCATCAGCCAGTTTGCGGGTTACGTCGGTACGGCTGTCCATGATCTCTTTTTTATACTTCCGGGTCCATCTGCCGGCAATGGGAGCGCCTGCCAGATTTATCACTGCTCCGGCATCCTTCAGCTTTTCTTTCAGCAGTTCCGGATCTCCGGTAAAATCACCGCGGCGCAGTCCAACAACCCGATATCCCATCCCGCCAAGGACATCCGTAAGCCTCTTCCCGATCAGGCCGGTGGAACCGCTTATAACTATCTTCATATAAAGGTTTTTAGATGTTTAAAGATTTTTGAGTTTCCTTCAGACATATGAATGAAAAAATGCGCCGGAGCTTTGGCAGGATTAAAAAACCCATACCTTTGCAGCGTTTAATGCCAGGCATTTAACAATCGCGCTGACTAAAGGTTTTACTGAATATATTAAAATACCTGCCATGGATAATGTTAAGACATCCGCTGACGAAAGGCTTTTTCAGGAATTCCCGCCGGTAACTACCGGAGAATGGGAAGAGAAGATCATCCAGGACCTGAAGGGTGCCGATTACGAAAAGAAGCTGATCTGGAAGACTCCAGAGGGAGTTCGGGTGAAGCCGTACTACAGGGCTGAGGACCTGGAAGCCGTCAAAGAACTGCAAAACAGCCTTCCCGGACAGTTCCCCTTTCTGAGGGGCAATCATACCGGACGCAACGACTGGAAGATCTGCCAGGACATTGAAACCGCGGATACTGCCGTTGCCAATGCACAGGCCAGAGAAGCGCTTGCAAAAGGTGCTGAGGCAGTATCGCTGAACGTTCAGAAAGCCGCGGACCGGGAATCCCTCGCCCGGCTGCTTGAAGGGATTGATACGGAAAAATTGTTTCTCCTTTTTAACTCTTCCAAATCGTATCCGGCCTTTGCCGAGACCCTTGCCGCCGTGCTTGGAAGCAAGGCAGCAACAGCTTCCGGATCGTTTGATTTTGACCCCGTCAGCTATCTGCTTCAGAAAGGAAACTTCCACACCTCGGAACAGAAAGACCTTGGAGAAGCTGCGGAGCTGCTGAAGAAAGCGGGCGATTTACTTCCCGGATTCCGTGCAATAACCGTAAACGGAGATTTCTTCCACAATGCCGGTTCCACTCTGGTACAGGAGCTTGCTTTCTCGCTGGCTTCGGGCAACGAGTACCTTGCTTTGCTTACGGGTGCTGGTTTTGAACCAGGCAAGGCTGCTGCCGGTATAACGTTCAATTTTGCTGCAGGCAGCAATTACTTTATGGAAATTGCCAAGCTGCGTGCTGCCCGCCTGCTCTGGGCCCGCATCGTGGAGCAATACAAGCCGGCTTCCGCCGATGACGCAAAAATGCACATCCACGTTATTACGGCAAACTTTAATAAAACCATCTACGATCCGCACGTTAACCTCCTGCGCACCACCACCGAAGCCATGTCGGCAGCTATTGGCGGGGCTGATGTGATTACGGTTCTGCCGTTCGACATCGATTTCAGGGAGCCCGATGCTTTCTCCATGCGTCTGGCACGCAACCAGCAGATTCTGCTGAAAGAGGAGTCGAACCTCGATAAGGTAATCGACCCTTCAGCCGGATCCTATTACATTGATTCACTTTCCATGTCGGTTGCCGAAGCAGCCTGGGAGCTCTTCCTTAAAGTTGAGGATATGGGCGGTATGGTTGCCGCCGTCAAGGCAGGATTTATTCAGGCAACGGTTGCCGAAAGTGCCCGTCAGCGCAACGCCGACATAGCCTCACGTAAAACCGTACTGCTTGGCACCAATCAGTATCCCAACCTTTCCGAAAAAGTGCTTGACAGGATTCAGGCTGCGGAAGAGGAGGAAGAAACGGAAGCAGGTCCGGTTCCCATCTACAGGGTTATGGAAACCTACCGTGGAGCCGATGCGTTTGAAGATCTCAGGCTTGCCACCGAAATCTATACCGCTGAGGAGGGTCACCGCCCGCATGTATTCCTGTTTACCACCGGCAACCTGGCTATGCGTAAGGCAAGAGCCGGCTTCAGCACCAACTTCTTCGGATGTGCCGGATACACCATCACCGACAATGCAGGCTTCAGCAGTGTTGAAGACGGGGTTAAGGCAGCCATTGATGCAGAGGCAGATATCGTAGTTCTTTGCAGCAGCGATGAAGAATACGCTGAGATTGCGCCTTCAGCCGCCCGCCAGCTGAAAGCCGCCAAACCAGAAATTCAGGTTGTGGTTGCCGGTTACCCCAAAGAAATACTGGAAACACTGAAAGAAGCCGGTGTGGATGAATTCATTCACGTTCGCACCAATGTTCTCGAGAGTCTTTATGCATTCCAGCAGAAACTGGGAATTATGCTTTAAGAATCCGTCAGAACGACTGAGTTCTTAATACACAGACAGATAACGTTGAATCCTTGAATAAAAAAAATATGCGTCCCGATTTTAAAAACGTAAACCTCAGGTCGATTCCCGCCGGTAAAGAAGGTGCACTTCCCAAAGAATGCAACTGGATTACGACGGAGCAAATCCCGGTAAAACCCGTTTTTACCGCCTCTGACCTGGAAAAGATGGAGCACCTGAACTATGCCGCGGGCATCGCTCCGTTTCTTCGCGGTCCATACAGTACCATGTATGTAATGAAACCATGGACCATCCGTCAGTATGCCGGTTTCTCCACCGCTGAGGAATCCAATGCATTTTACCGCCGCAACCTGGCGGCCGGACAAATGGGTCTTTCGGTGGCCTTCGACCTGGCCACGCACCGCGGCTACGACTCCGACCACGAGCGTGTGGTTGGCGATGTGGGTAAAGCCGGAGTAGCCATCGACAGCATCCTCGACATGAAGATACTGTTCGATCAGATTCCGCTGGATAAAATGTCGGTTTCGATGACCATGAACGGAGCGGTATTGCCCATCATGGCATTTTACATCGTTGCCGCCGAGGAGCAGGGCGTGCCGATGGAAAAGCTGAGCGGTACCATTCAGAACGACATTCTGAAGGAGTTTATGGTGCGCAACACCTACATTTATCCGCCCATACCTTCCATGAAGATTATTGCCGATATTTTTGAGTTTACTTCAGAGAATATGAAGAAGTTTAACTCCATCTCCATCAGCGGATACCATATGCAGGAAGCCGGTGCCACCGCCGACATCGAGCTGGCATATACCCTGGCCGACGGACTCGAGTATCTCCGTACGGGCATTCAGGCCGGCATTCCGGTGGATGCATTTGCACCCCGCCTCTCTTTTTTCTGGGGTATCGGCATGAATCACTTCATGGAGATTGCCAAGATGCGTGCTGCACGACTGCTCTGGGCAAAGATTGTGAAGCAGTTCAATCCGAAAGATCCCAAGTCGATGGCTCTGCGTACCCACTCTCAGACTTCGGGATGGAGTCTCACGGAGCAGGATCCGTTCAATAACGTTACCCGTACGGCGGTTGAGGCGCTGGCTGCAGCCCTGGGACACACCCAGAGTCTGCATACCAATGCGCTGGATGAGGCCATTGCACTGCCCACCGACTTTTCGGCACGCATTGCCCGCAATACCCAGATATACCTGCAGGAAGAGACAAACATTAACAAGGTGGTAGATCCGTGGGGTGGTTCGTACTATGTGGAATCCCTTACGCATGAGCTGGCACACAAAGCCTGGAAGCTGATTGAGGAAGTGGAGCAGCTTGGCGGTATGGCCAAAGCCATAGAAACCGGAATTCCCAAAATGCGTATTGAAGAAGCCGCTGCCCGCAAGCAGGCGCGCATCGACTCGGGACGCGATACCATTCTGGGTGTTAATAAATACCGTCTCGACAAGGAAGACCCCATCGAGACCCTTGAGGTTGACAATACAGCAGTACGCGAGGCTCAGCTTAAAAGACTGGCACAGCTCCGTACCAACCGCAACAACGAAGAGGTACAGGCCGCCCTGGAGGCACTGACACGTGCAGCCGAAACCGGCGAAGGCAATCTGCTTGCCCTTTCCATCGATGCTGCCCGCAAACGTGCATCGCTGGGTGAGATTTCAATGGCCCTCGAAAAAGTATATGGGAGATATAAAGCCGTGATACGTTCCATTTCAGGAGTTTACTCCTCCGAATCAGCCGACGACAGCAGCTTCAGGAAAGCCTGTGAACTGGCAGACCAGTTTGCCGAACTCGAAGGGCGCCGCCCCCGCATTATGATCGCTAAGATGGGTCAGGACGGACACGACCGCGGAGCCAAGGTGGTAGCAACCGGCTATGCAGATATAGGATTTGATGTGGACATCGGACCTTTGTTCCAGACTCCGGAAGAAGCCGCACGCCAGGCAGTGGAAAACGACGTTCACGTACTGGGCGTTTCCAGCCTTGCTGCCGGACATAAAACCCTGGTACCCCAGGTAATCGAAGAGCTGAAAAAGCTTGGCCGCGAAGACATCATGGTTATCGTTGGCGGTGTAATTCCGCCGCAGGATTACGACTTCCTCTACAAGGCCGGCGCCATGGCTATCTTCGGACCCGGTACCGTAATTCCGGATGCTGCCATCAGGATGCTCGAAATTATGATCGAAGCACGCAAATAACGCTGCAAACTTTTGCGACCGTCAGGGCCGCAATCCACCTAATTCAGGAAAAGGAATCCGTCAATGGGTTCCTTTTCTTTTATAATACTCCAACCGGAAACAGATGTCAGGGATTATCAAACCGCTGAACGGCAATTCCATCAGGGGCAGTGACTGCATAGGAAACATACATCCCGCGAAAGCGGAAATGTTAGTAAAATATTTTAAAATCAGATGGAATTTTGTGCATCTTTGAATAATGAAATCAGCCGGTCTTATTAAAACCGCGACAGCAATTGCCGGTTTGCTAATTCTCAGCGTTTCTGCATATACTCAGCAGCAAAACCACCCGATAACCAGGCAGGGTCGTCCGCTCTATGCCATCATTCTGGATAAGGATGCCGATTCGCTTACCTGTTTTGCTGCCAACGAACTGCAGGATTACCTTTTCCGGATAAGCGGGGCACAGGTAAGAATTTCCGATAAACCCCTGAAACGATTTAAATCGATCTTTATCGGCAGGGATTGGTTTTCGAAGAAAGAAGCATCCGAAAAACTGGATGCCCTGAACGGAGATGGTTTCTGCATCTTCAGCGAAAGCGGGCATTTCTTCCTTGGCGGGAAACGGCCTGTGGGCGACCTGTATGCAATGTACACGCTGCTTGAGGAGTATGCAGGATGCATTTGGTTTGGCAACGGAGAAGTTCATATCCCGCAAAGGCAGGAATTCACCCTGCCCGATATATCCCTGTATTCCCAACCGGATTTTCGATTCCGTCATCCGCATTTCCCGGGCAACACCGAACCTGGAAACTACATTCCGGCACGTACACAGCCCAGGGAAGAGTGGGGAATGTTTGTGCACACCTTCCATAAACTGATGCCTCCGGATACATACTTCGGGAAACACCCGGAATATTACTCCCAGGTTAACGGGAAACGGATCCGCGACGGACAGCTCTGCCTGAGCAATCCCGAAGTAATTCGCATACTGACGGAAAACCTCGGTGCGGAAATGATGAAAAAGCCTCAGTGTACCTACTGGTCGGTATCGCAGAACGACTGCATCAATTACTGCGAATGCAGTCAGTGCCAGGATATGTACGATCGGTACGGCAGCATTTCGGGAGCTTACGTTCACATGGCCAATCAAATAGCTCGTAACTTTCCGGACAAGCAAATTTCCACACTGGCCTATCAGTTTACTCGCTCTGCTCCTTCTGCCATAGTCCCCGACAGCAATGTAAACATCATGTTTTGCTCCATAGAATGCAACCGGAGCCAGCCGCTGGCAACGGATCCGCGCAGTGCGGATTTTGTGGTGGACATGAAAGACTGGTCTGCCCTTACCGGAAACATTTTTATGTGGGATTACGTAGTGCAATTCAAGACGTTCACCTGTCCCTTTCCGAATTTTGGGGTGCTGCAGCCCAACATCCGTTTCTTCCGCGAACACGGTGTGCCGATGATGTTTCAGCAGGGCAGCGGCAACGCATGGTCCGATTTCAGCGAATATAAGCAGTCGCTGATTTCAAGGCTGCTCTGGGATGCCGATTTGAATGAGTCCGCTTTTCGCGAAAAATTTTTCCATGCATTTTACGGTGCTGCTGCAGATATAATGCTCAACTATTTTTCCCTGGTTCACCTTGAAATGGAAAAACAGTCCGATTCGCGGGTGCTCGACATTTACGGCTATCCTGCACTTTATTCCGACTGGTTTCTGAAGCCTGAGCTTTTGATTCGTTACCGTGCGATGATGGACAGTGCCGAGGCCATGGTGCGGGGCGATTCCGTGCGGCTGAAACGGGTTATCAGACAGCGTTGCAGCTTGGATTTGGCTTTTATCGACATTGCACTCAACGTTAATAATCCGGAATTTTCGTTTTACCGGATACAGGACGGCAGACGTATTGTAAATCCGGAGATGATTGACTACCTCGGCCGGTTTGTGCGAAACTGTGAGGCAAGCGGAATCCGGACCCTTGATGAAAACGCATATTCACCGCAAGCATACAAAGCGCATGCATTGAATGTGGCTGCAATGGCAGTAAAGCCGAACAAGGCGGCAGGTAAACAAATTACATCGCTGACTCCGTACACACCGCTTTACGATGCAGGAGGCACCGGGGCGCTGACCGACGGGCTTTTCGGTGGCCAGCATTTCCGGCTTAACTGGCTGGGGTATCAGGGTCACGACATGGAAGTACTGATCGATTTCGGGCAGAAGGAAACGGTCCGGAAAGCAGAAGTCAATTTCTTTCTTGATCTGGTAAGCTGGATCTTTTTACCGCTGGAAGTGAAGATAGAAGCTTCGGATGACGGGACGGTTTTCAGAACTTTACATTCGGAAAAGATTCCTGAGCCGGAAAGAAGATTCGGGCAGAAACCGGTTCACTTCATGTTCTCCTTTGCAGAAACCGCTACACGATATCTCAAATTCACGGCTATCGGTCATAAAACCTGTCCCGACTGGCATCGTGGTGCCAATCAGCCGGCCTGGTTATTCATTGATGAGCTGGTTATAGAGTAAAGGAATCGATGCAGATTATTTGTCTTTGTCGTCCTCATCCAGCAGCATTTTCCTGGCATCCTTCAGTTTGGCTTTCTCGGCTTCGGGAAGCACGGGATAATCCACTTTCAGTTCTTTCAGCCGGTTGATGATGATGTTGCTGACGGCATAGCGCATAAACCATTTCCGGTCGGCCGGAATCACAAACCAGGGAGCGTATTCGGTTGAAGTAGCGGTCAGCATATCGCTGTAGGCATCCATATAATCATCCCAGTGGGCACGTTCTTTCACATCGTTGGAAGAGAATTTCCAGTTTTTAGAGGGGTCTTCGATACGTTCCAGAAAACGTTCTTTTTGTTCTTTTTTCGAAACATTCAGAAAGAACTTCAGGATAACGGTGCCGTTTTCGGTCAGGTGTTTTTCGAGGTCATTAATCTGCCGGTACCGGTTTTCCCAGAAGGATTTGTCTATTGCACCCACATTTTTTATTCCCGGAAGATTCTGGGCCATCAGGAATTCTGGATGCACTTTCACAACAAGCACCTCTTCGTAATATGAACGGTTAAAAATCCCGAATCGTCCGCGCTCGGGCAGGCATTTGTACGTTCGCCAGATGTAATCGTGGTCCAGCTCGGTAGCCGAGGGGGTTTTGAAACTGTAAACTTCGCAACCCTGGGGATTGAGTCCCGACATTACATGCTTGATGGTACCATCCTTACCTGCAGCATCCATAGCCTGAAAAATAAGAAGTACCGCAAAGCGGTTGTGGGCATACAGTTTATCCTGAAGCTCAATAAGTTCATTCACATTCTCCTCGAGTAGCTTAACTCCCTCATCCTTCCCGTTCAGGATTCCCTTGTAGGCCGGATCGAAGTCCGATACCTTTATTTTTTTTCCGGGCTTTGCCAGGATGGCCGGATCGTGCAGCAGGTTTCTCTTCTTCATATCAACAGATTTTCCGGATAATGGATTACATCTGCTAAAGATAAGAAAATGGCAATAAGCGTCCTTATGTTTTATTAAAGAAAACCTAAGCGAAACCATCCTGAAAATTTTAAATAAGCCATGCAATTATTATTGATTTATACATCTGATTATTAGCTTATTACCTATACATTTATCTAGCTACAATGGATAAAATAATATATTCGTAATCATTTTACATAAATATTTATTTGTCAGTCATGCAAAAAAGCCGTATCTTGCGAACCGAACAAAACAAAATCTAATATGAATTATCAGTTAAGTGTATTCAATGCAGTATTAAAACCAGGGATAAACGACAAGAACTCGGTAGCCGAATTTCTGCACGAGCACCTCGATCAGTTTGGCGACAGGAAAGAAGACATAATGAAGGCCATTGACTTTTCAGTTAAAGACAGGGCTTCGTTTGGCGGATTTACACTTGTGGCGAAGGACAGCGGCCGCATCATTGGAGCTGTAGTTGTAAATCAAACGGGAATGGAAGGTTACATACCTGAGAATATACTTGTTTACATTGCCACTCACCGCGATTACCGGGGCAAAGGAGTGGGAAAGAGCCTGATGAAAGAAGCCATCGGTCTGGCCCATGGCGATATTGCCCTGCATGTGGAACCCGATAATCCTGCACGGCATTTATACCAAAAGCTTGGATTTGATAACAAATACCTTGAGATGCGACTTAAAAAAGAAACCGTCTGATGGCCTATATTACGCTGGAACAACAAAAGTTAAAGGAAAACTACGAGTATCTTAACAGTCTTTTCAGCAGTGAAGGCATACAGTGGGCCGTCGTTTCCAAGCTCCTGTGCGGGAACAGGCTTTTCCTGCAGGAAGTAATAAATCTGGGAATCAAACAGTTGTGTGACTCCCGTGTTTCCAATCTCAGGGCCATCAAAAAGATGTCACCCGGGATTGAAACCATTTACATCAAGCCGCCTCCCCTGCGTTCGATCCCGGAGATTGTACGTTATGCCGACATCAGCTTCAATACCGAACTAAGCACCATCCAGGCACTATCCGCTGAAGCAGAAAAGCAGGGCAAGATCCATCGGGTGATTATCATGGTGGAGATGGGTGAATTGCGCGAGGGCGTGATGCGCGACGATCTGATCGAATTTTACGAGAAGGTTTTCAGGCTTCCGAACATCAATGTAGTTGGCGTAGGCACCAATCTGAGCTGCCTTTACGGAGTACTGCCAAACCACGACAAGCTGATACAGCTGAGCCTTTACAAACAGCTGATCGAGGCGAAGTTCAACCGAAAAATCCCATATGTTTCAGGTGGATCCTCTGTTTCCATTCCCCTTATATTCGAAAAGATGCTGCCAAAAGGCATCAACCATTTCAGAGTTGGAGAAACCCTGTTTCTTGGAACGGATGTTTATCACGATACCGTTATCGAAGGAATGCACAGGGACGTACTGCGATTATATGCCGAGATAATTGAACTCATTGAAAAGCCTGTGGTTCCCATGGGTGAGATAGGCACCAATGTAGAGGGCCACAGCTTCAGCTTCGACCAGGAATCGACGGGAAAAACCGCCTGCCGGGCGATCCTCGACATCGGCTTGCTGGATGTGGAAAGCAGTCACCTTACCCCTGCGGATCCTCAGATAAAAGTAGCCGGCAGCAGCAGCGATATGATTGTTATTGACCTTGGAGAAAACGAAAAGAATTACAAAACCGGAGATCTGATAGAATTCAAAATGGATTATATGGGAGCACTGCGGATTATGAATTCAAGGTATATCGGCAAGCAGGTCAGATAATCCGGCAATTGCATTACATAATTGGTGATATTTGCATAACATTATGCCCCGGAAGGCATAAAATCATCATTGTGTCCCTCACATTAATCTGGTATGCCTTTTTTAGTTGTTGACCTTGAAATGAGCGGCCCGGAACCCGGGTACCACGAGATCATCCAGGTTGGAGCGGTATTGCTAAACGACAACTGGGTTGAGCTTGGCACCTACCTGAGTAACGTTTATCCCGAGAATGAAGATGCTTTTACTGCTTCCGCAGAAAAGATTCACGGACTTTCGCTCGATGAGTTACAGGAAGCTCCAATGATCTACGAAGTGCTGGAAGATTTTGAGCAATGGATCCGCAAGCTGCTGAAGCGGCAGAGCGGGGATCTTAGGGATGTGGTTATTTGTGGGCAGAGCGTCATCTTTGACGTAAACTTTCTGAAATTTGCCTACAGCGGTGAAAATATCGACTGGCCATTCAGCAACAAGCTGATCGACCTCCACACCATAGCCTACTATACCTTCCGGATTCTGGAAGCCAACGGCAAAACGGTTCCGCGTTCGCTCAGCCTGAAAGCCATTTCGGCCTGGTTCGGGTTCGAACGCGAAGGAGATACCCACAATGCACTGGAAGATTCACGCCTTACCATGCTGTGTCTGCAGAAATTTTTCCAGATGGCTGCAAGATTCAAAGTTAACGATTGATTTAAACCGGAGACGGAGGAGTTTTTCGTTAAATGATGCGCTGGGTTTTCCCTTCGGGATTACAACCAGATCATCAAAAACCATATATTTATCAGAAAAAAATAATCCTTACAGGTTAAAGGTTTATCACTCAAAATGGTACTACTCGTTGGATCCATGTAAAATAAACAATTACACAGAGCTCACCGAGGTATCACGGAGTAATACAGAGAAGAATACAAACCTCTTTGAATCTCTGCGCCTTCTCATTTGAATCTCTGTGCATCTCTGGAAAACTATTTTATAAATGCATTACAAATTACCAGGTACATCTTTAACTCCGGTACATCAAATAACGAATTATCCAGACGGAGTGAATTGCAAAGCAAATTTTAATTTCCCACTGAGAAAATTTGAATAATTTTGCCGGTTGTAATCCGCAGAAGTATTATAAAGATTCCGGTAAGCTTCGAAAGCGAATGCAGGCATGAAAGGATAAAGCGAACGGTACAATGTCGCAGGGGGAAAGTCGTATACATTTAATAGCCAGGACTATTTTCGAAAAATACGTCCATCTGTTCCCTTCTCCCTATCCCGACATTCCCTTGAATGCCAATATGCTGAAAGAAGCATTGAGAGATGCCGGTCTGGAAGTGGAAGAAGATGAAGTTCCCAATTTCATGGCTGGCACCGAGTTAAAGCTGGCCGGGATGGTTCCCCTCAACTGGAATAATTACGGGACTATTGCCATATTGCTGTTTCACAATCAGCCCGGGGAAGATCCGGTGAATGTCAGTTATACCACGATTAAAAAACTGGTAAAGGCTTTGCCAAATTTCAGCGACGATGCCGATCCGGATCCCGACACGCTTGATTCCATTATATACACATGGATCAGCCTGATTGAAGAAGACCCCGTATTCGGGGATGAAGACGCCTGGGATTGAATCCCGGCAATAATGCACCAAAAACCGAGTACGATGAAAAATATCGCCTGTCTCTTTCTTACCCTGCTGCTGATATCGGGCGTTACGGCCCAGGACAGAAAATTCTCGCCTCCCGACTACAAGAAAATAAGTAAGGTAATTTCCCGGGCCGGATCCCCTTTTTCCTACAGCGAACTGAGCAGGCGATTGTCGGTCAACGATACCACCCTCACCGTCAGCGACTATCATTATTTATATTACGGTTCCACGCTTCAACCCGGATTTAATCCGGATGTGCAACACCCCCTGGCCGACAGCATCACGCTGATAATGAACAAAGAAGGTCTGAATAAAACCGATTACGCAAAAATCATCCAACTGGGCATAAGGCTTCTCGGCGAACAACCGTTTGAGCTCCGGATGCTCGATCCGCTGATTTATGCCTACCGTATGACCGGCAACAACGATATGGCCGCCCGCCTCGAAGTTCGCTTCGGACGAATTATTGAAACGATTTTTAATTCGGGCGACGGACTCACAAAAAAAACAGCATTCCACGTTATCAGCACCAGGCACGAGCCCGATATGCTGAGAGCTCTTGGATTCGGATACGACGGGCAAAAAATGCGTATCGAAGAGACCTTCGACTACCTGAAAACCGCCAAAAACGACTTCGGCATAGAAGGCATTTGGTTCAAGGCCGGTTTAATTTACGGGCAGTAACAGGGGTAAACAACCTTCCTTTTCATCACTCCCTTTTTGGGCCCTACCTTTCAGAGGATTTTTACGTATGCGTTATTCTGCCGAACAGAAAAACGCCATACCTGTTTATTCTACCGTTTACAGGCATGTTTAAAATTGCCGGAATAAATCTTATGTGATGAAAAAGAGAAAGGTAATAGTAGTCGGAGGAGGTTTTGCAGGAATTCAATTAGTACG
>JALHHH010000055.1:38124-41407 GCA_022837485.1 Bacteroidales bacterium
TTCGACATTCTGTTAATTGATAAAATTAACCACCATCAGTTCCAGCCCTTGTTTTATCAGGTAGCCACATCGCAGATTGAGCCTTCAAGCATCTCATTTCCATTACGCCATATTTTTAGAAATAAGGATAACGTGCAGATTCGCATGGCAGAAGTTATCGGTGTTGATGATTCAAATAAAATCATAAGCACAACGATAGGAACATTCGAATACGATTATCTGGTTTTAGCCATAGGATGCAAAACAAACTTTTTCGGAAATGAGAATCTAAGCAAACAAGTACTAAGTCTAAAATCAACGTACGATGCCATTACAATCAGAAATCACATTTTACTGAACTTTGAAAATATTTTGTCTGCCAGGGAAGAAGAAAAAGAAGGCTTGTTTAACATTGTGATTGTCGGAGGCGGTCCCACAGGAGTTGAACTGGCCGGAGCCTTTTCGGAAATTAAGAAAAACATACTTCCAAGAGATTTTCACCGGATAGATTTTTCAAAACTCAATATAATCTTAATTGAGGGCAGCAAAAACACGCTCAACAGCATGAGCGATACGGCAAGGAGAACATCTCGGGATTATCTCAGAAAGATGGGAGTTGACATTCAGCTTGAAAAAATTGTAAAAAATTATAATGGGGAAATTCTTGAGCTAACCAATGGCGAATTCATAAAAACAAAATCGGTAATATGGGCCGCCGGAGTAATTGCAAATGAAATATCCGGAATTCCCTTGGATTCAATTACGCCCGACAAACGTATCCGGGTAGACAGAATAAACAGAGTTTCAGGCATGGAAGATGTTTTTGCAATTGGCGATATAGCCCGGATGGAAACGCCAAAATATCCAAAAGCCCATCCGCAACTTGCAAATGTTGCTATTAATCAGGCAAAAAACCTGGCAAGGAATCTTAAAAACTTGCAACGTAATAAAAACCTGATTAAATACGAATACAAAGACCTGGGTACGATGGCTACAATTGGAAGAAATAAGGCAATTGTTGATTTTCCATTTCTTAGAATCAAAGGTTTTTTTGGATGGCTGATATGGATGTTTTTACATCTTATGCTGATTCTGAGCGTAAAAAATAAACTTTTAATATTTATCAATTGGGCCTGGGCCTATATCACAAAAAACACATCGCTCCGGTTGATTCTAAAAGATAATAAAAACAAGTCATAAACATGATACCCTTACCGGCCGGCAAATAAAGTTCAGGCCAATCGCGGTTCCCTGACTGATAGTAAGCCCGGCAGTGTGGCTTGGCCAGGAATACGCAACACCCGGGTCTGCTGTATTGTGTTCCGTACGAAATCCTTCACCATAATACGTTGGTTCTGAAGTAAACCAGCAGGTCAAAATGCCTGGTGGCAAACTGGCATAGGGTTTGAATCAGTTTCAGCCTAAAACCAAAAAAACGAAGCGATGAAAACAAAAAAATTAATTGCAGCGCTTTCGCTGATATTGGGAATTATAATGTTAACAGCGACACAGGCCCATTCCGGAGTACAAAATGTTCGTGTCTCCGCCGTATATTATTATCCCGCCATCGGTGTTTATTATTATGCGCCTACGGCTGAATACATCTACATCTGCCACGGAGTGTGGACAATTGGCAACAGATTACCGGCGTATTATTCCGGCTGGGATCTGCGCAGGCTCGAGCGGGTCAGGATCGATTATCATGGTAAAGATCCCTGGAAGCATCACAAAAAGCATGTAATGGCCTACGGTAAGCCGCATAAAGGTCCGGCTATGGGTCATCCCGGAAAGGGCAAACCCAAATCCGCCGGCCACTGGAAGCACAAACGCAGGTAATCTGCAGATTTTAGCACCATAAGAAGCGGAAAAGAAAAAAGGAAAGGCTGTCCGTTTACCGGCCTTTCCTTTTTTGCTGTATATCGCATGGAACACGCCTAATCCATATCGATGTTTGGCTGTACCTTCAGGGTCATGCTGCCCAGCTCAAGTGCCAGGAGGTTTCCGTAGCCCGGCCTACCGGCCATGTAGCAGCCGTTGTCGAGATCGATGTATGGATTCGACGGATTGTTGATGGTGATATCGATAAAATCGAGGCTGACGGGCACGTGGCCGTGGATCAGCCTTCGATTTCCTATTTTGGAAGGGTTGATTTTGTAATCTTTCGCCCACAGCATGGCGAATGAATCGGCAAACGGATCCTCAATTTCAAAATTGAGGCCGGCATGAACCAGCAGGAAGTTGTCCGTTTCAATAAACATCTCCAACTGCCTCATCCATTCCATATAATGCAGGGGGATAGCCGACAAATCACTGGTACCGAAACTTTCGAGCGTTTCTTTGCCGCCGTGAATCAGCCACTGAGCCTTGCTTCTGTTTGGTTTTTTGAAAAAAAGAACCTTTTCACTTCGTCTGTCTTCATCCCAGGCCTTCAGAAAAAAATCCTCATGATTTCCTTTGAGGGTTTTAACTTCAAGTCCGTTATGCTGAAGTTCCATCACATAATCGATAACCCCTTTGGAATCGGGACCCCGGTCGACGTAATCGCCCAGAAAGAAAATCTGGTCTCCCGCTACCGGGACAACCAAATCCTCCACAAGGGCTTTGAGGCTGCGCAGGCAACCGTGAATATCCGGGATAACCCACTTCTTCTGCATGAATTATTTTTTGGCTTTTCCCTGATTGGCTACTTCTTCCATCAGCTTTCTGATGGTTTCTTCATCTCCGAGAAAATAATCTTTCAGCAGCTTCAGGTCATCGTCAAACTCAAACACATACGGAATTCCCGTAGGCAGGTTCAGGCTAACTATGTCTTTATCGCTGATGTTTTTCAGGTATTTGATTACTGCCCTGAGGCTGTTGCCGTGAGCAGCTACCAGAACCTGAGTGTTTTTCTTCAGCGCTTCCCTTATATCGCCTTCCCAGTAAGGGATCATGCGCTCAACGGTCTCTTTCAGCGATTCGGTAAGCGGAATCAGTTCAGGATCTACGCCGTGGTAGCGGGGATCGAGGCGGGGATTGCGCTCATCGTTGTCATCCACCGGCATGGGAGGCACATCGTAGCTCCGGCGCCAGACCAGCACCTGCTCATCGCCGAACTTCGCGGCCATCTCTGCTTTATTAAGTCCCTGGAGGTTCCCGTAGTGTTTCTCGTTAAGCCTCCAGCTTTTTTCCACCGGAATCCAGAGCTGATCCATCTCTTCCAGGGCGAGGTTCAGGGTCTTGATCGCTCGTTTCAGGTAAGAGGTGTATGCCAGGTCGAACACAAATCCGTTTTCCCTCAGCACCTTCCCGGCTTCACGGGCTT
>JALHHH010000055.1:41423-44162 GCA_022837485.1 Bacteroidales bacterium
TCGGACAGATCCACATCGGTCCATCCGGTAAAACGGTTTTCCTTGTTCCAGACGCTTTCGCCGTGGCGAAGCAATACCAGTTTTTTCATTTCTCTGCTGTTTATTGATGATTTCTTTTATTTCGCTGCAATCCCGGATGGTTCACTCCGGTTATGCAAAAGTACGAAATAAAGCGCTTGATCAGGGCGCTGAGAAGCCGGACCGTGGGCACCCGGCCGATTGTGTCTTCGTGCAGATGAGCACGATAGCCCTACCCTTTTGTATTCGTTCATCTGTCTTCACCGGGAAGCGATCTCTCTACAATCCGGTTCAATTCGCTGCCAGTAAAGTACCGTTGCAGGATAGTATTATGTTTTTTACATTCGCAGTTCAAAGAAATCCTGAAGTTAGATTTACTCCAATAAAATAAACAGGTGCATTACACTTCCACACCGGCTCTGATACGCAGTCTCACCCGCAAGAGGCTTACCTGGGACATTCCGGGAAGGCCATATGAGCTGTTTCTGACCTTCGACGACGGGCCGGTTCCGGAAGCTACGCCGCAAGTTCTTGAAATACTGGAAAACTACGGAGTTAAAGCCACCTTTTTCTGCGTCGGGGATAATGTGCAAAAGCATCCGGAAGTTTATAATGCTGTACGGTCGGCGGGTCATGCCACCGGGAACCACACCTTCCACCACCTGAACGGATGGAAAACTCCGGCTGCAGAATACCTGAACGACATAGCCCTGTGCAAAAGCGTGGTTGAAAGCCGTCTTTTCCGTCCACCTTACGGCCGGATCGGGCCTAAGGTTATAAAGCATCTGCAGAATGACTACAAAATAGTGATGTGGTCGGTACTTACGGGCGATTATAACCGTGAGCTGAGTCCGGAACAGGTCCTGACCAACAGCATTGCATCAACTAAAAGCGGGAGCATCATCGTTTTTCACGACAGCATAAAAGCGTCTCCCAATATGCTGTATGCCTTGCCCCGTTTTTTGGATCATTTTATGAGCAAGGGGTTTAAATTCAACGTAGTAGAAGCGGACGACCGAAAGGAAAAGCGATAGCATCCGGATTTGGAAGCAATAAGCGCCGGCCGGGAAATCCCTTATTCCTGACGTATTTCAAACAGGTAGACGATGCGTTCGTTGTGGTCGTAGATTTCGATGGCAGGAGCCGGTGGGTATCCCTGCTCTTCCATATAGCGTCCGATGGCAGGATAAACCTTAACGATACCGGCAAATACCGAGAGAGGTCCGCGAAAGGGGATGGAGGCAGTTACGTAGCGTGTTCCCGGCAATGTCATTATCCGATATTCAGGCTGAAGAGCGGCAAGTGCTGTGGTATCGGAAAACTCCACCACGCACCCGGCTTTGCTGCGAAGGTCTTCCTCAGCTGTTTCGCCGGGTTTATCGTAATAAATTCCAATTCCCCGGAACGTTTCTATTCCATCTTCCAGCAGGCTGTCATAAATCCGGTCCATAATTTCAGCAGTGCCTTTATAGGGCCCCTTGTGATCCTCATAAACAACAACCAGCGGTCCCATTTCGGTTTCCGATATTTCGGCATTGGTGAAAAATCCGGCTCTTGCCAAAAACAGAACCATAATAGCAGGCAAGGCCAGCAGAATGACAATCAGCGTAACCCAGAATTTCTTTTTCATACGTAATTGGTTTTTAATAATCGATCTGAAAGAGCAGGTAAAAATAATGTATATCCTTATTCATCACCGGGTTGACCGAACAACAGTCCGGGTCTTTCCGGCATTTCCATCTGCAAAAGCCATTTCTTGCGCCACAGCCCGCCCCCGTACCCGGTAAGTTTCCCTCCTGCCCCGATAACACGATGACAAGGTATCACCAGGGGAATCGGATTGGCTCCATTTGCCAGTCCAACCGCCCGGGCCCCGTTTCTCATACCCAGCCTGTGCGACAGTTCCCCGTAGGTTATTGTAGTCCCGTAAGGTATTTTACCGAGCATCTCCCATACGTTCAGCTGGAAAGCTGTACCGGAAGGTTTGATTTTCAGATTGAAATCCTTCAGACTGCCTTTAAAATACGCATCGAGCTGATGAACAACTTCCTCAGTTTCAGGGGGTATTAGCATACCGGAGGTCTTATCGGTGAAATTGATCCGATTCAGGAAGCCATCCGACAAAAATATCTCAAGAGTACCAAGCGGACAGGGGTAGAATGCTTTGATTGTATTAACCGGATCAGAAGCCATTGAGCTGCATTGTTACGGTTGGGATCAGCAACAGGAATCCCAGTATTACCAGGATAATCATAAGCGGGGTTACCCATTTCACCCATTTGCTGAAAGGGATGCGTGCAATCCCCAGTGCTCCTATCAGAACGCCGGAGGTAGGGGTAATCATATTGGTAAAACCGTCTCCGAACTGGAAGGCCATAACGGTAGCCTGGCGCGACAGTCCGATAAGATCGGAAAACTGCGACATGATTGGCATGGTGAGAGCCGCCTTGGCGGAACCCGATGGTATGAAAACATTAATGGCGGTTTGCATGACGTACATGGTTCCCACGGTGGCAATCTTACCCATATCGGCCATGGCACCGGAAATTTTATGAAGCAGGGTATCAATAATTTCCCCGTTTTGAAGAACGATAATGATTCCACCGGCCAGTCCCACCACCAGGGCTGCGCTGCTGATATCCTTCACCCCCTCGATAAACAGCCTGGTAATGGTGTTGGGGCTGTAATCCATAGCGATGCCGGAAAAAATGCCGAGAGCCA
>JALHHH010000055.1:44200-55471 GCA_022837485.1 Bacteroidales bacterium
TCCATAACGTACCATCCGTACCCCATTACTCCCACAATCAGCATCAGTATGGTAAATGCAAGCATGTTAAGCACAAGAAAGCGGGCCGATTTGCGCAGTGCAAGGTAACCAGAAAGGGCAAAACCCGCTGCCAGGACAGGAAAAACAGGCCAGGTAACGGATGCGTTGCCGATGGTAAGTTGAGTGAATGGCATGGCAAATGCGGCATAAATAAACACTGCTGTAATAAACACCCATGTAAACCAGGCAGGGCGCGACGAAACGTCATTTTCTGTAACAACGGTTTCATCCTGCCTTGACCGCCAGTATTCATCCTCCTGGTATACCGGCGAGCGACGGGGATTCTTCCGTATCCGCCGCATATACCAAATGATATAGCCAATGCCAAAGATATTGATGACGATCCAGCAGAAAAAGCGGTATTCTATTCCTGAAAACAGCGGCAGGTGCGACAGACCCTGTGCGATACCTATGGTAAACGGATTCAGCAGTGCTCCTGCAAATCCAAGGGCAGCAGCCACGTAGCACATGTAAACCCCTGTTATGGAATCGTACCCCATTTTAATAGCGAGGGGAACAAAAATAATTACAAAGGCTATGGACTCTTCGCTCATCCCGAAGGTGGCCCCGAAGATGCTGAACAGCAGAACAACCAGTGAAACAATAAGATTGTCCATGCCCAGATGCCGGATAAACCGGTGACGCTCGAGCCTGCGGGCCCGTTTCAGGAAGGAGAGAATTCCAACATCTATGGCTTTGCTGTGGTTCATAATCCAGAAGGCTCCGCCTATCATCAGGATAAAAACGATAATATCGGCTTTATCCACAAAGCCGTCGAAGAAGGCCGAGAAAACCTGCCACGACTGCGGGTTGTTTCCGGTATAGCTGAACGAGTCGGAGGCTATAACCTCCCTTGGAGTGCCGTTTACTTCAATTGTAGTGCGTTCGTAGCGACCACCCGGAATTACCCAGGTAAGGAAAGCGGAAAAGAGGATAAGGTAAAAGATAATTACGAATGTATGCGGAAACTGCCGGGTTTTGCTCATAACAATTGCTTTGAAGGCAAAAATAAGCAAATAAGACGGAATGCCTGCAGCAGGCACACGAATGCACAGTGTAAGCAGAGCCTTTGATTTATCGCCCTTTCGTGGATGTTACTCCGTGGTAGCCTTTTTGAATTTTACCTTAATAAGCACCACTTCCGGGCGATGGCCGGTTCGTACCGGCGGCCCCCAGCTTCCATAACCGGTAGAAACATAGAAGTGGGTATTATCAATCTTTTTATATCCTCTGCTTACTTCGTAAATGGCCCTGGTAATGTAATTGAGCGGCCAGAGCTGTCCGTGATGCGTATGTCCCGAGAGTTGCAGGTCGGCACCCGCCCGGGCAGCCAGCGGAAGATCCCATGGCTGGTGGTCGAGAAGGATTACCGGACGGTTTTTATCGGTATTTGCGAGCAAGTCTGCAACTTCCTTGCGGGATTTTCCGCTGAAGCGGCCCTTGTCGCGGTCTTCGCGTCCGGCAACATAAAAAGCACCTTCCACATCCACTACACTGTCGCGGAGTATTTTGACTCCATGCTCTTCCAGATAGGCAACAGCCTTTCCCGCTCCGCCGATGTATTCATGATTTCCTGTAACGCCGTAAACGCCCAGCGGAGCATTAAGTTGTGCCAGTGCATCGCCCAGATTCCCTCGTATAACCGGAGCCAGATCTTCATCCACAATATCGCCGGCAAACAGGATAATATCCGGATTCATCCCGTTGATGGTCTGCACAAGCCTGCCTGTCCTCGCGGGACCTACCAGTGTACCCATATGCACGTCGGAAGCCATGGCGATTTTCAATTCGCTGAAGCGACCGGCCGGTTTGCCGATCTCTATCTCCAGGGTTTTTATGGCCGGAAAACGGGTATTGATATGTCCGGCAGCAACTATCATTATCAATACAGCCGATACCCATCCGAACAATTTGAAGCGAAATTCCGGAGCATACACCCATCCCGGAAGGAAACCGGCAAGACCATCGGCACCCCTGAGCACATCGATCAGCAAAACAGCAAGAAAGCCGTAAAGCATTATACCAAGCCAGAGGGCACCGGTCCAGGTAACAACATCGCTGAAACCGGAAAGCCATACTTTTTCGAGAAAGCGACCGGCCAAGTAAGAAAGCGCAAGAATCCAGAACCCCCACTTAAACCATAAGCGAAACGCATGACCAGCCGGAATGGCCTGATGAGCACGGATAAAAATATAGGAGTTAACGGCAGCATAAACGATAAAAACGATGCTGAAAAAGAGGAGAAACTGGTATGACTTCATGAAAACAAAGGCTATAAGTGCCAAAATTAACAGATGGAGGATAATTTGGTTTTTAATTTCCGGAAAAGAATCGCATTGCGCTGTTAGGACCGTATTGAACAGCAGGCTTCTTCTCCAATACGATAACCGGTGCAAATGCAACTGTGCAGCTTAAACGCTGAATCTGCAATCCGGCCTCCGGTTTTATTTACGCGATTGGGAGTAACGCATTAGCCCGGCTTTCCGGCAAAATCAGATTAATCCAAAGCAAATAGCTATAAAACTGGGCCCGTTTAATCCACCGTGCATGATTACGCCAATCCACGAATTTTTTGTCCGCTGTACGATGAATGATTGAATGAAAATCAGAGGCATCAGTGTTAGCAGCAATTGCCATCCAAAAGCTATATGAAATAATCCCCAGCCAAATCCATGAATTACCCATGCAAATTTACCAAAGGCTATCTCCTGCCTTGGCAACATCACTCCTCTCCACAATAATTCTTCTCCAAGAATATTCAGAACCCAGTAAGGAGCCCAGACCAACAGCAGCCAATACCGGCCTTTTGACAATGGTTCAAACGACATAAAGGCGGGAGAATGGTCAAATTCGCCAATTGTCAGCTCTAAACCTTTTATTATCAACATGCTGAATATGCCCACAACGATTACTCCGGCAAAGCACCAAACCAAATCCTGTTTTTTAATCCTGCGAAACCTCAGTCGCTTAATCAGGGTGTTTCTGTTTATTTTATAACCTTCCGATTTCAGTATCAGAAGGGCAGTTATAATCAGCGGTAAAAAAATACCCAGGCCTCCAACGATGAACCAGAAAAGAACTGTTTCCTGACCCGTTTCCCTGCTTAAAAAGGGAATCAGATATTTGGTCAGGACAAACATTAACAAGGATGCGGGAATATAAATCATTAACGAACCCGCCAGTCCAAGTCTTTTAATTTCCATATTAACTGTTTTAGAGTGATTGCTAAACTGTTTGCGGGTTCTGCAATCGCACAAAAATCCGTTAATTATTCAGGATCCGGAAGGGGAGAAAGAACAAGCGAACTTCCGGAAGAACTCTCTTCCCTTACGGGGATTGTTATTTAAATTCTCTGAGCGACTCCTGTACGCCCTTATGAATTTCGTACCAGAATTCCAGGGAGGCTTCGCGGGGATCGGATTCAAAGGCATCGAACCATTTGATGAATTCCGGGCTGTTAATTCCTTCTTCCTTTTTGCGGAAAAGAAAGCTCTTTATGAAGCGTGTATTGGCTTCCGACTCCCACAGGACGGAGCTGTTTCGTCCATTGATCCGGCTGGCGGTATGCTTTATAGATTCCTTAAAGGCAACTCCTTGTCCGAAAAGCGACTCCACGATATCCGGGATCATCTCTTCGGCCCAGAGGCGATGAAAGCGGCATATGCCCATATTATCGATCATCAGTTCGGCAATCATACGCGATGCATTTACTCTACCCAGTTCACGCGGAGGAACAAATTCATCGCCATAATACATGTAATATTTTCCCATGATGGCCATGGGCGACAGGGCTCCGGGTGTCCAGTACTGGTTTGGAACCATCCAGCCGTTGCGGGCATAGGCGGAATAAACGAAAAAGTTAAGCAGATTTTCGCCTTTTTCACGCGAAAGCCGGCGGGCATACTTGCGGGCACCTTCCGAAAGGTCGATGTTGCGCCGGATGATGCTGTCGAGAATCTCACACCCCAGGTCGGCATTATGCATGGAACCGGCAACCACCTCAAAAGCATCGGGAGAAAAACGAGGCATACGCGTAATCCCAATATCGCCGGGGCTGAGGAGTCCTCTGTCGAGGCAGTCCATAAGCCAGGAGATAACTCCTCCTGCTGAGATGGCATCAAAGCCATACGCATCGGCATGGTGGTTTAATTTTTCGGCAGCGCGCTGGTCGAATATCCCGCTGAGCGGACCCATGGTCTGGTAGGGCTCATAGTCCTTCTTGTAATGGTCGCGCATTTTCTTACAAACGGCTGCACAGGGTTCGCCGCAGGTAAACTGTTGCTTAGTTTTTATGGTTTCTTCGTTGAACTGCTTCAGGTAGTGTGAGGCGATGAAATCAGCGTGTATCTCCAGGCGTTTTTCAGCCGGCCATTCCGTGGAGCGGTAGTTGAATGCCAGCATTCGCGAATCCATGGTGGCATAGTTAACGCCGAATGTACCTCCGGTATCCAGATTCGGGTCGAAGCGGTACTTTTTAGTTGTCTCCAGGTCTTTGGCGGCAAGTTTCATGGCATACCTTTCCTGGAACCACTCATCGGCAACCTTCCGGTCGCGGAAGTCCTCGTCGATGTGTGTTCCTCCGTAGATTACGGCAGCAATCCCATGTTCGCGAAGGAGAGCGGAACCAAAGCCTCCTCTGCCTGCCCAGGTGTCGACGTAGGAAAGTGCGCCACGCCGCACCGGAACAGAGACGATTCCGCCGAAATCGGTATGCATGGATGCCGGTCCGGTCGCAAGGATCCGGGGCTCGTTTTCATAACGTGAGCGATACTTTTCGAAGACATAGTCCATGAGGGAATAGACTCCTGTCCGGCCCTGATTCCAGACAGTGTTAACATCAACCGGAGCCACCTCTACCTGAATCTCCTCACCGTGTTCCCTGTTGAGGTACAGCACCGACGGTACGGGTGCTTTCCCGACAATGCTCAGCATATTAATACCGAGGTTACCGAAAATCAGTCCGGCTCCCCCCATCGACGAGATGTAAAATCCGCCCCAGCAGGGAGAGAATCCAGTAAAGATTAGCCGGTTAGATCCCGGGAATATGGATCCAGAGAGCAGACCGTTGCCGATGTTCAGACTTTTATACCGGCCCGACAGATGCAAGCCCAGGTCAACCGGACCGAAGAAATCCCCGACCTTATATTTGCGGGTACGGTAGAAACCGTCGCCTGTGTTAACGAACAACACTTTCTGGTTTGTTTCCATAATTGCACCCCCGGGAATTTTATTTTTATGAATTGCAGTCAGTATAATAGTCCTGCATCCAGCAGTTAATACGTCAGCGGTCTATTTCGTTTCCAGGAATTTCATCAGCTTTTCTTTGGTACTGCTGAAAGAGAACTCCTCGGCAACGAGATAGTAATTATCCTTATCGGTCGTAAAATCCCAGGCAAACATTGCAATATCGAGGCGTGCATCGTCGAACGAAAAGAGTTTCACGATCTCCTTTATCTGCATGGTTGTAAAGCACATTTTGCTGCGCAGTATCTGTCGAGTAAGGGTTACCCTGGTATTGTTGAAGCTCTCTTTCTTAATGGAAGTGAGAATCTGGGTAAACTCCTCAGGGGAAACGTAGCACGGAGGACCCAGTGGCTGGGGTACCGGTACCGGTTGCCTTATCAGTTCGTTGTAGGCATTTCTGTTGGGGACGTGAGAAAACAGCTGAGCGCCCAGCGGCAGATTATCCACATCATAAATGGAAGGAATGGCTTGTCTGAAAAAATTAAGGCGGTTGTTTTCCGATTGCAGCAACGAAGCAAGTTTCATCGCCTGTTCAACGGCAATGCAGTTATTCTCAACAATCTGACGAAGCAGGATTACGCGGTGTGCTTCGGCAGGATTATCCCTGACCTGAACGGCAAGTCTAACAAATTCTTCGTTGTTTACAGGAAAGCGGCAGTTTGAAACGCCCCGGTACTGGTTCCAGTCGGGATACTGAAAAGCGGGCCAGTTGAGGCTCAGAGGCGGCTCATAGGGAGGGATGTAATCCATGGGACGGTTCTCCGTCGATACAATAAAATCGTGGAGCATAAAAACGGTTGAGAAATAAGCAAATTCATCGTACACGAAGTAAAAATTCTCCTTATCAACGGTATTAGGCCAGGCGGCCTGTGCAAAACGGAGCCTGCTGTAATCGTCGATAAATTGAGAAGCAATGGTTTTTACCTGCTGCGCTGAAAAGCAGTTATTCCCGGCAACGGTAATTGCAGCTTTAAGTTTGAGTTCCTCAGTGGGTTGCATTGCAACCGACCGTTGTTTCTGCCTGAATACCGGCTCCGGCATGGGAGTTTCACACCGGTAGGGGCGCTGCGCAGACAGCTGAGCCACGGAAATAATCAAAATAAAAAGGGTGGTAATCGCTTTCATGTGTTTTTTAATTGATTGATTATGAATTGAAAAACAGACCTGCTTCCGTACCGTAAAGCCATCAGGTCGATTGCGGTTTGTCGTCAATTTTCTGATGCCAATATCGGAACACTTCATTAAAAATCCTACAAAAATTACATGCATTCCCCGGGCAGCATGCAGGGTGGTGTGATGACAATTTTCATGCCATCCGGGAATAGAAGCTGCCGGCCGATTCGATATCTGCCTGTTTACGGGCAACAGCGGCCCCTGGATAACGTATGGAAGGTTTCTGCATATCGGAATATCGGAGACGGGATATACCGGACCTTGCTTGCATACGGGTGATCGGAGGATGAGGTGAAGGCAGTTATCTGGCGAGTCAGCCGAGGGGGCGTATCATCCATTCGAAGGTGATGTAGTGATCGCCGTTCATCCCTGCTTTTTGGTATACTTCGCGGGCTTTCAGGTTTGTTTTATCTACATAAAGCCGGATGCCTGCCACATCGGTGCGATCTGCTGCTTTCTGCTTAACCGCCGCATACATGGCTCCGAAGACCCCTGCCTGGCGCATTTCGGGCAGCACATAAACGGATTGCAGCCACCACACCCATGAACCCCGCCAGTCGCTCCATTCGGGCGTTACCATAAGGCATCCCGCCCGGGTTTCCCGGTCTTCGGCAACAAGGTAAAAGCCTCTCGAAGGATCATCAAATACCATGGTAACGCCCCGCAGCAGGGCATCGCGATTAAGCGTGATATTTTCGGTTTCAAAAGCCATTTGCATCTGGCAGCCGGCAATAAAAAAAATATCTTCACGGCTGGCTTCTCTTACGTTGGTTAGGGTAAATCGTTTCATATAAAGGTGGGGAATCGGGATAAAAGCCCGGCAAACAGCAGTTAACGGGAGAAAGGAAGCACAACAGAAACAATGGCATCCGTTCAATCATTTCAGAAGTGTTATTACCGGGGCGTAATTTGTTTAATTTTGCGGGGTCCGGACGGGGGGGGGCCAAAGCCGGAACCTCACCGCAAATATAAGCATAACGCAAATCTGAACCGAATGAGTGAGCCGATCAAGCACGAATGCGGGATAGCCATGGTAAGGCTGTTAAAGCCGCTTGAATATTATCTTAACCGCTACGGCACTTCTACCTGGGGTCTTAACAAGCTTCACCTGCTGATGGAAAAACAGCACAACCGCGGTCAGGACGGAGCCGGCATCGCATGCATACGGCTCGATCCCAAACCCGGCAGTAAATACATCAACCGCCACCGTTCCAATTCAAACACCCCGATTGCCGACGTTTTCCGTGCTGCTTACGAAGAAATTAATCTTGCTGCCGATGCACGCCCCGAAAGGCTGAAAGATGTGCAATGGCTCAAATACAATACAGGATTTGCAGCAGAGCTGTTTCTTGGACATCTTCGATACGGTACGTTCGGAAAGAACAACATACAGAACCTGCACCCGGTAATTCGGGCCAACAACTGGATGACCCGCAATCTGGTGCTGGCAGGCAATTTTAATATGACCAACGTGGATGAGCTTTTCGATAAGCTGCTCGACCTTGGACAATATCCTGTTGAGACGTCCGACACCATCACTATTCTGGAAAAAATAGGACATTTTCTTGATGAAGAAAACGAGCGCCTGTATGCCAAATACAAAGCTGAAGGTTATTCGAAGAAAGACATAACGTCAAAAATTGCTAAAGAACTTGACGTATCCGAAATACTGAGGCGATCATCGGGAAGCTGGGACGGAGGTTATGCCATTGCAGGTTTGCTGGGGCACGGAGACGCTTTTGTGATGCGCGACCCCTCAGGCATACGACCGGCATTTTACTATATCGACGATGAAATTGTTGTAGCTGCCTCCGAACGCCCGGTAATTCAGACAGCGCTTAATCTTCCGCACCACCGCATAAAAGAACTGCAACCCGGAGAAGCTCTGATTGTAGAAGGCGATGGAACGATAAGCATTACTCCTATCCTTGAGCCACTCGAGAAAAAGGCCTGCTCCTTCGAGCGCATTTATTTCAGCCGCGGCACCGACACCGACATCTACCAGGAACGCAAACGGTTGGGGAGTGTGTTAACCCCTGCCATACTTAGGGCCGTTAATCACGACCTGAGGAATACCGTATTCTCCTATATCCCGAATACCGCTGCCGATGCCTTTTACGGCATGGTGGAAAAACTGGACCTGTTTTGCAACAGCATCAAGAAAGACCTCATCCTGAAGGAAGGCACGGAGATTACCCCTACCCGGCTGGATGAAATTCTGGCACTCAAAGCAAGGGTAGAAAAGGTAGCCGTTAAAGACATAAAACTGCGCACCTTTATCACCCAGGACAACGCCCGCGACGACCTTGTCGCCCACGTGTACGACGTTACCTACGGAATCGTTAATCCCGGCACCGACACCCTGGTTGTGATCGACGACTCCATTGTCAGAGGAACAACGCTTAAAAGAAGCATCATCCGCATTCTTGACCGCCTCGGACCCAAAAAAATTGTAATTGCATCCTCGGCACCCCAGATCAGATATCCCGACTGTTACGGCATCGATATGACCAAACTTGGCGACTTTATCGCGTTTAACGCTGCCATCGAGCTTCTGAAGGAAAACAAGATGAGCGGAATCATCAACGAAGTTTATCTGAAATGCAAGGAACAGGAACATCTGCCGAAAGAACAGGTCGTAAATTTTGTGAAAGAGATATACCGTCCGTTCAGCGCTCAGCAGATTTCCGATAAAATTTCGCAACTTGTTACTCCTCCCGACTGCAGGGCGGAAGTTCAGGTTGTCTTTCAGACCATTGAAGACCTGCACGAAGCCATTCCGAACCATACGGGCGACTGGTATTTTACCGGCGACTACCCCACACCCGGGGGCAACAAGGTAGTAAACCGATCGTTTATCAACTACATCGAGGGCCGGAACGAGCGGGCATACTGAGAAATGAAATGCCGCTGATGCGGAAAGCGGAGAATTCCATAATTTTTTTTCAGCTGTTGCGATTTGTTATTAATTCCTGTAGGTTTGATCCCCCGAACCTGAGCATGGATAATGCTATGAACCATACCTGACGGCAATGACACGAAACAAGTACTTCATCCCCCTGGTTCTGCTTACCTCACTGTTTTTTCTGTGGGGATTTGCGCACAGTATCCTCGATGTGCTGAACAAACATTTTCAGGAGGTTCTGGTCATTTCCAAGGCAAATTCGGCACTGATACAAGCCGTAGTTTACGGCGGTTACTTTCTGATGGCACTGCCTGCTGGATTTTTTATCAAACGCTTTGGATACCGCATGGGCGTTGTTTTCGGATTGCTGCTCTACGGCATTGGAGCACTGCTGTTTATTCCCGCTGAAAAGGTTATGTCGTTTTCGTTTTTTCTTTTTTCCCTTTTTGTGATTGGGTGCGGACTTACTTTTCTGGAAACGGCTGCCAACCCTTATGTTACCGAGCTTGGCGAAAAAGATGGCGCTGCCCGCCGGCTTAACCTCGCGCAATCGTTCAACGGATTGGGATGGATTTTTGGACCGCTGGTCGGGGGACTCCTGATTTTTCAGGCCGACGGTTCGCACGGGAGTGCGGCATTTCCATATACCCTTATCGGTATTGTAGTATTGATGGTTGCCATGGTTTTCATGAAGGTCAGACTTCCCGAAATCCGCACCGAAGAGAAAGCCGGCCGCGATAAAAATCCCGCATCTATGTGGATGAACCGCATCTTTGTTTTCGGAGTTATTGCCCAGTTCTTTTATGTGGGTGCACAAACGGGCATCAACAGTTTCTTCATCAATTACGTCACCGAAATTAATCCCGGCATCGGTCCGCGCACGGCATCCCTCATCCTGTCGTTCGGGGGAATGGGCTTGTTTATGAGTGGTCGTTTTCTCGGGAGCTGGCTGATGGGTTACATCAAACCTGCCCGGCTGCTCGGGATTGCAGCAGCCGGAGCCGCGTTATGCATGACGGTGGTGATAGCCGCCATCCCGACCGTTTCGATGATTGCCCTGTTTATGACATACCTGTTTGAATCCATTATGTTCCCGACCATCTTTGCGCTATCGATCGCCGGGCTGGGCGTTCACACCAAACAGGGGTCTTCGCTGCTGATTATGGCTATAGTGGGAGGAGCCGTTGCCCCTTACCTGATGGGGCTTCTGGGAGAAACCAATATGGCTGCCGGATTCGTAATCCCGCTGGTTTGTTTTCTTGTTGTTCTGGCATTCAGCCGTTTTGTTAGGAAGTCGCTGACATAGCCGGGCTTATTATAACCAGATTACTTATAAAAACCGAAGCAGGCAGTTCAGCAGCGATTGCAACCTGTGGCAATGCCCTTCCGGCTAAAAACCCGCACTCAATCGGTATGGAACACCTCTTCCATAGTATGCCACCACTCCCCTGCTTTGATTCCGAGCGATTCCTGGCAGGGGTCGGTCTCCTTCCACCAGCGGATGGTTTCGGGATCGGTGGACATCTTTTGCATATCGGCTTCAAAATCAGTTCCTATGTACTCAAAATAGGCAAAAAGCATGGAATTATCAAGCAGAAAAATGGAATAGTTCCGGATGTTGCACTGCCTGATCGTATCAAGCACTCCCGACCACGGATTCCGGTGAAGTTCCAGATAATAATCTAGTTTTTCCGGCTTTACGCGGATTACCTGTGCAAAACGGCGCATACGCTGTATTTTAGATTTTGGGAACGGTTTAATGCTCAAAAGTAAGGATTAGCTTTTAAAAATTATCATTAGTGGGCATTTAAAACCCGCTGATTCTTAACTGGTTAAGATTTAGTTCTTTGACATTTTTGTAATCGCAGCGCGTAAGTATCTCTCTAACA
>JALHHH010000056.1 GCA_022837485.1 Bacteroidales bacterium
TTTTTGTAATTCAGAATCATTCCAAATAAAAAAGTATCCGTAATCATGTATTTTCAATTTTCCCGGACAGGTTAAGCATCCGGGTGTATTTGTCTGGTATAATCAATAGATTGCCCTTGCGGGATGAACTTCGATTTTTTAAGGATATCCCGGAATAATCAATGACCAATGTCTGATCCGGATTCAGAGGAAAAGCAATTATCCGATGATCGCCGTAATATGCACAAATCTGCATATCCGGGTGAACAAGCCTGTGGTTAAGATGTTTAACAGTGAAAAGTAAAAAGAATGAACTACCCCCAAAAAGTAACCATTGGCGATATCACTGTCCGCGACGGATTTCAGCACGAAGAAAAATTTATCCCCACCGAAGCCAAGCTGTGGGTGGCTGAACAGCTTATACTAAGCGGGTTTAAGCATATTGAACTCACCAACCTGGGCAATCCCACAGGAATGCCGCAGTTCAGGGATGCCGACGCCCTGCTCAAAGGCATCCGCAAAAGCAAAGCGGTAGCCCATCTGATCGGCGGGGTAAGCATTACCGCGGTGACCATCCGCGAAAAAGCCATAGAGCGCGCCATTGAAGCCCGCAAGGAGGGCTGGGGACCCGACCGCATCCTGCTGATGGTTTCCACCAGCGAATCGCACCACAAAAAAAATTCGGGCCTTTCGCTGGATGAATACTGGAAAATGGCTGAGAAGTACATTCCCCTGGCGCACGATGCGGGCATCAAGGTAAACGGAACCGTCAGCACCATTTGGGGCTGCCCGATTGAAGGACCAACGAAGATGGAAAAAGCGATTGATTTCACCAAACGCTGGCTCGATATAGGCGCAAATGATGTGGAGCACGCCGATCACGACGGCTCCGCTTCGCCCGACCGGGTGTACCGTTATTTTTCGATGTTGCTCGACAGCATCCCGAATCCCGAAAAGCACATTGTGCACCTCCACACCACCCGGGGCTGGGGCCTGGCCAATGTGCTCGCCGCCTTGCAGGCGGGTATGACCAATTACGAATCCACTCTCGGGGGAATAGGCGGGCAGCCGGCCAACTTTGTGGACGGAGTGCCCGTGGCCGGAACCGGCTCATACTACTATAAAGATCCCGGCATTACCGGACTTGTTACAACAGAGGATATGGTGGTAATGATGGATGAAATGGGCATTCAAACCAACCTCGACATCGACCGCATCCTGGAAACGGGAGCCATGACGGAACGCATCGTTGGCCGTCGCCTGCGTTCAGAGTCCATCAAAAACGGCAGAATCCCCAAATCGCTGAGCGGAAAGGCCTGAGCACAACACCATGCCCTGCCACACAGGGTGACAGGGTGAAAATTTATTAAATCGGTTTATTCCGGTTCAGAATGGCAGGTCATCTTCCGGCTCCTGCAAAGGCGGGGGTGCAGGTTGTGCAGCTGGCTGATTTTCCTGGTAAGAAGAAGAATCGTTCGACTGCCTTGATCCCAGCAGGTTCAGCGTATCCCCTTCTATTTCGGTTATGTAGCGCTTTTGTCCGTCTTTTTCGTAGGAGCGGTTCCGGATACGGCCCTCAATATAAACCTGGGAACCTTTCCTCAGAAATTTCTCGGCGATCTCCGCCAGTCCCCGCCATAGGATAATGTTGTGCCATTCCGTTTGCTCCATCTCCTGCCCTTCGCGGTTGCGGTAAGTCTCAGTGGTGGCCAGCGAAAATGATGCCTTCTTCACACCCTTGTCAAAATTCTGAATTTCAGGATCCCTGCCCAGATTACCAATCAGGATCGCCTTGTTGACACCTCTTGCCATATTGCTTTTTGTTTAGCCTGTTATTGTGACAAATATACTGCTTAACACCACCAAAAACAAGCGATGCGGATAAAAGTCAGCGTATCCGGCTCAGTAAACCTGGTCCTGAAAAAAACGATCCATAAGTCTTGAAACGGGCAGATACTTCAGCTGGTCAACCGGTATAAGTTTATAATTACTTCCGGATTGCAGATGCATATTTAATATACCGCTGATTTTGTAGAACCGGGCATAAATTATCCGATGGCTCAGAATATGTTTTGCATCGCTCAGGAGCACTGCCTTACAGGCATTATACGGATCAAGCTGCTTCCACAAACCGCTTGCTTCAAGTTCGCCGGGATCGAGCAGGTGACCGGATTCCACAAGGGGTAGTTCCCAGAGGTTCTCCCAGATGTCCCTGTCTCTGCGCTGCTGCATCACGACGTCTCCCTGAGCCGTAACAGCAAATATATAATTGAACCATCTGGTTTTTCGAGGTATCTCCGGACGTTTTACCGGAAGCTGTTCCACTTTCCCGTTTAAAAAGGCAAAACATTCGTCCGAAAAAATACAGTTCGGGCAGTCGGGCCTTCCCGGTTTGCAGAAAAGTGCGCCGAATTCCATAACTGCCTGGTTGTATGTTCCGGGATCCTCCCGGTGTATGTACTGAAGCGACTTTTCAGCCACTCGTTTAAAAGACCGGCCCGAACCGGCCACTTCTTCTATACCGAACAATCGCGAAAACACCCGGATAACGTTTCCGTCTACCACCGGCACCGGCTCACCTCCGCTGATCGAGGCAACGGCTGCCGCTGTGTATTTCCCTATCCCCTTAAGTTTAATCAGCTTATCGTAGGTTTCGGGGAATACGCCCTGGTATTCACTTACTACCATTCCGGCGGCAGCATGCATATTCCTGGCCCTGCTGTAATACCCCAGTCCTTTCCACACGGCGAGCACCTCCTGCCCGGAGGCAGAGGCAAGCGATTGCACATCCCGAAATCTACCGGTAAACCGCAAAAAATAACCGAGTCCCTGATCGACCTTCGTTTGCTGAAGAATCACCTCTGAAACCCAAATGGTATACGGATCGCGTGTGTGCCGCCAGGGAAGATCCCTTCGGCTGGTACGATACCAGCGCATAATACGGTCACCAAAATCAGTCATATTCCCGAAAAACACTTAAATTGAGTCATTTACCCCTAAAAAAAACGGATTATTTTCGTTTTGTTTCAAAAACCTGTATATTTGCACCCCGTTTAAAAAATTTATTCTCAAATCTTTAAAAACTCAATCAAAATGACAAAGGCAGAAATTGTGGCTGAAATTGCTAGCAAAACCAATATTGAAAAGGTTGCAGTTCAACAGACTGTTGAGGCTTTCATGGAAGCCGTAAAAAACTCCCTTGCAAACGGCGAGAATGTTTACCTCAGGGGATTTGGCAGCTTCACCACTAAGAAAAGGGCTGAAAAAACCGGTCGCAACATTTCCAAGAACACCACCATCATCATCCCTGCTCACAACATCCCAGCTTTTAAACCTGCCAAGACGTTCGTGAACGAAGTTAAAAACAAGGTTAAATAAGCAGTTGTTCAATAATTAAAATACTATACCATGCCCAGCGGAAAAAAAAGAAAAAGGCATAAAATGGCCACGCACAAACGGAAAAAACGTTTGCGCAAGAATCGGCATAAAAAGAAATAAGTTTTCTTGATTTGGGAAATAACCACCACATACCACCCGAAATACGTTTTCAGGGCATGTGGTGGTTTTACTCCTCATGCTGTCAGTTAATCCTTTACACGACAGGTTCAGCTAAAGCATTTTCTGTTACAAGCATTCTCTCTACATCTAAAAAATCAGGATTTTGAATAAGGAACTGATTATCGACACCAGTCTTTCAGAAGTCAATATAGCCTTACTGGAAGACAAGGAACTTGTCGAACTCAATAAAGAAAAAAGTAACAATAACTTTTCTGTAGGTGATATTTATCTGGGCCGGGTAAAGAAAATCATGCCCGGTCTGAATGCTGCTTTTGTTGATGTCGGATACGAAAAAGATGCATTTTTGCATTACCTCGACCTCGGTCCGCAGGTTAATTCTCTCAACAAACTTCTTAAACTTCACCTTTCGGGAAAGCCGGATGCACCTTCCCTTACCGATTTTGAGCCGGAACCCGATATAGAAAAAACCGGCAAAATTACTTCGGTACTTACGCAGAACCAACCGGTTCTGATTCAGATTGCAAAAGAGCCGATCTCTACCAAGGGCCCCAGAGTTTCTTCCGAAATCTCCTTCGCCGGCCGGTATCTGGTTCTTGTTCCATTCTCAACACGGGTCTCCGTTTCCCAGAAAATTAAAAGCGTTGATGAACGTAACCGGCTGAAACGTCTCATCACAAGCATCAAACCCAGGAATTTCGGAGTTATCATCCGTACGGTAGCAGAAAATAAAAAAGTAGCCGACCTCGATGCCGACCTGCGGAGCCTGATCGCCAAATGGGATGCCGTTATTGCTAAACTACCGGGTGCCAAACCTCCCCAGCGAATACTGAGCGAAATCGACCGCACCACAGCTATCCTTCGCGACCTGCTGAATGAATCGTTCAACAACATTCACGTGAACGATGCAGGCATCTACGAGGAAATTAAAGCCTATATCAAAACCATTGCCCCCGATAAAGTCGACATCGTTAAACTTTATAAGGGAAAAACTACGATTTTCGAGAATTTCGGCGTCGATAAACAGATAAAAAATTCCTTCGGTAAAATTATTACCATCAAAAGCGGAGTCTATCTGATTATTGAACATACCGAAGCTCTTCACGTGATCGATGTGAACAGCGGTCACCGGGTGAATTCGGAGATCTCCCAGGAAATGAATGCACTGGCCGTTAACCTCGAAGCCGCAGCAGAAATCGCCCGGCAGCTCAGGCTGCGCGATATGGGCGGTATTATCGTGGTCGACTTCATCGATATGCATGAAGGAGCTAACCGCCGCAAGCTTTACCAAAGGCTGAAAGAGGAAATGGCAAAAGACCATGCAAAGCATACCATTCTCCCTCCCAGCAAATTCGGACTGGTTCAGATTACCCGCCAGCGCGTAAGACCCGAAATGAATGTGCAGATCCTTGAAAAATGCCCCGCCTGCGGAGGAACCGGCGAAATTAAACCAAGCATCATACACATCGATCAGATAGAAAATAACATCCGCTATCTGATTCACGATCAGAATGAACCTTACATTAAAATAAATCTGCACCCGTTTATCTATTCTTACCTTATCCACGGACTTCCGTCGATACGCCTGAAGTGGTTCCTGAAATTCAAACGCTGGATCAGACTCAGACCCATGCCTTCGTACCACTTCCTTGAATACCACTTTTTTAACAGAAACGATGACGAAATAAAAATGTAAGCATCCTGCCTGCGGTATCCGCAAAGGCAGTTTCCTATTCATTTTCGTAGTATTTTTGTACCGGGCTTCCATTGAAAATAAGCCCGGATTTTTTTTACCCAAACATAGTTATGGATACAGTTGTAAGCGGCATCAGACCTACTGGAAACCTTCACCTCGGAAATTACTTCGGAGCACTGAAGAATTTTATTAAAATGCAGAATGAAAATAACTGCTACTTTTTTATTGCCGATTATCATTCCCTCACCACCCACCCTACCCCTGCCGATCTGCACGGTAATGTGAAAAGCGTTCTGGTCGACTACCTCGCTGCCGGCCTCGATCCCGAAAAAGCAACCCTATACCTGCAAAGCGATCTGCCCGAAACCGCTGAACTGTACCTGTTCCTGAATATGAATGCCTACCTGGGAGAGCTGGAAAGAGTTACCTCGTTCAAGGACAAGGCCCGCTCGCAACCCGACAACATCAATGCCGGACTGCTGACGTATCCGACGCTTATGGCCGCCGATATCATCATTCACAAGGCTCACAAAGTACCCGTGGGCAAAGACCAGGAACAGCACCTCGAAATGACCCGCACCTTTGCCAACCGCTTTAACCGCCTGTATAAAACGGATTATTTCCCCGAACCGGTGGCCTATAACTTCGGGGAACAACTGATAAAAATCCCCGGGCTCGACGGAAGCACAAAAATGGGAAAATCGGAAGGCGAAGGCAATGCCATATTCCTGAAAGACGAACCGGCCGTTATCCGCAAAAAAATTATGAAAGCCGTTACCGACAGCGGCCCCACCGAACCCAACCAACCCAAACCTCAGGCCATCGAAAACATCTTCGCCCTGATGAAAGCCCTCTCACCCCCCGAAACCCTCGCTCATTTCGAGGAAGAATACAGGGAGTGCCGCATCCGATACGGCGATATGAAAAAACAACTGGCCGAAGATGCCATCGCCTTTACCGAACCCTTCCGTGAAAAAATGCGCGAACTCGAAGCCGATACCGCATACCTGCGCAGGGTGGTGAAAATGGGTAAAGATAAAGCCCGTGCCAGCGCAGGCAAAACAATAACGGAAGTAAGGGAAATCATTGGTTTCAAACCCTTCTGACCCTCAGCTGATACTACATCCAGCGCTTGCGCTTGAAAAGAAAGATCATGGAGCCGGCAAGCAATACCATGAATACCATCAGAACCCAGAACGAATTGGGATCATCCTGAAGGGGCAATCCCACATTCATTCCGTATAAACTGGCAATAAACGTCAGCGGCAGCAGCATCGACGATATCAGGGTCAGTACTTTCATGATCTCGTTGGTACGGTTTGTCTGCAGGGAATCAAAGGTCTTCGACAATCCTTCCACAAGCTCCTGATAATCTTCCGTCATATCCCACATCTTCTGGTAATAGTCCAGAATATTACCCCAGTAATCTTCCATATCCTCGGCATAGCCGGCAATATCGCCCGATTCAAACTTATGAAACAACCGCAACTGAGGCTTGAAAATGGTATTTACAAGTATTATGTTTTTCCTGGTCAGGGATATGCGTTCAATGGTTCGCTCCGCTTTCTTGCTGAAGAGATCGCGGTTGATAAGCTCAACCTCAATGCCCAGCTTGCTGAGCAGAGAAAGCGATTCAAGCATAAGATGCTCCAGAATTTTGTATAAAAGTGCATCGCTGGTAGTCACATGCCTGACGTGATACGTATCCTCCGGCTCCCTGCCGCTGTTGAATAAATTCTTGACCACCCAGTGCGATTTGCCGATCGTAATGATGTAATCCTTACCCCAGAAAATCTTTACCTCTTTTGTCTTCAAAAATCGGTTCCAGCGGTCGAAATAGGGAAAATGCAGGATAAGAAAGTAATAATCGTCGTATATGTCGATCTTGGGACGCTGATTGGTCCGGCTTCTGCAATCCTCAATATCCAGAGGGTGAAAATGAAAATTGTCTTTTAAAAACTGCAGGTCCTGCTCGGAAGGGTCAAGAATATGATGCCACCTGAGCGTGCCGATATCAATGGTTTCAATCATGGAACCCTCCCGCTTTATATGTACCTGCTCTTCCGCGTGAATTTCAGGCGGCACTAAATTACAAAATCGAAAGAACGGTGCGAAAAATAGTGCCGGATTTCGTTTTATAACTTGCGAATCCGTAATAATTCCTGCATTTTTGAACCCGGAGGTCGCTGATTTGTTCTATAATCCCGCAAAGGAACATTACAATGGAGAAACAAAAAAAAGAGGGAAGATACCAGAGACTCGTTACCCAAATCTCAGGATTGCTCGAAAAGAGTCCCGATCTGCAGTCGGCTATGGCAACCGTGGCATCGGTGCTGCACAATAAAATGGATTATTTTTTCTGGTGCGGTTTCTACCGCCTGAGCGGCGACAGGCTTATTGTAGGCCCTTATCAGGGTCCTCCGGCCTGTCAGGTGCTCGAAGGCCGGGGAGTATGCCTGGAAGCCGTCAGACAGCGCAAAACCCTTGTTGTTGCGGATGTGCACAGCTTTCCCGGACATATTGCCTGCGATTCGCGCTCGAACAGCGAAATCGTCGTACCTTTATTCGGACCCGGCGGTGACGTGGCAGCCGTACTGGATGTCGACAGCCGCGATTTCAATTCGTTCGACGATACCGATGCCCGCTATCTTGAAAGCATCGTTAAACTGCTCGGACGCTTTGTTTAAATCCATCGGCTCCCGATTGTCCGATATGAATATTCTTATGTAAATTTACACGTGTAAACCAAAACCTCTTTACTATGACGTTCGGAATCATCCTGGTAATTAATCCGAAAAATACCTCATCAAAAATAGCCGTTTACAAGGACCTCAACCTGTGTTTCCTGAAAACCATCCGCTATACCGAGGAACAAATTGAAGCCTGCGGCAGTATTCCGGGTCAGCTCGAAATGCGTAAAAATGCCATACTTAAAGAGCTCAGGGAAAACGATATCAATATCAATAAAATCAAAATAGTGGTGGCCCGCGGCGGCCTCATCAAACCGGTTAAATCGGGGGTGTATGAGGTGAACGATAAAATGCGCGATGACCTGATAAACGGCGTTATGGGCATGCATGCCACCAACCTGGGAGGCATCATTGCAGCCGAGATCGCAGCCATGACCAATGCCAGGGCAATTATAGCCGATCCGGTGGTGGTCGACGAACTCGACGACGTGGCACGCATCTCGGGTCACCCGCTTTTCGAACGGAAATCCATTTTTCATGCCCTGAATCAGAAAGTGGTGGCCCGCAAATACGCCAAATCGGTAAACCGGAAATACGAAGATCTTCAGCTCCTGGTAGTGCATGCCGGAGGCGGAGGAATTTCAGTGGGAGCTCACAAAAACGGAAAAGTCACGGATGTTAACCAGGCATTCGACGGCGATGGCCCCTTTGCTCTGGAACGTGCCGGTACACTTCCCGCCGGAGATCTTGTAAACCTCTGCTTCTCGGGCAAATATACCCGGGAGGAAATCATGAAAATGATTACCGACAAGGGCGGACTCTACGCGTACCTGGGAACCACAAGCCTGAACACGGTGGAAAAACGCATCGCGGAAGGCGATGAAAAGGCCGAATTTATCGTCTATGCCATGGCGTATCAGCTGGCCAAGGAAATCGGAGCCATGTGTACCGTGCTCGACGGAAAACCCGACAGCATCATCCTTTCCGGAGAACTTTTCAACAACCACGGCTTTACGCAAATGCTCACAAAAAAAGTGGAGAAAATTGCATCCATAGCCCTGTATCCCGATGAAAATGAAGTAGATGCACTCGCAATGAATGCCATAGGCGTAATGAAAGGCGAAATCGAAGTGATGGAGTATAACTAATATTCGTCCTGAACGCATACACGGAGGCAACAGCCAGACTTCACGACCGTTTACAAATGAAAGAGGCCGGATTTCCGTATTAAAAGCACCGTTGTAACGCGGTGAAAATTATAAAGGAAGCTTAAGCCTGCCGGTGAAACGTTCCGGCAGCCCCGGGAAGATCCGGAAATTACAGGCAGCAAAGGACTTTTAACATTTAAACGCTTTACATTTGACCTTCTGTTTTCATTTTTATTAATTTTGCACCACTGAGCAACAGATCAGAATATTAAACACTTTCAGCATTGGAAGACCCTGATACCGACCCTTCTTTATACCTGCTGCAGATAATCTCCGGCATTTTTACCGGAAGTTTTACCCCGGGAGTTATTATCGGACTTGCTGTAATCGTGCTCCTGCTGTTATGCTCAGCTGCCATCAGCGGTTCCGAAATAGCATTCTTTTCGCTTAGCCCTTCACAGCTCAACGATATACGCTCAGGAGCAACAAAAAAAGGCAGACTTATTCTTGCCCTTCTGGAAAAACCAAAGCGTTTGCTGGCTACAATATTGATTGCCAATAATTTCGTAAATGTGGCAATCATCATCATTTCTTCCTACATCATGAACGGGTTTTTCGATTTCAGTTTCTCTCCCGTTCTGGGCTTTATTGTTCAGGTTCTGGTCGTTACCGCCATGATCCTGATGTTTGGTGAAATCATGCCCAAAATCGTGGCAACGCAAAGCCCCATACAGGTTGCCTCTGCCATGGCCGCACCAATGATCGTAATCCGGTCCATTTTCCGACCCCTCAGCTCTCTGTTGGTTAAATCCACCAATCTTATCGATAAACGCATCGAACGCAAAGGTCACGAAATTACCATCGATGACCTCTCGGAAGCTCTCGACCTTACCTCCGGCGATAACGAAACCCCCGATGAGGATAAAAAAATACTCAAGGGAATTGTAAAATTCGGCGATATCGCCGTTAAGGAAATCATGCGCTCACGCGTGGATGTTACAGCCGTTGACGAGAAAACCCCCTTCGGTCAGCTGCTCACCACCATCCTCGATTCAGGGTACTCACGAATGCCCGTCTTCCGCGAAAGCTTCGATAAAGTCACCGGAATCCTCTACATCAAAGACCTGCTTCCCCACCTCAGTCAGCATGCCGGCTTCGAATGGCAGAAACTTCAGCGCCCTGCATTCTTCGTCCCCGAAAACAAACGCATAAGCGACCTTCTGCACGAATTCCAGTCACGTAAAATTCATATGGCAATCGTCGTGGATGAATACGGCGGCACTTCCGGACTCGTTACCCTGGAAGACGTACTCGAAGAAATCGTGGGCGAAATAAACGATGAGTTCGACAGCGACAGCGACGACATCCACTATTCGCGCATCGACGAAAATACCTACCTTTTTGAAGGGAAAACCCTGCTCAACGACTTCTGTAAACTCCTCGGCATTGAAGATAAGGTCTTCGCGGAAGCAAAAGGCGAATCCGATACCCTGGCCGGACTTATGCTTGAACTGGCCGGAAAAATACCCGGAGTAAACGAACCCTATCCCTTCGACCGATTTGTCTTTCAGGCCGAAACTGTCGACAAAAGACGTATCAAAAAAGTAAAGGTCCGGATTACTGAACCCGTTCAGGGAAATAAAACCAAAGATTAATTCGTTATGCGGATAAAAACTGCCGGGATGTTCCTGATGATGTGCATCCTCTCCCTACTCTTCATCAACGCATGCAAAAACCCTCCGGTCCCCAAACCCAGAGGGTATTTCCGCATCGATCTGCCGGAACACCGGTACCGGCTGCTCGACAGCATTTACCCCTATGCATTTGAAATTCCGGTTTATGCAAAAGTTTCCGTTGATCCCAACGCCGGCAACGAACCCTACCGCATCAACATCGACTACCCCGGATACCACGGAAGACTTCACCTGAGCTACAAAAAAGTAAACAACGACCTCGCCGTGTTTACAGAAGATGCACACGAACTGGTGATGAAACACATCCCGAAAGCCAGTGCAATCGACGAAATCCGCATCGATAGCGATGCCCGGCGCGTTCACGGACTTATCTACGACATCAAAGGCTCCGGAGCTGCATCCCCTTACCAGTTTTTTGTTACCGACAGCACCGGGCATTTCCTCAGGGGAGCCTTGTACTTCAGCGTTTTACCCAATAACGACTCCCTGGCACCCGTAATCGCATTCGTAAAGGAAGACATTCAGCACATGCTCGAAACCCTGAGGTGGAAATAATACCGCCTCCACCCTGCGCATACCTGTCACTATCCATCCGAACCAAAGCCCGGTCTTTCAGCCCCATATCCCCGGTGGATGAATCTGCAGATCCTTCACCGGACAGGTATGTATTTTTATGCCTTTCCTGTACTTCTTAACTCGCGTCAGTAATTCTATCGTATTGCAAAACAACTTGTTAATATAAGTACATCTTTCCGGCAAATCAAATATCCGTACAGGCGTCGGGAGGTTGTTTTTTTAGTACATTTGCTACTTATTAAAGTTTTTTATGAAGAAGCAAAATCAAAGCCGTCGTGAGTTTTTGCGGATTGCCGCTCTTGGCACTGCCGCCATTGGACTGGGAGCCACCGGAAACCTTTTCGCGGGTGCAACCTTTAATCCTTCAACACCAATACCTTCGGGCAACAAAACGGCCATGGGTCTTGCCTGCAGTCCGCTCGATACGGTCCGTATTGCCGTTATCGGACTGGGAATGCGGGGCGGGGATGCGGTAAGACGATTGCTTCAGATAGAAGGAGTAAAGATCAATGCCCTGTGCGATGTGGTTCCCGGATTCGTTCAGGAAGCCAACAATAAAATCACAAAGGCCGGACATACGCCTGCTGCGGAATACACCGGTGAAACCGACTGGATGAAGGTGTGCGAACGCGACGACATCGACCTGGTATACAACTGCACCCCCTGGAATCTGCATACCCCCATAGCCGTTCATGCCATGCGCCACGGCATGCATACAGCCCTGGAGGTGCCTGCCGCCATGACCCTGGAAGAGTGCTGGCAGCTGGTCGATACGGCCGAAGAAATGCAGCGGCACTGTATGATGCTCGAAAACTGCTGCTACGACTTTTTTGAACTGGCCACACTCAATATGGCCCGGAATGGAGTCTTCGGCGAAATACTTCATGCCGAAGGCGCCTACATTCACGACCTGAGAGAATTAAAATTCCTGAAACAGAAAGAGGGAGGTTATTACAATTTCTGGAGACTTGAATACAGCAAAAAACACAACGGAAACCTCTACCCCACGCACGGACTGGGTCCTGTAGCCCAGATCATGGGCATCAACCGCGGCGACCGATTCGATTACCTTACCTCCATGTCGACCAAACAGGCCGGGCTTAGCCTGTATGCCGCTGAAAAATTCGGTTCCGGTTCGGCAGAAGCACAAACACCCTATATCCTGGGCGACATGAACACCACCCTTATCCGCACGGTGAACGGCCGTACCCTTATGGTTCAGCACGATACTACCAGTCCCAGACCTTACGACCGCCTCCACCTGATAAGCGGCACCAAAGGTATGGCCCGTAAATGGCCCCGCCCTGCCATTGCTCTGGAACCAAATGCACACCAGTTCCTTAAACAGGACGAATACGACCGCATGATGGCAGAATATGAACATCCTCTCGTCCGTCAAATCGGTGAAAAAGCAAAAAAAGTCGGCGGCCACGGCGGAATGGATTTCATGATGGACTACAGGCTGATCTACTGCCTGCGCAACGGACTACCCCTGGATCAGGATGTTTACGATGCCGCAGCCTGGTCGTGCATAGTGCCCCTGAGCGAAGAGTCGGTTAACAACCGAAGCGGAAGCATCAACATCCCCGACTTCACCCGCGGTGCCTGGAAAACCGCCCGGCCCTGGCCCGTAGTAACGGTGGATTAAAAAAAATAGTTTCAGAATAAAATTGCAACATTGCCATTAAACTATACCTTTAATGGTTGAATCGGGGATATATCCGGATGATGCCCGCAATAAACAACTTTGGAGTTCCATTGCATAATGCATACATTTGTTTGCCGGAAAACACAAAAGAAAATATAAACGATCTTTTCTGACAATCTATATAATTATTAAGCCAATAAAAGTTTATAACCGATAATATTTAAGAAAAACCTGAAAACTAAGAAAAGTCTTCCCGATGAAAAATAAGATTCTATTGGTAATTGTCTTCTTTGCTTTTCTGGCTGATCGTTCGTTCAGCCAGAGCGACTTCCGCGACGGATTTATAATTACCCTGGAGAACGATACCATTAAAGGTCTGGTAGATTACAGGTCGAACCTGAAAAATTACAAATCGTGTGTCTTCCTGGGTGAACGGGAAAAAAGGAAGTACCATCCGCACGAAATTAACGGATTTGGATACGATAACGATAAATTCTATGCGTCTCAGATTCTGGAAGGGTCTTTTGTGGAAGTATTGGTAACAGGCGATATCAGCCTTTACAAATCCAAAGAAAAGTATCACGTAAAAAAAGACGCAGACATTTACGATCTGGCATCTTTTCGCGAGGAAGTGAAAATAGACAGGAAGGTCTATGTGAGGGATAACAATAAATGGCGCGGTATCCTGTCTATTCTGATCGGCGACTGTCTGAATAATACGAACGATGTCGTTTCGAAAATTAACCTGAATGAGAGGAGTTTAACCACCCTAATTGTCGGATATAATCAATGCAAAGGCTCAGAATATAAAGAATTCAAGGCCGGAAAGCCGTGGATAAAGTATGATTTTGGGGCTGCCACTTGTTTGGCAAGATCTGAAATTCAAGTAATTTACTCTTCAACGTATTATAACTACCTGGCTGATTCCTATAGCTCCGTCGATCCTTCCGTTGGCGCTCTTTTCAGTATCTCTTCCCCCCGGATTACAGAAAAAATCGAAGTCCAGGGGGAAATTCACTTTATAAAATCCGCGTACTCCTCGCTGATTGTGCTGAATAAGTCATCCACAGAATATCATGACACTTATATTGACCTGACAACATTATCCATGCCTCTTTCATTGAAGTACTCCTTCCCTGAAAAAAAATACGGATTGTATGTACAGGCCGGAATCAACCTCGATTATCATCTGAAAACAGAGTCGAGACGGATGACGGAGATTGTTACCGGAAACGTTGTAAATACATATCCTGAAAGTCCTGCGGTTGAGATTAACAACTATCAAACCGGATACTGGGGAGGAATTGGTATTCTTAAATCGTATCCAAAATTTAAAGCCGGCATAGCCGTCCGCTATTTTGATATGTCCACACTCAACAGTGCCGGACTTTTCATGGCAAAAAGCAATCGCGTTACGTTAAATCTTTTCCTTATCAGAAAATGAAAGCAATCTTAAGAACTGTTCTGCTGATCTCATTGCTGAGTTTGCTGGTAAAGTGTAATAAAGATGAGGTTACCGGCCGCGATTATCCAAGAATAAAAACACTTCCCGTTACCGAAATTACCCCGGATGGTGCACGATTTAATGCGGAAATACTGTTTCGGGGCGATTTTGAAATAATTAATTACGGATTTGTCTGGAGTGAATATATAAATCCTGAAATCCAAAACAGCGACAGGGTCGTTTACACGGATAACATTGTTTCCGAAAATTTTTCGGAAATAATAGAAACTACCTTAAAGGAAAATGTCTCCTATTTTGTACGGGCATTTGTTGAAACAAAGGATTTTATCGTTTACGGGGAAAACATACAGTTTCTGAGCCTGGGGAGCAAAGCACCCAAAATACTGGACGTTTTTCCGCTGGCAGGAACAACAGGAGATACCTTAACCATTAAGGGAGAAAACTTCAGTTATGTTAACCAAAACAACGAAATTTTTTTTAACAATAGCAAAACCACGGCATTCGAATGCAGTGACTCCCTGATTCTGGTCGTGGTTCCTGAAATTACAAATCCAAACAGTATTATTTCAATCAGCGTTGCAGGTAATTCCGCCGCCTTCCCGGATCCTTTTATTACCACAACTCCCCTGATTTATTCTGTTCATCCGGCATTAGCATCATTTACAGATACCATCGAAATAAACGGCGATTGTTTCAGCTACGTATCTGAAGCTAACCAGGTCTTTCTTGGGGATACGAAAGCAAGTGTTATAACGTCTTCCAAAAAAAGATTACAGATTACAGTACCGGGTGATCTGGAAAAATCTGTCAATAAGCTCCGTATCCTGGTGGGCGGGAGAGAAGCCGTTTTCGAATCCGTTGTGATCAAACCACCGGTAATTTTTTCAATAAACAGCGACCTGATCCAGACGTTTGATGTTGAAAATATGACAATTACCGGTGAAAATTTTAATCCCTTACCTCAGAAAAACAACGTTTCTTTTGGAGAACACCAGGCTAAAATTGTTTCTTCAACCAGCACCCAATTAGTCGTTGAATTCCCGAGAAGTCTGATCCCCATAAGGGAAGTCAGTGTTTCAGAAACCCTGGATGTTACGGTACGGATTCTTGATCAGAGCTTTACACTGGAAGAGGCGTTAACAATTGATTATAAAAGCAGATGGACTAAAATGAGGGACTTCCCGGGTAACCCCAGGATATATGGTGCGTATTTTTCTATCGGCGGTTATGGCTATATTGGATTGGGAGGCGGCAATGAATTTGGAAGCAGGTACAAAGACTTCTGGGAGTACGATCCAATTACGGATATATGGATACGGCTTGAAGATTTTCCCGGCGACGCAAGAAATAAGTTTGCCACCTTTGTTATCGGTGAAAAAGCTTATATAATCTGTGGTACGAAGGACAATCAGTATACCCCGTCGTATAACTTAAGCGAGGTATGGGAGTTTAATGGAATTACCCGCACCTGGACCCAAAAGAATGACTTTCCGGGGGGAGCAAGATTCAGTCCGTTCGGATTTTCAATTGGCAATTACGGCTATGCCGGCGGCGGAGTTTATGGAAATTATGAAGAAAAAAAGGATTTCTGGAAATACGATCCGGTTACGGATACCTGGAGCCGCTTAAACGATATTTACGATGGCATCTGGAGCGAAGACGTACTCACCATCTCCTCTTCAAATACGGCACATATTCTTGCAAAATATTACGGAAGCTACGGCGGCAGCAGGTATTTCTGGGAATACGACGAGGTAAACGACAGCTGGACACAACTGTCTCATTGTCCGATCGGAAGCAGAGAAATGAGCGGATTCAGGATAAATAATAAAATTTATGCCGGTTTGGGCCTGTTTTCCAGCTTTTATGGTACAAATGTCTGGATTGATTACGATATTGCCTCTAACACCTGGCATTATGGGGAAGATGTATTTGCCGGCGGTTACAGGAGAAATGCATCTTCGTTTACTATAGGGAATACGGGATATATTCTCCTGGGCATGTCCGGAAGTCATTATGCAAACAAAAACGATGTCTGGAAATTTGACCCTTCAAAACCGGATTAACAGAATATAGCCTCCACGTTTGCATACACCGCATACAACCACCGGAAGGTTTGATATATATTCCGTTTCATCGCAGCACTGTGGCTTTATTACCGGATGATCCGGAAGACGCCTGCAACCACAGTCCGTGCCGGCGGCCGGACTCATAAATACAGACCATCCCTATAACTGATCAAACCGTTAACCGGCGAACATCCGCATCCGGCATTCCGGTCTTTTATGCAATCCCGTTAGCCGCCCGCGGGTACGGGCGACAACACCGCAAAGGCACCATTTTTCCGTATATCCCCCACCCTGTATACGCGACGAAATCCTTAGGCAGACAGGGAGGATCCTCCCGTTTCACCCGCGTAAACGGAGGATGAAACGGAGGCTTCCGGACGGCTTTTCAGTGTGGCACTCCGCGTAACTGTCCATACGTATATCCGGGAACCGGACCATTCCACCGGCAAGGAAAAAATAAATTGTCCATCGGCCCGTCGTGCAGCATCGGGCAACCACAACGGCCGGTTCCGCTGCCCGCTGACCACAATTATACCAACCGGATCGTTAGAATGCCCTGCAATTACACCGGGAATAACGGCGGGATTCCAGCGGACGATGATTTCTTCATCTGCGGATGCAACAACGCAATCCGTAACAGGAGCATACGTACCCAACGAAAAGGTCAGAGCCCGAAAATTGACCGTTCTGCTGTTGCCTTCAACCACAACGGCATTGGTCAGATTATGGGAAATGGCAGCATTATAGGCAGATTGCTGGAAAGCACGGGCAGCAAAACCGGCGCGTACCAGATCGGGCAGGCCGGCAACCAGCCCCTGAATTACGGCAAATGCCTTTCTGCCCGACTGCTGTTGCGGAGTACGGGGATTATGCACAACGGCCGGTTTGGTTTTTACATACGGTATCCCTTTCCAGCTCGAAAACACCAGATTGCCCACTTTACCTGTAACCGGATTGGTAATTCCCTGCCTGACTTTTCCCATAAAACATGTTTTTAACTGCTGCCAAAGGTACAGTAATTCCCGATACTAAATCCGGATTAACTCCGGATTAAATCCGTATCAGGTCCGAATCAACTCCGAATCAGATCCATTTAAAATCGGATTCAATACGGACCTGGTATAGCGTAAACAAAGACGAAGCAAGGATTAGGTGCATGCCGTACCGTGCAGAAAGCCTGATGGGGTACGATCCGGTTCCCGGGAATTGGGGATTGGGGGTACCTTCCAACAAAATAAATGCTTATTATTTCGATTAATGATTTGCTGTAATATAATAATTGGTTATATTTGGCTCATATCCGAAGCAGGTGGTAGTATCCCTTTTTGTGTGTAATGAGTTCTTCTTCTAAATTCAAAGGTATTCATTTTTTTTGTTTCAATTGAGAATGAATGGCAGCGGAACGAAGGC
>JALHHH010000057.1:0-9976 GCA_022837485.1 Bacteroidales bacterium
TACCTTCAGCGGCATCGGCAGGATTAGTTGAGCCGATCAGTTTACGGTAGTCTTCTACAGCATTTTCTTTTTTGAGGGCTGCGGCAACAATGGGACCTGACGACATAAACTCTACGAGATTGTCGTAGAATGGTCGTTCGCTGTGCACACTGTAAAAATCGGCGGCCTGTTTGCGGCTGAGGTGAACGATCTTCATTGCAGCGATATCAAATCCGGCACTCAGGATCATATCGATAATTTTTCCTGCCTGACGAGCAGCAAAAGCTTCAGGCTTAATCATTGTAAACGTAATGTTTCCGGCCATTTTCTTATTTTTCCGTGACTGAACTAAAGGTAAGGTATTTAAGTTGAATGGCTAATTAACAATATTTCTATTTTTGTGTTCGATTCAAACACAATAAATACAGCCTCATCTTGCACAAATTTAACCCAGATATTATATCGGACATTTCAAAGCTTTTGTCCGGAACAGGTAAGATAGTGATAACCACGCATTACAATCCCGATGGAGATGCTCTTGGTTCGTCTTTGGCTTTGGCACGTTACCTGAAGAAAAAAGAAAAACAGGTAAATGTGATCATCCCTAACGACTTTCCCGGATTTTTGCAGTGGATGCCGGGTCAGGAGGAGGCTATTATTTACTTTCACCACAGCCATAAAGCCGATGCGCTGATTCGTGAGGCTGATATTATTTTCTGCCTGGACTACAACGCCATTCATCGCGTTAACCTGTTTGCCGGAGTGCTTTCTGAAGCGCCCGGAACAAAGATTCTGATCGACCATCACGTTCAGCCCGAGAATCAGTTTGATTTTATGCTTTCGGTAACAGGAACTTCATCCACTGCAGAGCTTGTTTATGATTTTATAAAAGCCATGGGCGACGGTCATCTTTTGGATAGTGAAACGGCCATTTGTCTGTTTGTGGGAGTTATGACCGACACCGGATCGTTCAGCTACAGCTGCAACTATCCTCAAACCTGGGAAATGGTGGCAGACCTCTTACGTCATGGTATTGATACTGAGCAGATTCACCGTCTGGTCTATGACACGTACTCGGAGCATCGCATGCGACTGTTGGGTTTCTGCCTGAGTGAGCGGATGACCATTGTTGAAGAACATGCCACAGCTTATATTTATCTCAGCAGGGAAGATATGGTCAGGTTTCATTTTCAGCCCGGTGACTCCGAAGGAGTTGTTAACTATGCTCTTTCAATAAAGGGAATCAGTTTCGCTGCTTTCTTCACCGAAAAGCACGACCGTGTGCGAATTTCCTTCCGCTCGAAAGGAAATTTCTCGGTTAACACTTTTGCCCGCAACCATTTTGATGGAGGAGGGCATAGAAATGCCTCCGGAGGCGATTCTTTCCTTTCGCTGCACGATACCATTGATAAATTTGTTACACTGCTGCCGCGTTACAGTACCGAGCTCAATAATGCCGCTTTGCAAAGCTCCATGCTTATGCTTTAATACCTGACAAGAATGCTACTAAATATGAAAACTACAGGTCTGATAATCGTTACAGCCCTTGTTCTGAATTCCTGCAACTCTATTCGTGATAATTCGGAAACCCGAGAATTTGACCCAAAACTCGTTGAACAGCCTCTTGTGGAAGCCAACCGGCAGGCGATGCTTGAAGAAGATTCACAAATTGACCGCTTTGTTGAGCGCTACAATTGGCAAATGGAAAAAACAGGTACGGGACTCAGATATGCCATCTACAGGCAGGGAAACGGTCCAAAGGCGGAGGAGGGAAAAATCGCCGTGCTTCGTTACTCTGTAAGGCTTATCTCGGGTGATGAAATCTACAATTCCGATAAAGATGGATTAAAGGAGTTTCTTATCGGAAGGGGAGGCGTGGAAAGCGGATTGGAAGAGGGAATTTTATTACTCAGGGTAGGCGATAAAGCTAAATTTATCATACCTTCGCACCTTGGTTTCGGCCTGCTGGGAGATCAGAACCTTGTCCCGCCAAAATCAACCCTTATCTACGATCTGGAGCTTATTTCGCTTCATTAAGCAAAAAAATCATCACCTAATTATTTATCAAATGAATAATCGAAAATTAATTCTGCTGCTGCTTGTTATCGGACTGTCGGCAACATTTTTTGCATGCTCTAAACATCCCGGTTTTAAAAAGGGAGAAGGTGGGTTGTATTATAAATTTCATGAAAAAGGCAACGATACTACCACTCTGACCGAGGGAATGATTCTGAATCTTCTGATGAAATATTCAATCGGTGATTCAACGCTCTTCAATTCTGCCGATTTCCCTGAGGAATTCATGCTGCCGCTGGAAGCTCCTTCCTACAAAGGCGACATTTATTCCGCTCTTGCCATGATGAAACCCGGCGACAGTGCTACCTTTATTTCCAGTGCTGACTCGTTTTTCCTCAAAACCATCCGTATGCCTCAGCTGCCCGATTCAACGTATAAAGGAAAGGACATCGTATTTGACATCCGCCTGGTTTCAGCTATGACCCGTGAGCAAATGGATGCTGAAAAACAGGCTGAAATGGCGAAACTGAAAGACGAAGAAGAAGGAAAACTGCAGAACTATCTCCAGGCCAATAACATCACAGCACAACCTCTGGAGTCTGGGCTTTATTTTATTGAGAAAGTTAAAGGCAACAACCTGAAGCCCAAAGAAGGGGATATTGTTAAGATTCACTTCAGCGTTTCGAACGTCGACGGACGCGTATTCTATTCTTCCTTTGAGCAGGGTGAGCCAATGCGCTGGGAATATGGAAAGCCTTTCGATAACGCTGGTGCTACCGAAGCACTCCAGTTGATGACAAAAGGTTCTGAGGCTCTGGCTATTGTACCGTCCTCTCTTGCCTTTGGCGAGCAGGGCAGGCCTCCTATGGTTGACCCGTATACCAGTCTTGTCTATAACTTTAAGCTGGTAAGCTTCCAGACAAAAGCGGAATTTGACCGCGAACGCGAAGCTGAGCAAAAGAAAGCAGAAGAAGAAAAAGCGAGGGCTGCAAAAGAAGAACTCAGCATTCTTCAGAAATACATTCGTGATAATAAAATAACGGCAAAACCTACTGCCAGCGGACTTTATTATGTTGAAACCTTAAAAGGTGCGGGCGAAAAACCGACTGCAGGTAAAACCGTTAAGGTTCATTATACCGGAACCCTTCTCAACGGTACGAAATTCGATTCATCGGTCGACCGTGGTCAGCCGTTTGAATTTGTTCTCGGACAGGGACAAGTTATTCAGGGATGGGACGAAGGCATTGCTCTGATGAATAAAGGCGGGAAAGCCCGTCTTATCATCCCATCTGCCATTGCTTACGGACCCGACGGACGTACGCCTACCATTCCGCCCAGCGCAACCCTTGTTTTCGATGTGGAACTGATTGATATTAAGTAAGAAGTATAGGATTTCCTGTTGTGGGGCCATGGCAATCGTCATGGCCTTTATTTTTTATCCCTGAGAAGTTCCGGCAAATCGATACGGGATGGGTTGTAAACAGCAAAAAACGGATTGCGCAATTCTTCGCGATTGTATGTTATTGGTGCCATTTCGGGGAGGGAAACAACTGTCATTCCGGCATTTACGGCTATGGCTTGACCGGCACAGGTATCCCATTCCATGGTTGGTCCAAATCGTGGATAGAAATCTGCACTGCCCTCGGCCAGCCGGCAGAACTTCATGGAACTTCCTGCACTTATAACCACGCTCCCCGGAAACAAACGGCCTGCCCGTTCGATGATATCCACTGTTCCGGCTGTAAGGTGCGAACGGCTTCCCATTACAACAAATTCATCCCTCCCGATGCTTAGCGGAAGCTTTTCCGATAGTGCTGCAACATCCGAGAACGTACATTCCGACAGGTTTATCCCCGAAAGGGATGCAGCAGAAACACGGAATGAACCAGCCCCCTTGCAACCAAAATACAACATCCCGGTAACGGGAATGAAAATAACGCCAAGAACCGGCTCATGGTTGAGAACCAAGCCAATGTTGACGGTAAATTCGCCATTTCTGCTGATAAATTCTTTGGTACCATCCAGCGGATCCACGATCCAGCATTGCGACCATTCTTTGCGTATTTCATATGGAATCCCATTGCCTTCTTCGCTCAGGACGGGAATACCGGTTTTGTGTAATGCTTTACTAATTACTTCATGCGCAACCAGATCGGCAGTCGTCAGCGGACTGTTATCCGCTTTTGCTGTTATTTCCCAGCCGCTTTCATATACGTTGAGTATGGCTTTGCCGGCTTCCAGAGCGGTGTTTAATACGAGTGGAATCAGTGCTTCAACAGAGACGTTCATGTCGGGATGATTGGACAGGGTATAGTTTTAATATCAATTGTTCTTAAGCAACTCCTGAAGTGCAAATAATTCGTCGCGGTATCGTGCGGCTTCGATGAAATCCAGGTCTTTGGCAGCTTTTTCCATGGATTTCCGGGTTTGCAGAATTGCTTTTTCGATTTGCTCGTTACTCATGTATTTAACAACGGGATCGGCTGCCAGTACGGGATTCACATTTTCAACATAAGCTCTGGTAGCCTTACCGCCAGCACCTGCAACTGCTGTTTGTCCAAGGATGGCGCTTGTAGAACGGATAATCTGTGCAGGCGTTATATTGTTTGCAAGGTTGTAGGCCATCTGCTTTTCACGTCTGCGGATGGTCTCATCCATAGTTCGCTGCATCGAATCGGTGACTTTATCCGCATACATTATCACCTTACTGCGGATGTTTCGGGCGGCCCTGCCTGCGGTCTGCGTCAGGGAGCGTTCCGAACGAAGGAAGCCTTCCTTATCCGCATCCAGTATGGCAACCAGTGCAACTTCAGGGAGGTCTAATCCTTCCCGGAGCAAATTTACCCCGACTAAAACATCAAAAGCACCTAGTCTCAGATCACGAAGAATTTCCACCCGTTCGATTGTATCCACATCGGAATGAATATATCTGCAGCGAATATCGAGTTTGGTCATGTATTTAGTCAGTTCTTCCGCCATGCGTTTGGTAAGTGTTGTTACCAGAACCCTGCTTTCTTCGTTGACGGTCTTGCTGATTTCATCCAGCAGGTCGTCAACCTGATTCAGGCTAGGTCTGACTTCAATGGGCGGATCCAGGAGTCCGGTCGGTCTTATAAGCTGCTCAACTACAACTCCTTCCGACTTTTGGAGTTCGAAGTCGGCAGGTGTTGCACTAACGTAAATGGTTTGACCGGTCATTCCTTCAAACTCGTCAAACTTCAGGGGGCGGTTATCCAGAGCTGAGGGCAGCCGGAATCCGTACTCCACAAGGGTCTGTTTTCGTGAGCGGTCACCGCCGTACATTGCACGGATTTGAGAAACCGTTACGTGACTCTCGTCTATAATGGTAATAAAATCATCCGGGAAGTAATCGAGCAGGCAGAACGGTCGTGAGCCGGTCTTTCTGCCGTCGAAATAGCGTGAATAATTCTCAATTCCCGAACAGTAGCCCAGTTCGCGCATCATCTCGATGTCGTAACTCACCCGGTCTTCAAGCCGTTTGGCTTCCAGTCCTTTGCCTGTTTCCCGGAAATATTCAACCTGGGTTACCATATCGTGCTGAATCTCTTCGATGGCATCTTTCATTTTCTCTTTAGAGGTGACGAAAATATTTGCAGGATAGATGTTTATCACATCCAGCTTTTCGATGCTTCCTCCGCTTTGGGGATCAAACGTCTCGATAGATTCGATTTCATCGTCCCAGAAAATAATTTTTACCGCATGATCTGCATATGCGGGGAAAATATCTACTGTATCGCCCTTTACCCTGAAATTTCCGCGCGAAAACTCTGCCTCGGTTCTGCTGTACAGTCCTTCCACAAAACTCCAGAGCAGTTTGTGGCGATTTACCCGGTCGCCCTTTTTCAGTCTGATGACGTTATTGGCGAAATCGTCGGGGTTACCGATACCATAGATGCAGGAAACCGAAGACACAACAATAACGTCGCGCCTTCCCGAAAGCAGGGCAGAAGTGGCACTTAGTCTGAGTTTCTCTATCTCATCGTTGATCGACAGATCCTTTTCTATGTAAGTATTTGTTGTTGGAATAAATGCTTCGGGCTGATAATAGTCGTAATAGGAAACGAAGTATTCCACTGCGTTATCCGGGAAAAATTGTTTGAATTCGCCGTAAAGCTGTGCTGCCAGGGTTTTATTGTGGCTTAGCACCAGAGCCGGACGGTTTACTTCGGCAATAACGTTTGCAATGGTAAATGTTTTTCCGGACCCTGTAACCCCTAAAAGTACCTGTGACGTATCGCCGCGCTTCAATCCATCGGTCAGTTGCCGTATGGCCTCAGGCTGGTCGCCTGTAGGCGAAAACTCTGAAGTCAGTTTAAATTCCATTTCAGCGTGCAGTTTGATGCAAAGTTAATGATTCGCGAAAGCTATTCGCTTTATATGGCAGAACCGATTTCGATGAATTCCGGATTTAAGCTAAAAAAGAACCGCACAGCAGGAATTTGCTGTTTAGTCCGATGCTTTGCTATGGATGCCCAGAGTAGCTGCTATTGGATAGTGATCGGAATATGCCTGATTAATTTTTTCAAATTTAACGGTATAGAAGTACTCTTTGTCGTGCAGAATGTAATCGATACGGAACGAAGGAAGGCTTCCGGCATAAGTATGTCCGAATCCGCTGCCGGCCTCACAAAATGCATCGACCAGACCTGCAGACATCTGACGATATGCATAAGATGATGGCGTATCGTTGAAATCACCACACACAATAACCGGATAAGGAGAGCGGGCAATTTCTATCCGCAGTGTCCGGGCCTGCCGGGCTCTCGAAATAAATGCACTCTTCAGCTTACGGATGATCTTGCGAGAATTTTCCGAAAACAGATCCGGGTCATCCGGTTGTTTCCGGAGTTCATTCACAAACAGGTAATCCTCCCTGCTGAAACGGATGGATTCGAGGTGTACGTTAAATATCCGGGTTGTATCGCCGTTTCTTACAATATCGCTGTAGATGCAGAAGTTTACCGGATTATCGTCGAACCGCACCATTCCACGGTTCACTACAGGCCAACGGCTGTAGGTTGCTATGCCGTAAGGTTTTGTATCCCCGTTGACTTTTACGAATGTAATATGCTTATATCGCAAACCGGAATAAGCCGAAATGCTGTCGGCAATATCAACCTTTCCCGATCTGCCGGCATGATACTCCTGAATGCAGAGTACATCGGGTTTCTGCTCCCGTATCAGGATAAACTGAGCTCTGCAGTTGGCAGATTCCTTCTTTTTTCCCCAATTATACAGATCAAATAGGCGCACGTTGTAACTCAGCACACGTATCGAATCGTTGTGACCTCCACTGGTCTTTCCGCCCACCGGCTGATAATAACCATCGAGTCGGGGAAGAGAAATCAGGATCATCAGCAGGGAAATCAGTGCATAAATTTTTCGGGCAGTAAACAGCCAAAAAATCATGAAAACAAAGTTGATCAGTGCGACGTAAGGAAATGCGAGTCCGGCAAATGCAACAGCCCAGTATTTATCAGGGGAAAGGAAGGCTGCGGCAAATCCCAGTGCCAGAAGGGCTACAAAAAAAATATTGGCCATCAGAAACAGCTTTCTGAAAAGAAATAATCGCCGACGTTTTTTTCTTGCTGAACCCATGCTTTGGTTAATTATCTCCTGCTGTTTGAGAACAACAGTTCTTTTTCTTCTTTTGTGAGACTGTCGTACCCCGACTTAGATATCTTATCCAGTATGGCATCGATACGTTTTTGCTTTTCCACTTTCCGCTTATTGTATTCTTCATCGGTCATTCTTTGTGGATTGGTATAAACACGGAATCTTTTATTTCGACGCCGGAAGTCAGGCATTTTTAGAAAAGACCATTTTGAAAAGATCCTTGTAGGATCCCGGCCGGGGATCATTTTTGCCCAGGCAAATCCCCACAGTGCACCTCCCAGGTGTGCCAGGTGTCCGCCGGGATTGCCCGAGTCGAGCATAAGAACATCCAGCACCACGGAGAAAACTGCAATGTATTTGATTTTGACAGGTCCCAATAAAAACAAATGAATGGTATAGTTGGGAACGTAAAACGAAATAGCCACTACAATCGCCAGAACCGAAGCCGATGCACCCAGTGCCAGTGCCGATTCCTTCACTATGGAAAAAACCGGAAATACGTTAAATGCCAATATGTAAAGAAGTGCGCCGGCAATACCGCCAATCAGGTAAGTACCAAGCAACTGCCGTTGCGACAGATACTGCACAAAAATCTTCCCGAACCAGTATAACCACAGCATGTTAAACAGAATATGCAGAAAATCGAGGTGAAAAAACATGTAGGTCAACAAAGTCCACGGATGCAAAAGAAGACTGCCGGGATCGGCAGGCACCGCCAGGTATTTCATCATGGTCATTGCCACGCTGTGGCTGTATGTGCCTGTGGCAGCGGCTTCCGGAGAGGTAAAAAGGAAAGCGATGTTTTTAATCAGCAACGAGAGGACCCAGACGATAATATTTATCAGTATAATCTTAGGCAGGGCTTCGTTCCGGCTGAAAAAAATCCGGATGCGTTCCGGTATAGAAACATGTTGAATCATTTCCGTTTAATTGTGCATTTGGTCATTTCCGGCTAGTAAAAACCGGGTTTTCAAGGTATCCCCGTCCACTGTATTCTACATTTTGTCGTGCAACGTTCAGTCGTAATGGTTATAACGGTTAACGTGCCTACTCCAGTACCTGATCAGGAAAAATCCGAAGAGCATTCCCCCGAGGTGTGCAAAATGTGCTACGTTATCTCCGGCTCTGTTGGCAAAACCAAAGTACAGTTCCAATGCACCGTAAACGATTACGAACCATTTGGCCTTGATGGGAAAGAGGAAATAGATATAAATCAGTGCATTGGGGAACATCATGCCAAAGGCCAGCAAAATACCGTAAACGGCTCCGGATGCTCCGACGGTTGGTATATCCATGCGGATATTAACCAGGTCGTTCAGGTAATTTGATGCCTGGTTGATGTAGACAGGATCGGTTGGGTTGAGCGACCATGAGCTTACAAATCCGGCCAGTTGTCCCTGATACCAGGAGAAGTGCTTTGCAAGAAAAGCTGAAAATGCTTCAGGCGATGGATCCATCATTACCTGCGTTACATGTGCCTGTATGGAAGATATCTCCACCCACATCACAACCATATGAACCAGGGCTGCACCAATTCCGGTAATAAGATAATATGTCAGGAATCGCTTGGGTCCCCAAACATTTTCAAGGGTATAACCAAACATCCAGAGGGCGAACATATTGAAAAAAATATGTGAAAATCCGCCGTGCAGGAACATATAGGTTACCAGTTGCGCCGGGTTGAACTTGGAGGATCCGTAGTAATGCATCCCCAGGTAGTCAACCAGGTCGATGTTGAATACCTGTTGAGCAGTCATCTGGGCGAAAAAAACCAGGACATTGATTATCAGCAGGTTTTTAACGACGGGAGGAAGCACCCGGAATCCCCTTGGGGAGTATTGCTGGTAGTTCATGCGATGAAGTTCTTAGTCGTTGAATCGTTTTTCAATTTCTTCCGATGTTATCGAGATGATGATGGTTTTTCCGGAGGGACTGACGTTAGGAACGCTGCAGGCAAAAAGATCATCGAGCAAAGATTGCATCTCTTCCGGAAGCAGTACCTTTCCGGCTTTGATTGCCAGATTACGGGCCATCGACCGAATAAGGTTATTTCGTTTATCAATTTTCAGACCGATCTGGTTTGTTTTAAAACTCTCCAGCACATTCTCAATCAGCGATTGTATATTTTCGTCCACCATATCGGGGGGTATACCTTGAACAATATAGGCATTTCGACCAAATGGTTCAATCCTAAAACCCAGATCGGAAAAATCATCCTGAAGCTCTCTGAGCAATTCACTGTCAGCTGCTGACAAATTAACAGTCTGCGGAAAGAGTTGTTGTTGCGAATGCCCTTTCTTTTCGCTGCTTCGGTCCATTAACCGCTCATAAATCACCCTTTCGT
>JALHHH010000057.1:10043-31034 GCA_022837485.1 Bacteroidales bacterium
TGGTCGATAATCATGAGTCCCGACTTCACCCGGCTTACGATGTAACGGTTCTGAAACTGCATAATACCTCTGGTTGGAGCTTCCGAGTCAAAATCGGCGCCAATGGTCATGGTTCTGGGTTCGGACTCAAAACCGTGATTGTCGCGCCGCGAGATTTCATAAAGATCTTTCCAGTTTGCCAGATTGGGATCCTGTTTGATGCCGGCAGAAAGGTTCAGTTCGGCTTGCTGTTTCCTGACAAAGGGATTATAGTCGGGATTGACGGTAATACCCGGTTCCACTATGGGCTTGTCTTTCGGAAAGTAAGTATTGAAGATGGTTTCAGCTTCAAAATCGAGCGTAGGGGATAGGCTGTGCTTTCCGATGGCCTGTTTTACAGCCGATCTGAGCATCGAATAGATCACCTGATGATCCTGAAAATTAACTTCTGTCTTTGTGGGATGAATGTTAATATCGATGTTCGACGGATCAACTTCAAGGTAAATAAAATACGCCGGGTAGTATCCTTCGGGTATCAGTTCGCTGAAGGCCTCTTCAACGGCGTGGTTGAAATACGGGTGCCGTATGTAACGATTGTTGGCAAAGAAATACTGTTCTCCTTTTGTTTTCCGGGCACTTTCCGGTTTTCCCACAAATCCCGATATCTTAACTATATCGCTGTCCTGCCCGAGTGGGATAAGTTTTTCCTGATAGGCAGATCCCATCAGATTAACGATGCGTTGTTTCAGGCCGGCAGCGGGCAGCTGAAACATAAGCTTTCCGTTATTGTGGAAGGTAAAGGCGATGTTTGGATTTACGAGCGCAACACGCTGAAATTCTTCGATGATATGCCGCATTTCAGCCGAATCGGATTTCAGAAAATTGCGACGCGCAGGAACGTTGTAAAAAAGATTTTTGACCATGATGGACGTGCCCGTCTGGCAGGCACAGGGTTGCTGGCTTTTTACCATCGAACCTTCAATAACCAGGTGGGTACCCAGCTCATCATCCATTCGCCGCGATCTAAGCTCCACCTGAGCGATGGCAGCTATGGAAGCCAGAGCTTCGCCCCTGAATCCGAAGGTGTGAATCCGGAACAGATCGTTGGCTTCTTTTATCTTGGATGTTGCATGGCGTTCGAAACTCATTCGTGCATCGGTGGGCGACATTCCACAACCGTTATCGATAACCTGCAGCAACGTTTTGCCGGAATCTTTCACAATCAGTTCGATGTGTGAGGCACCTGAGTCCACGGCATTCTCAACCAGCTCCTTGATTGCCGAAGCGGGGCGCTGAATAACCTCACCGGCTGCAATCTGGTTCGCAACTGAATCGGGCAGAAGCCTGATAATATCTGACATAAAAAGGCAGTATTCCGGATTAATGGAAGAAGATGAAATAAACGAGCAACGAAATCACGAAAAGATAGATTACAAAGGTGCGGCTTGAGATCGTACGTGAACGGTCCTGTTTGATCTTCCAGTTGCGTTTTATATCCATTCTCAGCCGTTCCGTGGTTTCCATCTCCCCGGAATCAGCATATTTCTTTAGCCTTTCCTCCATTTCTTCCTTCCTCTTGTCGTAGAATCTTGGCTTATAATTAAACGACCTTGGTCTGGGTGTATGAAAAGCAACGATTTTCATTTCTTCGGAATTTGATAAATATCTTCTGCCCGATGGGTACAACAATTTACCTTCCCGCAACGGCAGCTTTCAATGTACAAAAATACCATTAATTTCGTTGGTTTTATAACGGAAGTTACACCATTTCTTTCGCCGCTGCCAATATTATTCTGTTAAAGGCAGACTGTAACCACAGAAAATCGTTTAATGCACCGAACAAAGATCTGTTCAAAACCAGATAACCGATGTAAGTATTCTATCAGGAACTCACGCTATCATTTATTTAAACAACGCAGAAACCGTCAAAATATCTTCTTAGAGATATTAAAGCCGATAGCTCAGATTCCCCAAACCAAAGATTATGCAATACCTGAATATAGCCTAAAGATTATATCTTTGCTTCTGAAATACCTGTAAATGAATAACACAGAAGTAAACAGCACTAACCATTGATTTTGCCGGTCAGGATATGGAAGAAAATGAAACCAATAAATTAAACCGCCTCATTGTTGTGGGTGACCGGTTGTTGATAAGGCCGTTATCGACTCCGGGAAAGACCAAAGGAGGTCTGTTTCTGCCTCCTGGGTATAACGAAAAGGAGGAAATTCAATCAGGCTACGTATTAAAGACCGGGCCCGGTTACCCCATTCCCCTCCAGGAAAACGAAGATCAACCATGGAAGCGCGGCGACAGCGGCAATATTCGCTATATTCCGCTTCAGGCCAGGGTAGGTGACCTCGCTATTTTCCTTCAGAAGGGTGCTGTTGAGATTATGTACAACGAAGTGAAATATTACATCGTTCCCCAGCATTCGGTTTTGCTGCTCGAACGCGATGAGGATTAAAAGGAAATACCACGGGCTGCTTTAACTGCTGCTTCCTGTTACCAATGTTAACCGGGAAATTTACCCTTTTGGGTGAAGATTGATATTCTGCCGTTTTGATAAAAAAGAAGGCCGCCGTAGGGCAGCCTTTTATTTATTTTGTTCTACCACGAATCCTGTGGGTAATTCTATACCTAAAAAATGATGGGACTAGAAAGTAAGTACTCCCAAAATTCAGACAGTTTTAATTAGACCAGCTCATATTTATCCGGTGAAAATTTAAAGTCTGGGATCTTGTCGAAAAAATTATTTTGCCAGAGCAGGATAGCGTCGGGTAACCAGATAAAATGCTCCGAAAAGTACGGTGCTGTAAAAAAGATCGCCAAGCAATCCGTTGTTGAAAAACGGGATACCGGCAATGTAAGCCTGCATAAGTCCGCTGAAATCTTTCGAATACGGCATCATACCGCTGATCCAGGCTCCGAAATTGGTAATGAGGAAGAAGATAACGGATGAAGACAATGAAGCCAGCACGACGTTACCGGCTTTTACCCTGTTTCGCAGACGGAAACCAATAAGAACCGTGATCAGGAAGCCGGCATATACGGCAAGCATGGTAGCATGAAAACCCAGAACGATATCGCTGAGCAGCATGGCAAAGACGGGAATAAGAAACGCCAGCGATTTACGGTGTATGGTTGCCCCGCTGAATAAGGCGATGGCAGCAACCGGTGTAAAATTTGGCCAGTGCGGCACCAGGCGCATTAAAACGGCAAGTGAAATTGCTATTACTACAATCATAAACCTGGTAGAAACATGTTTCTTTTCCATCGTATACAAGTTTAGTTCGGGGCAAAATTAAAAAGGTTTTCCGATAAAGAAATCAAAAGTCAAAATTAATCGACTTTTTTAATTGGCCGGCTTGCGAGACCCCAGTGATATTCAATTGAATGCCTGTGAATTCAATAATTGTAAGCATTTTTTCTCCGAAAGGTAACCTCTGTTTTCTTTCTCCCTGATAAACAGATGTGCTACTTCATTGTTCACATCCGTTTTGTTGTATCATCGCGATCGCAATCAAAAAAATCCGGTAAAAGCAGAATCTCCACGGCACATTAACCTTTCCCGTTCCATTCACAGGAATCGGAAAGACGCGGCCGGATTTCCGGAATCCGGTCAATACCATGGTAACAAAAATTGAAATTCAGATAATGACTGTGGGGGTATAAGTACGCCGAATGAAAATAAAAATTAGAATCAGTCCGATGATTTTGAAATCGTGTGCGTAACATATTAGCATCCAAAAAAAACAAAATTGTTGAGTTATCTTCAGCAAAAAGGAGAGAATAACTGTTATGTAAACAGGAAAAATCTATAAGTTTGCCTTAAAATAGCCCGGAACAAAAATGATATTCAGAATTTTTGCAATTCCATTGATAATTATGGCGTTAAGTTCTTGTAACCGAAACAGGTCAACGGCTGATCTTATTATTGAGAATGCTGTTATCTATACGGCCGACAGTGGTTTTACAATTTATACCGCCATGGCCGTCGCGAAGGGAAGGGTGCTTGCTCTGGGCGATGACAGGTACATTCGTGAGAATTTCGAAGCCGATTCGGTGTTTGATGCCGGCGGGAAAGCGATCTATCCGGGGTTTATCGATGCTCATTGTCACTTTTACGGATATTCTCTTATCAAGCAATATGCCGACCTTTCCTATGCATCTTCTTTTCAGCAGGTTCTGGATATACTTGAAAACCATTACAGCGAGTATCCTTCTGCCTGGCTTGCCGGCAGGGGATGGGATCAGAACAACTGGCCTGGCCGGAGCTTCCCCGACAACACCGCCCTGAACCGGATTTTTCCTGACGTTCCGGTAGTATTGGTAAGGGTCGACGGACATGCCGTGCTTGTCAACGATGCCGCAATTGCAGCATCGGGAATAACACCCGACAGCATTTCAGACCCCGGAATGGCGCACATGAAAAACGGTAAGTTCAGTGGTATTTTCCTTGAGTCGTATGCCGACCGTTTCCGGGAAATGATTCCGGAACCATCAGCAGGTGAAAAGTCAGTTCTGTTGAAAGAAGCTGCAGCGAATTGCTACAGCGTTGGATTAACAATGGTAGCCGATGCCGGTCTGGATGCCTCCACCATTGATTTTATCGACAGCCTTCAACAGGAGAACGAACTGTTGATGGCTGTTTACGCTATGATCAGTCCAACCGATGAAAATATTAACCGTTATCTGAAAAAGGGAATACGCGTTCAGCCAAGACTCAGTGTTCGTGCCGTAAAACTATATGCCGACGGAGCTCTTGGTTCCAGGGGAGCCTGCATGATAGAACCATACAGCGATCAGCCGGGAAATTACGGACTATTGACAATCACTCCGGAAGAACTTGGCCGAATCTGCCTGATGGCCTACGACCGCGGTTTTCAGGTGAATACTCATGCAATCGGAGACTCGGCGGTGCGAACCGTATTAAATGTTTACAGCAATTATTTGCTCCCTGATAACGATTTTCGCTGGCGCATCGAGCATGCCCAGATTGTTCATCCCGACGATTTCAGCAAGTTTGGCGAATTCGCCATCATCCCTTCTGTTCAGGCTACCCATGCCACCAGTGATATGGGATGGGCAGGCACGCGAATCGGACAGGCAAGGCTTAAAAATGCCTACGCCTACCGAAAACTGATGCTGCAGAACGGCTGGATTCCAAATGGCACCGATTTTCCCATCGAAGGAATAAGTCCGGTTAATACCTTCTACGCTTCCGTAGCCCGCAAAGATCTTAAAGGCAATCCGCCCAAAGGCTTTCAGAAGGAAAATGCCCTCACCCGCGAGGAAGCTCTCCGTTCCATTACCATCTGGGCTGCAAAAGCCTGTTTCGAAGAAAACAGACGCGGAAGTCTGGAGCCCGGTAAAAATGCCGACTTCGTTATCCTCGACAGAGACATTATGACCGTCCCCGAAAAGGAAATTCCGCTTTCCAGAGTCTTTGCAACCTATATCGATGGTAATCCGGTATATAACCGTTGAACGGCAAAGCCATTCCAGTGAACAAGCACCCGGAATTTTTGTTTGATACTCCAGTCAAGTGCAGAAAAGAATGCATCCCGAATTACCGCCCGGGGCAACTTTTTGTTGATATAAGTTTATCGTTAACCTGATTTCCTGATCCAATTTTCGGGCATATTTTTATTGAACCAATGAAGAAGCTGATAACACTGATGCTGTTCCTCGGCCTAATCCGGGCAACGGATGCACAAGAAATTCCGGTAGTTAGTTTCGGGCAGCTCGAACCTCTGCTGATGCAACGAAACGATACAACCTATGTGGTTAATTTCTGGGCTACCTGGTGCCTTCCGTGCGTGAAAGAGATGCCGTACTTTCAGCAGCTCCACGATTCTTATGCCAGTAAGAAAGTGAAAGTTGTGCTGGTAAGCCTGGATTTTGTCAGACAGATTGAAACGCGACTGATCCCGTTTATTGATAAACACAACTTAACTCCTGAAGTACTCGTGTTAAACGACCCCGATGCCAATATCTGGATTGAAAAAGTAAGTCCCCTGTGGTCTGGAGCTTTGCCGGCAACGGCCGTGTATAACCGTAGCGGCTTCGATTTTTATGAAAGGAGTTTCACGTATGCTGAACTTGAAGAAATTGTAAAACAAAAACTGAACAACCTATGAGAAAAACTATTCTTGCAGCTTTTTTTATTACAGCTGCCGCATTTGCCGTAGCCCAGGGGTATAAACCAAGGAATAAGGCTACTGATTTCAAACTGAAAAACATCGACGGGACAACAGTTTCGATGAACGACTACGCGGATGCGAAAGGATTTATCGTAATTTTTACGTGTAACCACTGTCCGTTTTCAATCGCCTACGAAGACAGAATCATTGATCTTGATCTCAGGTTTAAGGAACTGGGATATCCTGTAATTGCCATCAATCCGAACGACCCTGCTGTTTCGCCAGGTGATGGATACGAAGACATGCAGAAGCGCGCTGCCGAGAAAGGATTTACGTTCCCTTATCTGATCGACGAAGGCCAGAAGATATTTCCAGCTTACGGAGCCATACGCACGCCTCATGTATTTGTTCTGAACCGTGAAAAAGGTGAGTATATTGTTGAGTATATTGGAGCCATCGACGATAATCACCAGGATACAGAAGCAGTGAAGCAAAAGTACGTTGAGGATGCAGTATATGCGCTGATAAAAGGCAATAAGCCGGTTACCACAACGACAAAAGCCATTGGATGTACAATTAAAGTAGCTGGTAAATAACCCACTTAAGCAGGTTTTCCTGCGGGGCTTGTTCTGTTTTTTCATTATTTTGCAGCATCGTTAATTCTTCCGGCTTTTTATTTTTTGGAAGAGATGCGGACAAAATTCCGGAGCAGAACAAGCTTTTTTTTCTTAATTCATGAGCGAGACTACATCCACATCAGGCATTCCGGACCTATCATCCGAGCTGGCATTTCTTACGTCCCGCAGCAGCGGAAAAGGTGGACAGCATGTAAATAAAACAGAAACAAGGGTTGACCTTCACTTTAACATACCGGAATCAAAACTGCTGACGACCGAACAGAAGGAATTGCTGATGGCAAAGCTTGCACACAGGCTTACCATCAATGGTGTTTTGATCGTAACTGCCCGCAGGTCGCGTTCGCAGCAGGCCAACAAGGAAGATGCGGTCAGAAGGTTTTATGCTTTAATGGAGAAATCGCTGAAGCCAGCAAAGAAACGGGTGAAAACGAAACCCGGAAAAGCCGTGAATGAAGCCCGGCTGGCCGAAAAAAAAGAGGTGTCGCAAAAGAAAGAACTCCGCAAACCCCCGCTTTGATCCGGGCTATGAAGATTATCCAAATCAACTGTAAACGACGGAAAACAATGGGAAACGGCAATACTATCCACGCAAAACCAGCTTTTTATTTATTGATTTTACTGATTACGGCCTGCAATACAACAACAGTTGATGTTACTCCCGGGAAATCCGTAGAATTGGCGACTGCAGTCGATACAACTCCCGGAATAACCGGAATAGGAGGGATCTTTTTCGCTGCGGAGGATCCAGCCGGTTTGCTTGAATGGTACGGTTCTAACCTTGGAATGGTTACGGATCCTTACGGAGCGGTGTTTGAATTTAGAAATTCGAATCGGCCGGAAGAAATTAATTATCTGAGATGGAGTGCCTTTAAGAAAGGAAGTACCTATCTGTCGCCTTCCCGGCAGGAGATGATGATCAATTACAGGGTAAGAAATATTGAAGGGATGGTACGAAATCTGAAAGCGGCCGGTGTAAACGTACTTGACGAAATTGAAACCTACGATTACGGAAAATTTGTGCACATCCTGGACCCGGAAGGCAATAAGATTGAACTTTGGGAACCGGTGGATGAGGCACTTACTGCCCTTGGCGGGAAAACTAATCGGTAAAAACCAACGATAGAATGCCTATTTCCTGATGTAATGCGGCATTTCGAACGGGATTACCATCGAAATTTCTACCAATCCTCCTACTTCACCGTTCAAATACCACGGTGTTTGAAAGATCAGCTTCTTCTGGCCATTTTTTTCAATAGTATAAACATGCGGACTTGCTCCTCCAAGCAGTTTTTCAATTATCTGCATGGAATCTGGATTATGGCAGTTGCTCAGGAAGTTGCCAATAAGTTCTTTGCCACCCGAACGTGCAAAAACGTTTAAGGCAGTTTCGTTCATTTCAACTATTTTTCCTTCGTCATCGGAAACTGTAATTGCTACGGGTATTCCATTAAACCAATTGGTAATCATAGCCTTATTCTTTAACATTAATAATTAGCCCGTCCACGGGGCTGTTAACCATGCCGCTGGATTTCGATCTATAAAGACATAAAAAAAAGGGGTGTTAAAACCCCTTTTGTTGTGACTCCGACAGGATTCAAACCTGTAACCTTCTGATCCGTAGTCAGATGCTCTATTCAGTTGAGCTACGGAGCCGTTATCGAGGGTGCAAAGATACACACTTTTCGCAATTCGCAAACAAAATATGGCTTTTTTTAATCTAAAAATGGATAGGAACGGACCGTTTTTTTTAATTAAAACCTACACCTGATGAAACATTCCGTTTAGTCGGTATCGATTATGCCGCCGCAGAATTTACAATACCTGGCTTCGGGATCATGTCCTTCGCGCATACAGTTCTGACAAACGCGTGCAGTGGAATTATCGGTGCGGTTTCGCATACGACTGAATTCGGCTGACATGATGCCTGTTGGAACCGCGATAATGGAATAACCCAGGATCATAACGATGCTTGCGAAAAACTGTCCTACGCCGGTTTGAGGCGAAATATCGCCGTAACCCACCGTTGTAAGCGTGACGACAGCCCAGTAAATGCTTGTAGGGATATCCTTAAAACCGTGTGATGGGCCTTCAATTACGTACATAATGGATCCAATGACAATAACAAGCAACGCGATGGCTGAAAGAAAAACCAGAATCTTCCGGCTGCTGGCCAGGAGTGCCTTGCGCAGGGTATTTGCTTCAGAAATGAATGTTGTAAGCTTGAAAACTCTGAATACCCGCATCAGCCTCAGGATACGGATGACCATCAGATATTGCGACCCGGGAAACAACAGGCTTATGTATGTCGGCAATATTGCCAGCAAATCCACAACCCCGTAAAAGCTCAGGATATAAACCGACTTTTTGCGGACAGTATAAATTCTCAGTATGTATTCAGCCGTGAAAAGTAATGTAAAAAGCCATTCTCCTGCTGTAAACCAGACCTGGTATCTATCGTGGTATTCGTGCGAACTTTCAACGATTACCAGAATAACACTCAGGATGATAGACCATATCAGGATTACGTCGAAAAGCTTACCTGCCGGAGTATCCGCTTCAAATATAATTTTGTAAAGCCGTCGCTTCAGTATTTTGCTTTCTTCAGGTGTCATGTTTTAGTAACATTACGAAAGTGTAAAAATATGGAAAAACATTATGCTTATTATGTGATATCGACCACCGTAAGTGCAAATAACTGAAAACCCATGAATAGGATTCGTCATTTATTTTGTTACCCTTTTCAGGATACTGTTTTTGGTATCCTGCCGGCTTTCGTGTTTGCACCTATTCCTTTCCGGTAAAATAAAATACTTAAATGTCGGAGAAGGCATCATTCCCCTGCGAGCATAGCAGCACAGTAGATAATTTGATTAAATTTGCCATTAAGAACATTCGGTAATACGCTACTATTGATGAATTTTTATCATACTGCAACGGGCAACCGAAACAAAAATCGAAAAAGATGGCATACAAAGGAGCAGAGACGCTGATTGCAAAATCAGGCCTGGAGTTACACATCATTCCGAAAATGGCAAATCGTCATGGTCTTATTACCGGGGCAACGGGTACCGGAAAAACGGTTACGCTTCAGGTGCTTGCCGAATCGTTCAGCATGCAGGGGGTACCGGTTTTCATGACCGATATCAAAGGCGATTTATCGGGCATAAGCCGTCCCGGCAGTATGAACCCCAAGATTCAGGAAAGGGTTGGAAAACTGCAGCTTGATGGTTATGAGAACAGAGGGTTTCCGGTTGTATTCTGGGATGTTTTCGGAGAACAGGGTCATCCGATGCGAACAACCATCACTGAAATGGGGCCCCTGCTTCTTTCGCGCCTATTGAATCTTAACGACACTCAGGAAGGAGTGCTGAATCTCGCATTCCGTATTGCCGATGATGCCGGATTACTCTTGCTCGACCTGAAGGATCTTACATCTCTGCTGGAGTATATTGGAACCAACCGCGATAAATTCACCCTGAGTCACGGTAACATATCTGCTGCCAGCATTGGAGCCATTCAGCGCAATTTGATGGTGCTGAGTCAGCAGGGTGCTGAACACTTCTTCGGGGAACCGGCGTTCGACATTCACGATCTGATGCAAACGGACCCGGATGGAATGGGTATTCTCAATATTCTGGCAGCAGATAAGCTGATGCATTCTCCAAGGATTTACTCAACTTTCCTTCTCTGGCTTCTGTCCGAACTTTTTGAAGAACTTCCCGAGGCGGGCGATCCGGAAAAGCCTAAGCTGGTCTTTTTCTTCGACGAAGCGCATCTGCTGTTTAATGAAGCACCTAAAATTCTGCTCGACAAAATAGAACAGGTCGTCAGGTTGATCCGGTCGAAAGGGGTGGGGGTTTACTTTGTTACCCAAAATCCGCTGGATGTTCCCGATTCGGTGCTGGGGCAATTGGGCAACCGGGTTCAGCATGCACTGAGGGCTTACACTCCAAGGGATCAGAAAGCGGTAAGGGCTGCAGCAACCACATTCAGAACAAATCCTGCGCTTGATACGGAAAAGGCGATTACCGAACTCGGTACAGGCGAAGCTCTGGTTTCTTTTCTGGATCCCAAAGGAACTCCTTCCGTCGTCGAACGTGCCTTTATATTGCCGCCCTGCTCACAAATCGGACCTATACAGAACAATGAGCGGGAAGGTTTAATCAGTCGGTCGCTGATCTTCGGAGTATATGAAAAATCACTCGATCGTGAGTCTGCTTTCGAAATCCTGCAAGCCAGGGTAGCAGAAGCCAATAAGCTAAAAGCTGAGGAAGACGCCGCCGCGGCAGCCGCAAAAGAAAAGCTTGCACAGGCTAAAGAAGAGGCTGCACTTGCCAGGGCACAGGCAGCCAAAGAAAGAGCTGAACGGGCGCAGAAAAAGGCCAATCCCGATATCTTTACCGAACTCAGCAAACAGGTCGGGCGAACTGCTACCCGCACTCTGGGCAATGAACTTGGAAGAACCCTTGTAAGGGGACTTCTTGGCTCGCTGTTTGGCGGCAGCAGAAAGAAATAACCCGCTATCATATCCGACAACTAATTTTTTTCGTTATGCCCGAATGCGCCCGTGAGTTTTTCATGCTAAACGGAGAACTCCTTCCGGTTTCGCTGTTTGACCGCCACTTTTCACCTCCCGCTTTTTATTCCTACGAAGTATTTCGCACGGATGAAGGTGTTGCTCTGTTTCTGGAAGATCACCTGGAACGCTTCTTTGCAACTGCCCGCCTAGCCGGTTTTAATCCCGCCATGGACGGAAAAGGAATGCAGGAACTTATTTACAGACTGATCCGGAAAAATTCACCGGGTGAAGGAAATATAAAGATAGCAGCTTATCCGGGCCGTGACGGGAAGCTACAAATCTTCATCTACTTTGTTGTTCATTCCTACCCGACGGCTGAGCAGTTCAGAAACGGTGTAAAGGTGGATCTTTTTCATGCCGAAAGAGAGAATCCGAATGCCAAAGTAATGAATGTAAGACTCAGGAAAGAAACCGATACTATCAAGGAAAACCAGGAGGTTTACGAAGTGCTTCTGGTAGATCGCAACGGTTTTATTACCGAAGGCAGCCGTTCGAATGTCTTCTTTATCAGGAATAACTGCCTGATTACCCCTCCGTCCGGAACCGTTCTTATGGGGATAACCCGAAAGCAGATTATGGAAATGTGTTCGGAAAATGACATACCCGTGCTGGAAAAGCAAGTTCACCATTCGGAAATCGGCAGTTTTGAGGGACTCTTTATTTCCGGTACCTCGCGAAGGGTATTACCGGTAATGCAGGCAGGAGAACAGATGTTGCCGCCTGTGCCTGCCCTGGTATACAGATTGCAGTTACTCTTCGAACAGCGCGTTAAACTTTATATAGCTCTGTTCAGGCAGCAGAGTTAATAAAATGGATTTCAAAAAAAAACACCGGGATGTTCCGGTGTTTTTTTTATTTCCTGAGAAATGTTTAAAGCTTTGATATATCGTACATTACATTGGCATAAGCGCCTTCTTTCAATTTTACGCTTATTTCTTTGTAGGCATTGATGGTAAATTTTACATCTTCGAGCGTATGCACTGCTGTCGGGATCAGACGCAGCAGAATGACACCCTTTGGTACTACGGGATAGGTTACGATGGAACAGAAAATTCCGTAGTTCTCGCGCAGATCCACTGTAATCTGGGTTGCTTCGGGAACACCGCCCTCCAAAATTACCGGGGTTACCGGAGATGCAGCTTTTCCGAGGTTGAAGCCGGCTTCCTTAAGGCCGCCCTGCAGCGCATTAACTATATTCCAAAGATTACTTTTCAGTTCGGGATGCTTGCGGATGAGGTCGAGGCGTTTCAGGGCTCCTATGACCATAGGCATGGGCAGTGATTTTGCGAACGTCTGTGAGCGCATGTTATGTCTCAGAAAATCGACCACATCGGCACGGGTGGCTACAAAAGCTCCGATTCCGGCCATCGCCTTTGCAAACGTTCCGAAATAGATATCCACCCCGTCCATAACACCCTGTTCTTCATGCGTACCGGCACCTGTAGGTCCCATTGTCCCAAATCCGTGAGCATCGTCGACGAGCAACCGGAAGTTAAATTCTTTCTTCAATTCAACAATATCCTTCAGGTTTCCCTGGTCACCGGTCATACCGTAAACGCCTTCGGTGATTACCAGGATACCGCCACCGGTTTCGTCGGTCAGCTTTTTGGCACGCTGAAGCTGAATCCTGAGGTTTTCCATATTGTTGTGCGGGAAAACAAAGCGCTTACCCATGTGCAGGCGGGCGCCGTCGATGATGCATGCATGCGCTTCGCTGTCGTAAACGATGGCATCGTGGCGGTCGACCAGTGAATCGATGATGGAGACCATGCCCTGATATCCGAAATTCAGAAGGAAAGCATCTTCCTTACCGACGAAAGCGGCCAGTTCACGCTCCAGTTGTTCGTGGTATATCGTTTGACCCGACATCATGCGGGCACCCATGGGATATGCCATTCCCCATTCCTTGGCAGCCCGGGCATCGGTTTCTCTCACCTCGGGATGATTGGCGAGCCCAAGGTAGTTGTTGAGACTCCACACGAGAACATCTTTACCCCTGAATTTCATCCGGTTGCTGATCTCTCCCTCGAGCTTGGGGAACATAAAATAACCATCAGCCTGTTTGGCATACATACCCAGCGGGCCTAAATTCCGCACTCTTTTATCGAAAATATCCACGACAGTAGGTTTTTAGGTTTAAGATTTCGTAAATTGGCGCAAAGCTATGGAAATTTTATGCATCGGCAACAGCTTCCGAAGCAGAAAAATCCTTCATCCGTCCCGTGAACAAACCGGCTAAAGGCTTGTTTACCGGCCTCACAGCCTTCGTTTATGAACCAAACCATTAATATCTTCTGGTTCCGCCGGGATTTGCGGCTGAACGATAACCGCGGACTCTGGCATGCACTCAGCAGCGGATTACCTGTTATTCCGCTGTTTATCTTCGACAAGAACATCCTTAAGTCACTGCCTGGCGATGACAAAAGAGTAAATTTCATATACAAAACCCTGAGCAGTATGAACCGCAAACTGCTGCAAAACGGGGGCGGTCTGCACATATATTTTGACACGCCTCCGGAGGTTTTTGAGAACCTTTTGCAGAAATACCGGGTAAATGCAGTTTTCACCAATCACGACGATGAGCCGTATACTCTTGAGCGCGACACGAAAATAAGAGAGATGCTCTCTACTGCCGGAGTCGCGTTTCATACTTTCGGCGACCACCTGTTGTTTGAGCGCAACGATGTTTTGAAACCGGATGGCTCGCCCTATGTGGTATTTACGCCATACAGCAGGAAGTGGCTGGAACTGAAAGCATTAAAAGGCATCCCCGGGTATCCGTCAGAAACGGTGACGGAGAATTTTTCGGATCTGCCTGCACCTTCTTTTCCTGCTCTGGAAGAAATGGGATTCCGTTGGCTCGATTTCGATTATCCTCCGGAAGAACCCGATATCCTCAAGCTGAGAAATTATGCCGGTGTCCGGAACTTTCCGGCACTTGACGCAACGTCAAGGCTTGGGTTGCATCTCCGGTTCGGAACCGTAAGCACCCGCGAGTGCATACGTACAGCGGAAGTCGCAAGCTCAACCTGGCTTAACGAACTGATATGGAGAGAGTTTTTCGCACAGATCATGTCTCATTTTCCGCACGTCGTCAACGGGGCTTTCCGTAAGGAATACGATCGCATTGAATGGCTGAACCGGGAAGAAGATTTTGTTCGCTGGTGTGAGGGCACCACGGGCTTTCCGCTGGTGGATGCCGGTATGCGCGAACTGAAGCAAACCGGATTTATGCACAACCGGGTGCGGATGGTAACGGCCAGCTTTCTGACCAAGCATTTGCTCATCGACTGGAGGTGGGGGGAGGCATGGTTTGCTGAGAATCTGCTGGATTTCGAGCTTGCTTCAAACAATGGCAACTGGCAGTGGGCAGCAGGTTCGGGTTGCGATGCCGCACCTTATTTCCGGATTTTTAACCCGATGGAGCAGGCCAGAAAATTCGATAAGGATGAGGTTTACATTCGGAAATGGATACCGGAATTTGGTACACCGGCTTATCCCGGGCCGATGGTTAACCATTCCGAAGCCCGTGAGCGCTGTCTGAAAACCTATACCCGTGCTCTGAAACCATAGGTATATGGACAAAAACGCTTATTGTACCTGCCTTCACGGAATCACACTCCCAAAATTTGTTAAGAACATTCGTGAATCATAATAATATCCATTAAAGAGGCGTTCGTTGTGTCTGTAAAATAATTACTTTTGCCGCATGATCCGAAAAAGCAGATTACTCCTTATCGCCGGCCTTCTCATTGCATTGTCGTCCTGCAGTAAATACCAGAAACTGCTGAAGAGTACCGACAATGAGCAAAAGTATGAAATGGCCATTTCATACTACGAGCAGAAGGATTATTACAGAGCCATCCAGCTTTTCGATCAGTTGCAGGCCATTTACAGGGGAACAGAGCGGGCGGAGCGGATTTCATATTACTATGCAAATGCCCACTTCGAACAAAGAGATTACATACTGGCCAGCTATTACTTCAAGCAGTTTGCACAAAATTTCCCGAACAGCAAGAATGCCGAAGAGGCTGCATTTATGTCAGCATACTGTAATTACCTCGACTCCCCGCCATCAAGTCTCGACCAGCAGGTTACAACTGATGCCATCAAGGAGCTGCAGCTCTTCATCAACCGGTATCCGGGAAGCAGCCGTGTGGGCCGCGCAAATGAACTCATTGATGAACTAAGGCTTAAACTTGAAACCAAAGCTTACAACATTGCAAACCTCTATTACAAAATGGAGGATTACAAGGCAGCGATCATCAACTTTGAGAATCTGATAAAAGATTATCCCGATACCCGTTACCGGGAAGAGGCAATGTACCTGATTGCCAAATCATACTACTCGTACGCAAGCAAGAGTATTGCAAGCAAACAGGAGGAGAGGTTCCAGCATACCTACGATGCCGTTGATAACTTTGCAACCTTCTTTCCCGAATCGGGATATCTCAAAGAACTCAGGAACATTCAGAAGAATGCCCGTAAAGAATTGAATAATCTTTCAGCTTTATAAATTTTACCTATGGATTTTAAAAAAATCAAAACCGATACCGTGGCGGTAACGCGCAACATTCACAAGATGATGGAGCCTACCGGAAACATTTACGAAACGGTAGCAGTGCTTTCAAAACGCGCCAATCAGATTTCACTCGAACTTAAGGAAGAGCTGAATTCGAAGATTGCTGAGTTTGCCGTACCCAACGACAACCTCGAAGAGGTATTTGAAAACCGTGAGCAGATTGAGATCGCCAAATATTACGAGCATCTTCCCAAGCCCACGCTTATCGCGGTTCAGGAGTTTATCAACGAACAGATTTACTTCAGAAACCCGCATATTGGTACCGGGGAATAAACGCCTGGTATAGCTTATCGTCATGCTCAAAGGAAAGAAAATACTGATCGGAATCACCGGGAGCATTGCAGCCTACAAAGTCCCTTTGCTGGTTCGCATGCTAATCAGGGAAGGTGCAGAGGTAAAGGTTGTTATGACGCCATGTGCAACCGATTTTGTAACCCCGCTTACTCTTTCCACGCTTTCGCAGAAACCGGTACTCCTGGAGCCGTACAACCGGACCGATGGCAGCTGGAACAGCCATGTGGACTGGGGCCGCTGGGCCGACCTCTTTGTACTTACTCCCGTATCGGCTAATACACTTGCAAAAATGGCAGCAGGCATTGCCGATAACTTGCTTACCACCACCTATCTGGCAGCCAAATGCCCTGTCTTTTTTGCTCCGGCAATGGATCTCGACATGTTTCACCACCCTACCACTCAGAAGAATATAAACACACTTCTGTCGTATGGTAACCGGCTGATAGAGCCAGGTACCGGTGAGCTGGCCAGTGGATTGTGCGGAGAGGGCAGGATGGAGGAGCCCGAACGGATTCTGGAAATTATCCGGGATTTTTTTTTAAGATGTCGTGACTTCAGCGGCAAAAAATTCCTTATTAGCGCCGGTTCTACGCATGAGCCGATAGACCCTGTCCGCTTCATCGGCAACCATTCCTCCGGAAAAATGGGATATGCTCTTGCACAGGAAGCCGCCGAACGGGGTGCAGAGGTAACGCTCGTAAGCGGACCCGTTCACATCGGACTGAATCATCCTGCCGTTAAAATTGTCAGAGTCAATACTGCCGCTGAAATGGCTTCGGCATGCCTGAATGCATTCCCGCAATCGGATGTCACCATCATGTCGGCTGCAGTAGCCGATTATACCATTTCAAATCCAGCAACCCAAAAGATCAAAAAGTCCGGTGAAGTGCTGAACCTGACTCTTACAAAGACTACGGATATCCTTTCCGAGCTCGGAAAAATGAAAACACCGGAACAATTTTTAACCGGTTTTGCCCTTGAAACCGACAACGAAAAGAATAATGCCATCGAGAAATTAAATACTAAAAACCTCGACCTGATCGTTCTTAACTCTCTGAGAGATAAAGGTGCCGGATTTGGCACGGAAACCAACAAGGTTACGCTGATCGGACGCAACGGTGAAAGCCGTGAGCTTCCGCTGCTCTCGAAAAAAGAAACGGCTGCACGGATCCTTGATGCCATTCCGGGAAACCGGACCGAATAAATTTAGAAATGATACGAGGCTGAACCAATGATCTAAGATTGCTGTCAGCCAGACAACGTTAAAAAAACCAGTGCTGCATCTGCGAACGGTTGCAGGACTTTTTAATAAAACCATATCCGGATGAAAAATCTTCTGATCCTGTTTATGCTTAGTCTGGGCTTCCTTACCGCCAGGTCGCAGGAATTTAACGTTACGGTATCGGTTACCTCACCTATGGTTGAAGGTACCGAAAAGAAGATTTTTGAGACCCTTCAGCAGGACTTGTTTGATTTCGTAAATAACAGGCAGTGGACCAATTACGCCTATAAACCTGAAGAAAGAATTGAATCGCGGGAAAATGAATCTTGCTCTGCGCCGGCCGGTGTACAAAGCCTCATACAACACCCCCTTGTTTAACTATCTGGATCGTGATCTTGAGTTCAAGTACGTTGAATACCAGCCAATGGAATTTTCTGATAATGTCTTCCACAACAACCTGACATCGGTTGTGGCGTATTATTTGTACCTCTATCTCGGTCTTGACGGCGATTCGTTTGCGAAGAACGGTGGATCGCCCTACTTTGCAAAGGCTCAGAATATTGTAAATATGGGTCAGAATGCCAGAGAAAAGGGCTGGAAAGCATACGAAAATCAGAAAAACCGTTACTGGCTCATTGAGAACCTTACGAATCCTACCTACAACGCAATCCGGGAAGCGTCATACCGTTATCACCGTCATGGTCTGGATGTTATGTCGGACGACGTGGAAGCCGGAAGGGCAGCCATCAACGAAAGCCTGGAACTGCTCCGCAAAGCCAACCGTGAAAGGCCTGGTTTGTTTATACTTCAGTTATTTCTTGAAGCCAAACGAGACGAGCTTGTCAACATCTACAGTCAGGCCTCTCCGATGGATAAAACCAAGGCCGTCAATATCCTGAAGGAAATTGATCCGGCTAGTGCATCCAAGTACCAGCGCATTCTGGAAACCCAAAAATAAGTCTGCAGCCTTTAAAGGTATTTCGTAAATTTGCCCTAAATAAGCTGCCGGGTAACTATGCTGTTGCGCCTTTCCATCCGTAATTATGCCCTGATACATAAACTGGACATCGAATTTGGTGAGCCATTTACAGTTATTACCGGAGAAACCGGTGCGGGAAAGTCGATCATTCTTGGAGCGCTCGCTCTCATTCTGGGGCAGAGAGCTGAAAACCTTAGCTTTCCCGACCCTTCCTCCAAATGTCTTATCGAAGGTTCATTCGACATCAGTCAGAGCGACCTCGGCGATTTTTTTGCCGAAAACGATCTTGATTACGATAATCCATGCATCATTCGACGGGAAATAAGTCCACAGGGCAAATCCCGCTCATTTATTAACGACACACCTGCCGGACTTAATCTGTTGAAAGATCTCACTTCCCGACTTGTTGACGTACATTCGCAGCACCAGACCCTGCTGCTTCAGGATTCTAACTTTCAGCTATCGGTTATTGATGCCGTTGCCGGGAATCAAGACCTTTTGAAGGTTTACCGCGCGAAATATAAATTACTTAAGGATGAGGAAAAGATATTTTCCGAACTGAGTATTCGAAACAAGGAAGCTCAGGCTGAGGAGGATTATCTTAGATTTCTTTTTGACGAGCTGGAAAAAGCAAGACTGCAGGCAGGGGAGAGGGATGCCCTAATAAATGAGTCAGGATTGCTAAACCACGCAGAAGAAATCAAGACTCGTTTGTTCAACGCAATGATGCTTTTGAGCGAAGGGGAAGAGAATATACTCCGCAAAGTAAATGAAGTTCACGCTCTTTTGCAGGGAGCAGCACGCCATCACCAGGAAGCGGCCATCCTCTCGGAAAGAATCTCGGCATGTACCATCGAACTTAAGGACTTATCGTTTGCAGTCGGTCATCTGCAAGAAGTTACAAACTTTAATCCCGTCAGGCTCGAAGAGGTTAATGAACGGCTTAATATGCTTTTTACCCTTGAACAGAAGCATCATGTAAGGTCGACCGACGAGTTGATTGAGAAAAAAGAAGAAATCGGAAACCGCTTGCTTAAAATTGCAAACCTCGACCAGGAGTTAGCTCGTGCCGAAAAAGGGATAAAAGCTCTTAAGGAGGAGTTGGAAATCCTTGCTTTCCAGCTCAGAGAAAAACGCACCACTCTCATACCGGTCATCGAAACTGCTGTGATTGAAACTATTACCAGTCTTGGAATGAAAGAAGCCCGCTTCAGGGTAGAATTAACCGGACTGGAAGAGCCCGGGAAATATGGTTCCGATAAGGTCAGATTTCTTTTCAGCGCAAACAAGGGCGTTGAACCGGATGAAGTCTCCCGTATCGCCTCCGGTGGAGAACTGTCGCGGCTGATGCTTGCAGTAAAATCGCTGATCTCGGCGAGCAATCTGCTGCCTACCATCATTTTCGACGAAATCGATAATGGCATTTCAGGCGACGTAGCCACAAGAACCGGAGATATCCTAAAGCGAATGGCCGGTAAAATGCAGGTAATTGCCATCACGCATCTTCCACAAATAGCGGGCAAGAGCAGCGAACATTTTAAAGTATTAAAAGTGGACGAAAACGGTCGAACGTATTCATCTATCATAAAATTATCGCCTGAAGAGCGAATCTCCGAGCTTGCTCTTATGATCAGCGGCAACTCTTCGCTTGAAGCCGCGCGTGCAACGGCAAAGGAACTCCTGCGAAACAATTAGCAGTCTGAACTGTTACAGAGAAAGAAAATTCAGGCAATAGTGCCGCAACCCAAATTTTGATTTATGGCATATAATTTACTTAAAGGGAAAAAGGGAATTATTTTCGGTGCGCTTAACAGTCAGTCGATTGCATGGAAAGTTGCCGAAAGGGCGCACGAAGAGGGAGCGCATTTAGTGCTTACCAATACTGCTCTGGCCATCCGAATGGGTGAGTTGAATGAACTGGCAGAGCGTACCGGTTCCGCTATGATTCCTGCTGATGCTACCAGCGTAGCAGATCTTGAAAACCTGTTTAAGCAAGCAATGGAAATTTTTGGCGGACAAGTGGATTTTGTCCTTCATTCCATTGGTATGTCGCCCAACGTAAGAAAAAAACTGCCTTACGACGACATCAATTACGATTTCTTCTCCAAAACGCTTGATATTTCAGCAATCTCGTTTCACAAGATGATTCAGACCGCTAAAAAGCTGGATGCCATCAGCGAATGGGGATCTATCGTAGCATTGTCGTACATTGCGGCACAGCGGACGTTATTTGAATACAACGACATGGCGGATGCAAAGGCCGTTCTCGAATCCATTTCCCGCAGTTTTGGATACATCTACGGTCGTGAAAAGCACGTACGTATCAATACCATCTCACAGTCGCCAACTCCCACAACGGCAGGACAGGGTGTAAAAGGATTCCACGGGCTGATGGACTTTACCGAGCGAATGTCGCCACTGGGCAATGCAACGGCCGATGAATGTGCGGACTATTGCATTACCATGTTTTCGGATCTTACGCGTAAGGTTACGATGCAGAATCTCTATCATGACGGAGGATTCAGCAGTATGGGTATGAGTGCCCGTGCTATGACCCAATATAACAAAAGCC